>CAZVOY010000102.1:0-5391 GCA_964628865.1 uncultured Lachnobacterium sp. | reverse complement strand
GTGCACCAGGACAGATTCCAATGAAAGATTTGGCAATGATTTTAGATTGTCTAAATGGTGAGTGATATTGACTTTTAAAGGGCGGTTTGTTAAACTATTTTGGTCAATGCAGCCGTAGTATAATGGATAGAACGCAGGACTCCGACTCCTGAGATGTGGGTTCGATTCCCATCGGGTGCATTCGGTTGCGTACACATGGAGGATAATATGAAAGATTTCTTAGATAAAGTAAAAAATGTATTTAGTGAAAAAGTAGTCCCAGTATTAAAAAATGTTTGGGAAAAAGTAAAAAGTTTAGTTGACAAGATAAAACCATTTATAATGGAAAAAGCAGTTCCTTTTGTAATTAAGCACAAACGTTATTTTGCAACTGCTGGCTTGTTTATTTGTTTTGTTGTAATTCTTGTATTCTTTACAGGTGAAGAATTTAACTCAAAGCGAATTGCAAAGATTAATAGCAGGGAAGTATCTGGTGAAGATTATGTTCCAGATGCTGAGTTTGAAGTAAATGCTTATGCAGAATTAAATGAGTTGGTTCAGACTTATTTTGATGCATATGTAAATGCTGACTTCCAAACATTAGAGACTATCGCATATCCAATTTCTGATATGGAAAAGAGCTATATTACTACAATGAGCCAATTCTATGAAGCATATCAGAATTTAAATTGCTATACAAAACATGGATTATCAAAGGATTCTTATATTGTATCTGCTCGTTTTGATATTAAATTTGCAGGAGTTGAAACCACAGCTCCAAGTATGGTGCTTTTCTATGTTCAGACAGATGAAAATGGAGTCCTTTATATCAACAACCTTTATTCTGATTTTAATATGCAGTATGCTGAAGAACCAATTAGTCAGGATGTGTATACCGCATTACGCAAATATACAACAGAAGACGATTATTTAGAACTTTATAACGAAGTGGAATCGGCATTCAATAGTTTAATTAAAGAAAATACAGAGATTCAGCAGTTAACAAAACGTACGATCCCAGGAACAAGACAGCAGTGGGAGGATTCAGTATATTATGTTCAGCAGGATACAGAAACCGAACAAAGTACACAGGTTGCTGAAACGCCACAGGAGCCAGAAACACCTGTAGAAGATACTCCAGTAGAAGAAACACCAGCGGAGGAGCAGACACCTGAAGAAGAGGAAGCAGAACCTGCGGAAGAAAAGATTAAGATCGTAAATACATCTACAAATGTAAACATTCGAGAAGAAGCAGATGGTGATTCCGATGACATTGGTGATGCTTATAAAGGAGAGGAATTCGTAAAACTTGGTGAAGAAGAAGGCGATGATGGACATACATGGATTAAGATTCGTTTTGATGATGATAAAGAAGGATATGTTCGTTCAGACTTTACGGAAGAAGTAACAGAATAATAAATAAAACGGAGACTTGAACTACTTAAGTCTCCGTTATTTAGGTTAAAGGATAATCATGGAAAATAACGGTGTTAGAATTAATAAGTTTCTCAGCGAAGCTGGTGTATGTTCCAGACGAGAAGCAGACCGAAAAATTGAAAATGGTGAAGTGACCATAAATGATCGAGTTGCTGTAACCGGAGACAAAGTTTCTGATGGCGATGAGGTATATGTCAATGGCAGACCAGTGAAAAAAGAAGAGGAAATGATTCTTTTGGTGCTAAATAAACCAGCTGGCATTGTTTGCACTGCTGAAAAGCGTGAAAAAAATAATGTGATTGATTTTATGAAGTATCCTAAGAGAATCTATCCAATTGGCCGATTGGACAAAGATTCGGAAGGCTTACTTCTAATGACCAATAATGGTGAAATTGTTAATAAAATTATGCGTGCTGGAAATATGCATGAAAAAGAATATATTGTAACAGTAAATAAACCAGTATCCGATAGCTTTATTCGAGGTTTAGCAGGTGGCGTTCCGTTAGTGGAACTAAATACTACCACGCGAAAATGTAAAGTAGAAAAGCTGGGAAATCGCAAGTTTAAAATCGTTTTGACGCAGGGATTAAATCGTCAGATTCGTCGTATGTGCGAATATTTTGGCTATCGTGTGGAAAAATTGGAAAGAATACGTATTATGAATATTGAGCTTGGCGATTTAAAGTCTGGTCAATACCGTGAAGTAACTTCCGAAGAGTACGAAAAGTTGATGAACCTCATTAAATCTTCTTCCAATGGACCGGTCAAGCCAAGAGAAAAGAAATCGAATAGAAATATCTATAGAACAGGAATTTAAATATGACAGATGTTAATTCTAGTAAAATCAATCGAATAGAAGAGCTGGTTGCTCGGTTGAATAAGGCCTCAGCTGCTTATTATAATGGGCAGGATGAGATTATGTCCAATTATGAATGGGATGCCATGTTTGATGAATTGACTACGCTCGAAATGGAAACGGGTCATATATTGCAAAACAGTCCAACACAAAATGCTGGCTATGAAAGTGAAAGTGGAAAGAAAGAGGCACATGAGTTTTCAGCGTTATCTTTGGCAAAAACAAAAAGTGTGGAAGAACTTGAAAAATGGGCTTCGACATATCCAATTTGGTTATCTTGGAAGTTGGATGGATGTACCCTTGTATTGACATATGACAACGGAAAATTAACAAAGATTCTTACGAGGGGTAATGGTACAATTGGAACCAATATTACTCATTTAAAAAATGCAATCAAAGGATTTCCTCTTGAGATTTCTTATCAAGGTCATTTAGTAGTTCGTGGAGAGGCCGTTATTTCTTATACGGATTTTGAGTCAATTAATGACATGATAGAAGATGACGATGAGAAGTATGCAAATCCTCGAAATTTAGCAGCCGGTACATTGAATCTGGATGATGCAGAGGAAGTAAAAAATCGACGTGTTCATTTCTATGCATTTACATTGGTTCATATGGATGAGCCTATGGTTTCCTGGGGAGACCGCATGAATTTCCTGGAAGAAATGAAATTTACAGTAGTAGATAGAGAAATCGGTGATGCCAATGCTATAGCAACATTGGTAGATAAATGGACAAAGCGTGTTGAGTCTGGAAGAATGGATTTGCCAGTAGATGGTTTGGTAATTTGTTATGATGACACGGATTATGCTTCTACAGGAAGTGTAACGGGACATCATGCAACTAGAGCTGGTTATGCATTTAAATGGCAGGATGAATCTGTAGAGAGCAAGTTGCGTTATATTGAATGGTCATGTGCGGTATCTACAATTTCACCAGTTGCCGTATTTGAGCCAGTGCAGATTGAAGGAACTACGGTTTCTCGTGCCTCGCTTTGTAATCTAAGTGAAATTGAACGATTAGGAATTGGTAAAGAGTGCACTTTAGAAGTAATCAAAGCAAATAAGATTATTCCAAAATGTATTAGTGTAAAAGATACAGTAGGAGAAGTGGAAATTCCAAAGGAATGTCCAGTTTGTAAGGCGGCTACCAAGATTCATACTAGTGCAAGTGGAACCAAAACGCTTCATTGCACAAATCCAGACTGTACTGCTAAAAATGTAAAGAAATTTAGTCGTTTTGTTAGTAAAAATGGTATGGATATTGAGGGACTCTCTGTACAGACAATGCTTCGTTTTATCAACGATGGTTTTATACGTGAGTTTGCAGATATATACCGACTTTCTGAACATTTTTCAGAGATTAGTCAATTAGAAGGATTTGGTGAAAAATCTTGTGAAAACATGGGAAAAGCGATTGAGAAAAGCAGAAATATTCATCCAGTAAACTTTATTTTTGCAATTTGTATTCCGATGATCGGAACTGATGCTGCAAAGAAGATTATAAACACCGTTGGTTTTGATGGATTTTTAGAACGAATGGAAAATGGAACTGGTTTCGAAGATATTGATGGAATTGGTGGCGAAAAATCCAATTCTATATTAAAATGGTATGAAAATGATGCTAACCAGTTAAGTTTGAAACACTTGCTTGAAGTAGTAACTTTACAGAAAGTAGAAAAGCGTAATGCAGAAAATGGAAAATGCAAAGACATGACCTTTGTTATTACTGGAGATGTGCATCACTTTAAAAACCGAGATGCCTTTAAGGATTATGTAGAAGCCGAAGGTGGTAAAGTCGCAGGTTCTGTATCAGGAAAGACAAATTATTTAGTGAATAATGATGTGGAATCTACTTCGTCAAAAAATAAAAAAGCGAAAACATTAGGGGTACCTATTATTTCAGAGGATACTTTCCTAGAAATGTTTGGAGGATAACATGCCAATTAGAATTCAAAATGATTTACCTGCAAAGGAAATTTTAGAGCAAGAAAATATATTTGTTATGGATGAAAATCGTTCAAGTCATCAGGATATTCGTCCAATTAGTATAGCAATTTTAAACCTTATGCCATTAAAGGAAGAGACGGAGCTTCAGATTCTTCGTTCACTTTCCAATACACCACTTCAGGTTGATGTATCTTTTCTTATGGTGACTAGCCACCAATCTACACATACATCTATTAGTCATTTGAACCAGTTTTATCAGTGTTTTGATGAGGTAAAAGAAAAAAACTTTGATGGACTTATTATTACAGGTGCTCCTGTAGAACAGATGGAGTTTGAAGAGGTGGATTATTGGGATGAAATCTGCGAAATTATGGAATGGAGTAAGTCTCATGTAACATCTACACTTCATCTTTGTTGGGGTGCGCAGGCTGCATTGTATTATCATTATGGGATTAAGAAGCAGCCTTTAAAAAAGAAAATGTTTGGCGTGTTTGCTCATCGTGTAAAAAATAGAAGAGTGCCATTGGTTCGCGGATTTGATGATGTTTTTTATGCACCACATTCTAGACATACAGAAGTGTGTAAAGAGGATATCGAAAAACATAGCGATTTGAAAATATTAGCAGAGTCGGATGAAGCAGGAGTTTTTCTGGTAATTTCGGATGATGGGAAACAGATTTACGTGATGGGACATCCAGAGTATGATCGATATACTTTGGATAAAGAATATCGAAGAGATAAAGATAAAGGTCTTCCGATTGAAGTTCCAGTGAATTATTATCCAGAGGATGATGATGAACGTAGACCATTGCTTCAGTGGAGATCTCATGGTAATTTGATGTACTATAATTATTTAAATTATTATGTATATCAGGCAACACCATATGATTTTATTCATACGGAACAAATCTATAAAAATAAAAAATAATAATGTAAGAGATAAGACGAAAAAAATGAGAGTTTGGTCATTTTTTTCGTCTTTATTGCATATAATTAGCTTGTATACAACAAAATCACAAATATGTCTTGGAAAGATATTCTATATATTGTAAATTTTACTTAAAATTCGCGAAAAAATAAAAGAATTATCTAGCAATATTTACATGTTTGTGATAGTATAAGTCTAAGAGTATCCAAAGATGGGATACATATATTAAAAAGGGGGAAATT
>CAZVOY010000101.1:0-5419 GCA_964628865.1 uncultured Lachnobacterium sp. | reverse complement strand
AGTTCTGGAAGGTAATGGTGGCAAGTGTCTTGCTTTCACGTTTTACTTTTACATGTTCTTTTGCTTCAATTGCTTGGTGTAAACCATCGGAATAACGACGACCTGGCATAATACGTCCAGTAAATTCATCTACGATCATTACCTGATCATCTTTTACTACGTAATCCTGATCTTTAAACATCAGATTATGTGCACGAAGCGCAAGAATGATATTATGCTGAATTTCCAGATTTTCTGGATCTGCTAGGTTTTCGATATGGAAGAACTGTTCTACCTTTGCCACACCAGCTTCGGTTAAGTTAACAACCTTATCTTTTTCATTTACAACGAAGTCTCCATTTTCTTCCTGTTCAATACCCATAATAGCATCCATTTTTGAGTACTGTTCGACATCGTCACCACGTTGTAATTGTCTTGCTAAAATATCGCAGGCTTCGTATAACTTTGTGGATTTTCCACTCTGTCCTGAGATAATAAGTGGTGTTCTCGCTTCATCAATTAAAACCGAGTCCACTTCGTCCACGATTGCATAATGGAGATTACGAAGAACAAGCTGTTCTTTGTAAATAACCATATTATCTCTCAAGTAATCAAAACCTAATTCATTGTTTGTTACGTATGTGATATCGCATTTGTAAGCTTCACGACGCTCATCATTGTTCATGCTGTTTAATACAACACCGACTTTCAATCCAAGAAATTCGTGAATCTGTCCCATCCACTCGGCGTCACGTTTTGCAAGGTAATCGTTTACCGTTACAATATGCACACCATTTCCCTCTAAAGCATTTAAATATGCAGGGAGGGTCGACACAAGTGTTTTACCTTCACCTGTTCTCATTTCTGCGATACGTCCTTGATGAAGAATAATACCACCAATAATCTGTACTCTATAGTGTTCCATTCCCAGCACACGTCTAGAAGCCTCACGAACGGTAGCATATGCTTCTGGTAAAATATCATCTAAAGTCTCGCCATTAGCAAGTCGAGTTTTGAATTCTTTTGTTTTCCCTTTTAATTCCTCATCCGAAAGAGCCATCATCCCATCTCTTAAGGCTTCTACCTGGTCTACGATTGGATAAATTCTTTTTAATTCTCTTTCACTGTGGGTTCCAAAAAGCTTTTCAATAATACCCATTTTTGTCTCCTTATTTTAAAATGCTATGCATTTTTCCTCATTTTACACCGTATCTACGGCAAATCACCACGATATTGTATCACTTTGACGCTTTTTTCTCAATAAAAATAGGTAAACGAATTGTAAATTTTTTATTAATATATCTCCTATATTCGTTGAAAAAACATGATTTGGAATGTATAATACATCTATTATTAACCCATAAAGGAGAAATATTATGTCATACGTATATAAAACAAAGGGCACTTGCTCATCACAGATTGAATTAGAATTAGAGGGAAACATCGTTCACAATGTAAAATTTACTGGCGGATGTCAAGGGAATCTTCAGGCTATTCCAAAACTTGTAGAAGGCCTTACGGTAGAAGAGGTTGAAAAGCGAATCAGCGGCATAACATGTGGCTTTAAAAACACATCCTGTGGCGACCAGCTTGCAAAAGCATGCCGCGAAGCATATGAGGCTTCACAAAAATAGTATTGTTGTTTATGGAAGGAATTTGTCGAAAGACAGTTCCTTCTTTTTTTCATGTATTTTCTCTTCTGCTCATAGACTTATAAGAACAGATTTTATGAAGGAGTTTCATTTATGAGCAGTATCGCTGGATTTTTCCAACCAAATACCATTTATTCCAAAGAAAACGAATTTTGCATCAAAACCATTCACGATATGGCTCGCGCCCTTATCCATCGCGGTCCAGACGAACAATCTTATCATTATTTCCCACAAGGTGCATTTAGCCAAAATTTTCTTCTCGCAGGCTACATCCCTGGCACATTTCATCACCAAATGCAACCCATCACCAGAGACTACAAGGACAATACCTACACCCTGCTTTTCGACGGTTTTATTACAAATCCAGAAGACATCGCAATAGATTTGGAAATTCATCAAATCTCTACCAAAACCATGTCTTTGGAAGAACTTTTATTATTTTCTTATCTGACAAACGGGACGGATTTTGCGAAAAACCTGCGTGGCGCTTTTGCCTTGGCTATTTTCGACCAAAACCATAAAACGCTTTACCTATTTCGAGACCCCCTCGGACTTCGCCCTTTGTTTTACAGTCACAAAGGCCATTCTCTCATTTTTGCTTCCGAAATAAAAGCACTCTTTGAACATCCCGATGTTTGTCCAACAGTAAACCTCGAAGGGCTTACCGAGCTTCTAAGCTTAGGCCCTGCGCGAAAACCTGGAAGTGCCATCTTTGCAGGAATTTCAGAGGTAAAACCAGGTCATTATATCACCTTTGGAAAAGACATTTTTCTTGAAGAAGCCTTTCACCAATTCGAAATCAAGGAACACACCGATACCTACGAAGACACCTTAGACCATATTAGTGAATTGCTAAATCAGTCCATAGATTCTCTAAAAAGTGCCGTTATGCCATCCTGTTGTTTACTCTCTGGTGGTTTAGACTCCTCTGTAGTCACCGCCAAACTTGCTGCCGATTCGGACACTCCTATCGCTACCTACTCACTTGAATTTGATAACAGTAGACAACATTTTAAATCAAATGCGTTTCAACCAGCGTTAGATGCACCCTTCGTAACAGAAATGGTAAATCATTTGGGTACGAAACATACAATCTACAATTGTGATAACGAAACCCAATTTCATTACTTAAAACGTTCGGTAGCCGCCCACGATCTACCTGCTATGGCAGATGTAGATTCTTCTTACATGTATTTTTGCGAGAAAGTCGCTTCGCAACACAAAATTGTATACACAGGCGAATGCGCCGATGAAATCTTTTGCGGATATCCTTGGTACCACAACACCGACAGCGATCCTAAAACTTTCCCATGGTCAATTGATTTATCGCCACGTTACAGTTTGTTAAATGATAATTTAATTTCGTCAATTCCTTTTGAAGATTGCGTGAAACAAGCATATCTTTCTACCTGTAAAGAAATTGGTTTGGATGGTGAAAACACCTCTGAAGATATGCGACATCACAAAACCTTTTACCTCACTATTCGATATTTTATGCAAACCTTGATAAATCGTGGGGATCGTGCTGCTGCAATAAATAACATGGATGCCCGCATGCCTTTTGCAAGCCTAGATTTAACAGAATACCTATTTAACGTCCCATTTGAAATAAAGGCAAAAAACGGCGAACGCAAACACCTTTTACGCGAATATGCGACTGGCTTATTACCAGAAAATATTCGTGTTCGAAAAAAGAGTCCATATCCAAAAACTTACGATCCTGGATATGAAGCCCTCGTCAATGACGCTCTTCTTTCTGCCCTTTCGAAACCCGATTGCCCGTTACTCGCCATTGTAGACAAAGAGAAAGCTGCAAACTTCTGTCGTCAGACAAAAGACCTTAGCAGACCTTGGTATGGGCAGCTTATGGCTGGTCCTCAGCTAGTGGCACATTACCTTCAGATTCTCTACTGGTTAGAAATGTATCACGTAGAAATTTCAATATAACCAAAACGCTATAATAAAAGGGACTGTTGCTTAGCAGTCCCTTTTACAGCAATATTGGTTGAATTTGCTTTCCTTTTAACGCCATCTCTATTGTATCTGGTAGCAAATCCAGATTTGCAACCATAGAATTTGGTTTACTTTTATAATTATCCTGTCCAAATGGAACAAAGTAAATATTCTTCATATTCATAAGCTGCCCTATCGTTTTAAAATTCATCCCCAACGCATCGTTGGTAGAAATCGCAATCACCAACGGCTTCCCATTTCGCATATGTGCCTTTGCTGCCATCAATACCGGCGTATCTACAATACCATTACACAACTTTGCTGCTGAATTTCCTGTACATGGTGCTATAACCATAATGTCCAAATAATTATTTGGGCCAATCGGTTCTGCTTCTGTAATGGTACGAATCCCATCACTTTCTGTAATTTCACAAATCCCTTCCACAAACTCTTTTGCACTACCAAATCTAGTATCATTGGTCTGGGTCTGATAAGAAAAAATCGGAGTTATTTCAGCTCCCATCTCCTTTAACCGAGCTACCGCTTTCCGAGATTGCGCAAACGTACAAAACGATCCAGTAATCCCGTAGCCTATATGATAATTTGAAAAATCCATTGCCTATCCCCTTTCACATCGTTTCGTAAAGGTGCGTATTTGGATATTGCATTTTTCAACAGTTTTGCACTGCTAGTTGTTGTATATATACCTGGCAACCCAAGCGCCAACCGCGCATAGATTCCATACTTTCTCGCCGCTTCGAAGTCAGTTCCACCTGGATTAGATGCGATGTCCAAAATAAGTGTATCCTTTTCCATACGTCGTATTACTTCTTCTGTAATCACCATGTTAGGCACCGTGTTGATTACTGTATTCATCTCCCCAACACATTTTGCCATATCAAAAAAGTCTACTGCAGTATATCCATCCCTCTCTGCTTGCTTTCGAACCTCTTCTCTACGTGCTACAACCGTGACATTTGCTCCTAAATCAGCGAAAACCTTTGCGATTTTTACACCGCAACATCCATATCCAGTCACTAAAACATTCTGTCCATGAATGGAATATTGCCCATACTGTAACACTTCAGCAACTGTAGCCTCTGCGGTGATCCAAGCATTTCCTTCCACCACCTCTGGCAATTTCATAAAATCCCAGTACATGATTCCATGCTCTTCAAAGAAGATTTGCCACTCTTCGTTTACCACTCCTCCGAAAACTTTTACGCGGACATACTCATCCTGACTTGCGTTTATTAATTCTTGTTTTAATTTCTTTTTTATCTCATAATTTTTATCTAGTTTCGACACTGGTATAGGTAATACATATATCTTCTCACACACGGTCTTTTCTTTCGAATTCTCTTCCCACGCGTAACTTATTACTTTTCCTTCTAGCAGCTTCGCCAATTTTTCCTGTCTATTATCTGATGTAAGAATAATGGTATGCCTATCCATATAAAAAACGCTCCCTTCCATATAAAATATGAAAGAAAGCGCCACTCAGTTCCTGCTATATTTACTTTTAGACTATAGTCTTGTTTCTACGAAAATATCGTAAATTGCCTTAATTGCAGTTTCAAAATCATCATTGCTAACACCAATGATAATATTCAATTCGGAAGAACCCTGGTCAATCATTCGAACGTTGATATTTGCATGTGCCAACGCTGAGAAAATTCTACCAGCAGTACCTCTCTGCGACTTCATACCGCGACCTACTACAGCAATAAGCGCAAGATCCGCTTCCAATTCGGTGAAGTCTGGATTTGTGAGTCTTCTGAGAGAACTCATAACCTGCTGTTCTTTTCCTTCAAACTCTGCCTGATGAACAAATA
>CAZVOY010000100.1:0-5430 GCA_964628865.1 uncultured Lachnobacterium sp. | reverse complement strand
TGCGCTAAAGAGTGATATACCCAAAAATCGCACATATCACTGCTACAATTATTCCAGCTATCACATCGCTGATATAGTGCACTCCAGAAACCACACGTACGACTGCTAACACCACAGAAACACATAAAAATATGATTCCAACCCAAGGCCAAGGTGACATGAGGAGAAAAGTCATTGCAATTATGGTTGCTGAAAACACATGTCGACTTGGAAAGGATTTTCCTTTGGTATCTTTCTTTATAACTGGTGGAAGTCCAAAGGCTTCGTATGGTCTTGGTCGATTAATAAAATAACGGAACACCGATAGCAAGACAAAACTAACTGCTGGCACTAGCAATGCTTTCCGAAAACTAAAATAACTGCTGTACTTTTCAAAGAAAAACAAATAAACAAGAAGCACTGGGTATGCCAAGTACATCGCACCCGTACAAATTTTATTTAAGATATGTATTCCCTTAGCCATTCCGGAATTATCACGAAATGGCTGGGTCATCTTTATATAAGTTTCTTTTTTCATAGGTTTTCCCTCTTTATCCTTGTTACAATAATCCGCCTAATTATGGGTTTGTATTATTATTGTTTGTATTATTATTGTTTGTGTCATCTGTTAAATCGTTTACACCATCTTTAATGGCATCACCAGCATCCTGCACACTATCAATTAAATTCTCACCAGCGTCTTTTAAATTGCTTCCACTGTTTTGTAAATCTTCCTGAGCAGAATTACCATTCTGATTTGTGTCCATGTCATTGTTCGTACCGTTTTGTGTGTTATCGGTACCATTTCCCATATCATTGATAACACCATTGTTACCATTATTTACTTCATCTTCATATGGGGCCTGTGTATCGGTATTATCCCCATTTTTGCTACATCCAGTTGCAAATAATGCTCCTGCAGCAATTAGTGTACATAAAATCAAATAGCTGAATTTGTTCATCATGCAAATCTCCTTTTCTTTTTGAGATTAGTATGATGCGTTCACTTCCGATTTATACCTTTATCTTTGATATAAAAGATTTTCCAATAAATAGACAAAAAATCTGCAATTTGCTTCTCCAGATTGCAATAACGCCATAATATTTGTAAAAACATAACGACAGAAATTTTCTGGTTGAAACTCCATATTCCAAATCGAATGATTGATTCGTTCATCTTCTCTTAATACCTGCAGAAACAAATCCATGGTTTGCTCCATCGGTATTTTTCCTTCCAAATCTCTCACCCAACTACTATCATATGGCGATAACTTCGCATAAAGATAGCGATAGTATTGTTCCAAAAATCTGGTAAATCCCATTCCTGTATGATATAGCTTTCTCTGATCTTCAAAAATGTGGCTCCAGAATTCTTCAGCCACAGCAGTCACAAGAGCATCTTTATCTGGATAATAATTATAAACAGAACCAATCGCAATGTTGCAAGCAGATGCAAGCTTACGAATACTAAGCTTATCCACACCTTCTTTTTTTGCAATAATAAGTGCTTGTTCTAAAATTTTATCTGTAGAGGTTACACGATGATTCATATTACTCCTAACATAGTTATCCACTTTATCCACAATTTTGCCAACATCCTTGTTGAACATAGTTCATCATATCACTCTACTGCTGATTTTTCAAGAATTATCGCCTATTTCATCTATTTTTTCATTTTAGGATCAAATATCCATGACGCAATATAGGAAAATACCAACGCTGCCGAGATACCCACAGCGGATGCTGTAAATCCTCCTTTAAAAATTCCTATAAATCCTTCCGTATCGATAGCCTCTTTCACACCATTCCAAAGATTATTTCCAAAACCCAAAAGTGGAACGGTTGCACCTGCTCCAGCCCATTCTGAAAACGGTTCATATACACCAATTGCACCAAGAACTGCACCACTACATACTAATAACACCATGACACGACCTGGTAACATCTTGGTCTTATCCATCAAAAGCTGTGCCAATGCACATATAATCCCCCCTACAACAAATGCCTTTACATAATCCATATAACATCCTTTCCATGCAACCACTTGGTTGCAACCATTTAGTTACATCATTATATTGCTTCTATAACAACACCATGCGCAATTCCTGGTACCGACTGTCCTTCATTAAAACTTACAGTAGAAAGAAGCGCCCCGGTCGGCACAAATAGTATCTTGCGAAGATGCCCTTCCTTTAGTTCTCTCAGATAATACCCACTCAATGTTACTGCAGAACATCCACAACCTGAACCACCAGCACCAGTCCCCTGTGTTTCCCCATCAAAAATTTTCACGCCACAATCTTCATGAACTGCAGAAATGTCATATCCCTTTTCTTTTAACAAATTAACCAAAATTTCTGATCCAATAGTGCCCAAATCACCCGTTACGATATGATCATAATCCTCTGGCTGATTTGAAAAATCCTTGAAATGCTGATAGATCAAATCACAGGCGGCAGGAGCCATAGCTGCCCCCATGTTCATAGAGTCTTTGATACCAAAATCCACGATTTTTCCGGTTGTTACACCCGTTATCTTTGCCAATGGTTTTACTTTCCACTCTTTTGCTTTTTCCTCAGTAGTTAGTAAAAATGCACCACTTCCTGTCACGGTCCACGTAGAGGACATCGGTCTTTGATTTGCATATTCCAATGGAAATCGAAATTGTTTTTCAGCACTTGCAAAATGGCTGGAGGTAACCGCTGCTACACAGTCAGCATAGCCTGCTGCCACATTCATAGACGCTAATGATAAGGACTCTCCGCAGGTTGAACATGCACCATATAATCCAAACAGCGGAATCTCGAACTCTTTTAAGCCAAAGGACGATGCGATAGTCTGACCTAACAAATCCCCTGCAAACAGGTAACGTACATCTTCGGATTTTCGATTAATTTTTCCCAACGTTAATGTCAGAGCTTCTTTTTGCAAAGCACTTTCTGCTGCTTCCCAGTTTTCTTCTCCAAATTTTTCATCACTTCCTATTACATCGAAACAATCTTTTAAAGGTCCTTCTCCCTCTTTTTTTCCTACAACAGAGGCTGTACTCACAATAAAAGGAGCCTTTGAAAAACAAAGACTCCCACTACCTACTTTTTGGTTCATGCTATCTCTCCTTTTCAATATATGAGATAGTATGTTTCCATTTATTTAGTTTTATGTATTATTTTCCTTCGTATATTACGACAGAATCTACATCATAGTTTTCTAATACTTTACGGCCTTCTAATCCTGCTAATTCCATTAAGAAAAGAATTTTTACAACTTCGCCACCTAATTCTTCTACTAATTCTGCCGCAGCTTTAATTGTACCACCAGTTGCGATCAAGTCATCGATAAGCACTACCTTCTGACCTGGTTTGATTGCATCTTTGTGAATTTCGATAGTTGCTGAACCATATTCCAAATCATATGTCTTTGAAATAGTTTCGCATGGAAGTTTTCCTGCTTTACGCACAAGAACAAAAGGTTTTTTCAATAAATATGCCAAAGGCATACCGAAGATAAAGCCTCGAGATTCTGTACCTGCAATTACATCACAATCCACACCTTCCAAGCGTTTCATTAATTCATCAATTGCCAACTGCAAGCCATCTGCATCCTGTAACACACTGGTAACGTCACGGAAAATAATTCCTTCTTCTGGGAAATCTGGAATACTTCTTACATAATCTTCTACCTTTTTCATATTTAATATACGCTCCTTATTTATATGTTTTTATTTTCTTCTTTTACAGACGAAACATCACTATCATCTATAATATGCCCTAATTCAACATGCTTTTCAACAAAATTTTTTCTTGCATAATCCCACAACTCTTCTGACCCACGTGGTGTGCGTTCGTTTCTCTTTAATATCTTAGAAAGTACTACTTCATGCTCTTCCCACGCTCTACCATTTGTGGCATCATTTAACATCATCGGCTGGAAATTATCCAATGCTCTTGCAAAGCGAGCTTCCCTTGTCTCACCTGCTTCAAACTCTTCCCATAATGCCAATAGTTCTTTTTTTTGATCCTCTGGCAATAATCCAAAGATACGAGCAGCCGCACGCTCTTCTCTCTCTCTCTGCGATGTTTTTGCAGCATCGTCATAAGCATATGTGTCGCCTGCGTCAATTTCTACCACATCATGAATCAAAATCATGCGAATTGTTTTCAGCACATCTATCTCTTCATTTGCATATTCACTCAGTAGAAATGCCATGATTGCCATATGCCAGGCATGTTCTGCATCATTTTCTTTTCGTTTTCCGTCTGCTAAATAAGTCTGACGAAAAATTTGTTTTTCTTTATCAATTTCTCTTACAAAATTTAACTGTTTTTCAAAACGTTCTAAATCGAACTCACCATGCATCTTGGTTTCCACCTTTATTTTATTTTCCGAAAGTCCTCTTCCGTGATTTTCACCACTTCTTTTACGATTAGTCTTTCACCCTGAACAACGAATCGTATATCATAACCCGCAAAACTCATACCATATACATACTCTGGCTTTTTGTTATAAGCAGCCCTCGGATCCTGTTTTAAAACCGCAATCGATTTTTCCTGTAATTCTTTCGGCAACTGATCTAACAATTCTTCCGAAAAAACCACCTCAATCTCATCTTCTTTATGTGTTTCACCAAAACTTCCTTTTGCTTCTGGATGTGAATCTGTATAAGGCAGATAAGGCTTGATATCATAAATCGGTGTCCCATCCAACAAATCTGCACCAGATACCACGAGCACGGGACCTCTTTTTTCATCGAGATATATTTTCTCCAATTTCACAGAGGATAATCCAATAGAATTAGGACGATATGGAGCTCTCGTGGCAAATACGCCTTTTCGCTCTTTCCCTCCTAAGCGTGGAGGTGTAACAGTAAGTGAAACCGTTTCTCTTTTGGCTTTCGAGAATTCCCACAAAAGCCAGATATGAGAAAATTCTTCTAAACCGCGAATAGCATCCATACTACGAAATTCTGGTTCAAAAACAATTTCACCTCGTAACGTCGGCACTAATCCACTCTGCCTAGGAATTCCAAACTTATCTGGAAATTCTGTATGGATTTTTGCAATGACTACCAATTCCCTATTCTTCATCTTCCTCCACAAAAATACTTTCGTTTTTATCTTCTATTTTATCTTTTATCTCAGGTTCTACCTGTGGATTACGTCTTTCCACATCTTCTTTGAGCAAACGATACAACGCTGCAAAAGTAGGAACTGCCAAAAGCATACCTCCTACACCTAAAAGGCCTCCACCTACGGTAACAGCAGTTAATACCCAAATACCTGGAAGACCAATTGATTTTCCTACTACTTTTGGATAAATCAGATTACCTTCAATCTGCTGAAGAATCAAAATAAACACCAAAAACTGAATCGCTTTAAGCGGTGAGACTGTCAAAATCATGATTACACCCACTGCTGCTCCAATGTAAGCTCCTGCTATTGGAATTAATGCAGT
>CAZVOY010000099.1:0-5504 GCA_964628865.1 uncultured Lachnobacterium sp. | reverse complement strand
TAACTTCACCGAGAGATACCGCATCAAATTTGCATTCACTTGCTGGTCTTAAATTCAAATCCATAGTTTTTCTTCTCCTTTTCTTTAAAAAAAATTATGTCGCTTAGGCTTTCGCCAAAGCGAAACCTTGCTATGTATAATTTTACTTGATACACGAAATTTGTCAACATTCTAAAAGGTATTTTTTGGACAAAAATACCATGTTTTTAAAATAGTACATTAAATTTTTTGAATTGTGTATCGATTAGAAAAAATAGAGAGAACACAAATTATGTTCTCTCTAAAAATTTATTTAATTTAGAACTCAGCAGAGATAGTATCTGCTTCTTCAACAGGCTGTTCGGCAGCATTATATTTTAAATCTAAGAATTCGTTACGATTTTTTCTAAACATTTTAGCTAATTCTGGTGTGTAACCAAAAACTGCTTTTGGACAGAGCTGCTGTAACATTTCGAGATTAGCAGTGGCAGTTTTTTTGTTTTTCATTGCAGCTGACTGAAGAGTGCCATCTGTAAAACCAAAAAAGATATTATAATTTTTGAAAACTGGAATAAACAATACTCGGTGTGTGACTGTATGTAAGTATACCCAAGCTACCTTGGATGTCTCACCGAAAATTGTGACACCTATATTACTTCCAGAGATAAATTCATGGTTGCAACGCATGCCGTTTTCTTTAGGCGTGTTTTCAACAAAACTTTCTACTTTTTGTTTTGCAAGTTCAGGTGAAGGACTTCCGTTGATATATTTTTTTACTGTTCTCTGATAGAAGCCACTCAATGCCATTGTAAGGAATACACCACCAAGAATAAAGAAGAGAATGAATGCTACGATGCTACCGCCAGTTTCTGATTCATAGTCTGTGACTCTTAAATAGTATGGAAGGAATGTTTCTTTAGATGCTTCATCCATGCTATCCCATCCGATGTAGTCGTAATAATATTCTAAGGTTGCAGCTGGGATTTTTTCAATAACACCGGTTACTTCATATTGAGCAGCTGCCAACTGTGTTCCGTCATCCTCACCAAGATAGTAGGAATAACTTGCGTCACAAAGTGCGTCCGCAGCTTGCATATCGCTATCATCTGCACGGAGTGCCATGTAATAATAATCATCTGCATCAATTACATACTCTCTACGTGTTACGACGCCGTCTTCAACTTCTTCACAATAGCAGTCATAAATATAATAGATAGTTCCTGTGACATACAGACCATCAATATCCCCAGAAAAATCTACTTCTTCTAATGGAGTAGGTCCATCTGCCACTGTTGATGATTCGGAAATACCTATCACTAAAAAAAAGAATGCCAGACCGAAAAAAAGAATCAGTAAAGGCATAAGTTGGAGTATGGTTTCCCTTTTTAGTTTTTTCATTTGTGTTTACCTCGTTTCTTTTATTTAAAAAAGTACTATGTGTTTATTATATATTAGTTGAGATTCAAATTCAATGCATGCAGCTGAGGTAAACAATATACAAGAAATGGTGTATTGAAAAAAAGCATATCTATTGGGTATAATATATGCTATGAAAATTAATTAGAAGAAAGCGTTATTATGATAAATAATTTTGATTTAAGACAATTGGTAGAACCATTACAAAAATGGTTCAATGAAAATGCCAGGGTGCTTCCTTGGAGGGAAAATCCAACGGGCTATTATGTGTGGATTTCAGAGATTATGCTTCAGCAGACAAGGGTTGAAGCAGTAAAACCATATTTCGACCGATTTATACGTGAGCTACCAGATGTGAGAGCTTTGGCGGAGTGTCCAGAGGATAAGCTTTTGAAACTATGGGAAGGGTTGGGGTATTATAACCGTGCCCGCAATCTAAAGATAGCTGCTAATCAGATTATAGAAGAGTATGATGGAATGATTCCACCGGATTATGATAAGCTGTTAACTTTAAAAGGAATTGGACATTACACGGCTGGAGCCATTGCTTCTATTGCCTATGGGAAAGCAGTTCCTGCAGTAGATGGCAATGTCTTACGTGTGATCTCGAGAGTGACAGCGGATGATAGTGATATCATGAAGCAGAGTGTCAAAACACATATGGAGGAGCGTTTGCTTGAGGTGATGAATGATGATGAAGCAGAAGTCGAACCATCTGTGTTTAATCAGGCGTTGATGGAATTAGGCGCGATTGTATGCCTTCCTAATGGAGCACCCCACTGCGAAAACTGTCCTTGGAAA
This sequence comes from uncultured Lachnobacterium sp., assembly GCA_964628865.1. Lineage (GTDB taxonomy): Bacteria > Bacillota > Clostridia > Lachnospirales > Lachnospiraceae > Roseburia. Next base: position 3,308 of record CAZVOY010000099.1, on the reverse strand, counting down.
TCCTTATGCGAAGCAAAGAAGCAAGATAGAATTATGGAGATTCCGGTAAAGAAGAAAGCAAAAGCCAGACGAGTAGAAGAAAAGACTGTCTTAATTGTAAAAGATGGAGAACGATTGGCTTTGCATAAGCGCTCAACGAAAGGTTTGTTGGCGGGATTATATGAGTTGCCAAATTTAGAGGGATACTTATCGGAAGAAGAGATAATACAATATTTGAAAAAACAGGGCTTTGAGCCTCTTCGAATTCAACCTGCTTGTGAAGCGAAACATATCTTTTCGCATGTGGAATGGCATATGAAGGGATATGTGGTGTTTTTGTCTGCAACGGAATATAGTAGTCGACACGAAATGACAAAAAAAGACGAAAATGAAGGATGGATATTTGTAAACGTGGAAGATACCAAAGAACACTATGCGATACCAAGTGCGTTTGTAAAATATACGGAATATTTAAATCTGGTAATTGGAAAAGATGCCTTATAGACAGAGGAAACCGGTGCATGTGGCGTGCACCGGTTTTATATGAAAAAGATTTATTATGAGAAGGAAATTTCTCTTTGTTTGATTTCAGTATATAAGTGAATTGTGAAATCTGTATGTTTGTTTTATGAGTAAATTGTTAACAAATTATGAATAATGCTGGTTTCTTCATAAAAATTTAAAGATTTTTCATTCGACTAATTTTATAAAATGTGTATAATGAAAATGTTGTAACATATAGTTAAAGGATTTTATAAGTATACATATAAAGAGAGGATAAAAATGAAATTATTAAGTTTTGCAATCCCTTGCTATAACTCTGAGGCTTATATGGAAAAATGTATTGAGTCTATTTTGATTGGTGGCGAGGATGTTGAAATTCTTATCGTAAATGATGGATCAAAAGACCGTACGGCAGAAATCGCAGATGCATATGAAGCAAAATATCCTACCATCTGTCGTGCAATTCATCAGGAAAATGGTGGACACGGTGAAGCGGTAAATGCAGGTATCCGCAATGCTACTGGCCGTTATTTCAAAGTAGTAGATAGTGATGACTGGGTAGATCCAGATGCATATAAAGCAATCTTAAATAAACTTCGCGAATATGATAGCGATGATAACTATCTAGATATGCTTCTTGCAAACTATGTATATGAAAAAGAAGGTGCAGCACATAAACAGGTAATGCGCCAGAGTGGTGTTCCAAAGGATAAAGAGTTTAGTTGGGATGACAAACTTCATTTCTTCAAGGGACAGTATATCCTCATGCATTCGGTTATTTACAGAACAGAAATGATTCGTGGATGCGGATTGGAGCTTCCAAAGCACACCTTCTATGTGGATAATATTTATGTATATAATCCTCTTCCAACTGTAAAGAAAATGTATTACATGGATGTGGATTTTTATCGTTACTTCATTGGTCGTGATGATCAGTCTGTAAATGAGGCAGTTATGATTCGTCGTATCGATCAGCAGATGAAAGTAAATAAGCTTATGATTGAAAAGTTTGATTTGTGGTCAGTAGAAAACAAACAGCTTCGCAAATATATGTATAATTACTTAGAAATCATTACTACGATTTCTACAGTAATGTGTTTGATAGATGGTTCTGATGAACTTCTTCAGAAGAGAGCCGATTTATGGGCATATATCAAAGAAACAGACGAACGTCTTTACAAGAAGTTAAGATATGGTCTTTTTGGTCTCGCGATGAACTTACCTGGAAAATTTGGTCGCAAGTTTGGCGTTTTCGCATATCACGTTGCACAGAAAGTAGTTGGATTTAACTAAAAAATATTGTAAAATAAAGCTCTGGAGAGATCTTTCTCCAGAGCTATTTTATTACACGGAGAAAAAAGTGATGGAATTTTTAAAAAAGCATTGGCCAAAATTAGCATTTGTAGCAATTTTTATCATTATATATGTATGCCTTTTGCAGATAAAAAACCTTGAGTTTATAGAGTTTAGTGTGAAGGATGGAAGAACCAAAAATCTGCACTATAGGGATGGAGAATTGTTAGAGGTTACAGCGGTCTACAAAGAATCGGTATTTGCCCCAGAAGGTGTCGATGTAGAAGTAGAGATGATAGGTGAAGTCGATATGCTTCAACTTGGAGAGCAGCCTGTTGTATACCGAGCAGAATATAATGGGATTGTAAATGAAATTACCGTTAATTATGTGGTAAAAGATGTAAGAAGACCAGTTATTACGCTGGAGGGCGATAAAGATATGGTGCTTCGTGCGGGTGAGGAATATGTAGAGCCAGGATTTACTGCAGTAGATATTTATGACGGAGATGTCACGGATCAAGTTGTGGTAACTGGCGAACCTAGAGCAAATGGTTCCTTTACAATCAAATATACGGTAACGGATTCCAATGGAAATACACGTGTTGCAAAAAGAAATGTTACGATAGAAGTTGGGGAGGATCAAAAGGTTGCATATCTGACCTTTGATGATGGTCCAAGTGCATATACAGAACGTCTTTTAGATGTATTGGATCAATATAATATCAAAGCTACATTTTTCGTAACGGGTCAAAATTTAGAATATGCGGATATGATTGGTGAAGCATATCGCAGAGGTCACACAATTGCGGTGCATTCTTATGAACATGATTACAGTATATATAGCAGCGAAGAAAAATATTATGAGGATTTGGAAAAAATCTGTGATTTGGTCGTAGAGCAGACGGGGGAAGAACCTGTGATTGTTCGTTTTCCAGGTGGTACTTCAAACACTACCAGTGAAAAATATTGTAAAGGTATTATGACAGTTCTAGCAGAAGAATTGAAAAGTCATGGATATGTGTATTGTGATTGGAATGTCTCTAGTGGAGATGGTGGCGGAGCTTTTGATGAGCAGACCGTAATTAATAATGTGATTACAGGTATGGCTGGTTTGGATTCAGCGATTATATTGCAACATGATACACAGCCTTTTAGTGTAGATGCGGTAGATGACATCATTAACTGGGGGCTCGCAAATGGATATGTATTTTTACCTTTGGTGGAAGATTCGCCAATGGTACAGCAACAACCATTAAATTAAATCACTCTTTAGCGCAGGAAATTATATTTTTTTAAGATACTACGAAATGAGCCTGTCTATATATGAAAAGCGCGAGCGCTCTCGCTCGTGAAAAACGTAGCGGATACTAAATTCGTGTCAAGCTTTCGCTTGCCACTTATTAAGTACCGACGTTTTCCAAGGCCGCTTTTTTTCATATATAGACAGGCTCATTTCTTACTTTTTAAAAAAACGAAGAATTTCCTTCCCTAAAGTAGCTCTGTATAGGGCAGAGTCATCCTTATTTCGCTTG
>CAZVOY010000098.1:0-5505 GCA_964628865.1 uncultured Lachnobacterium sp. | reverse complement strand
GTCTTCCAAACGTTCGAACAATCCGAGTGATATGTCCGCGGAGCGTAGAAACACACTTAGAGAAACTGGAAAGTGGATGAGTGTTTCCAGCCCGCGGACATATCACTCGGATAGTCGAACTGTTGAAAGACACAAAACCATCTAGCAGAAAGTCTTTTTAGGACTATGGCATTTTTCAAAAAAGAAAACGTCAGTAAAAGAAGGACAAATTATATTTAGGATTTATACAAAAAAGAGCCATCGCGCCACGGATATAAAATCCGATCTGCAACAGCCCAATTTACTTGCATATTTTATAATAAGAAAAAATAGAATGGTAAAATGTTATGACATTTGAAATTGTATATCCCAAAGATATTGAGCGTTTAAGAATTGATAAAAAAGCAATACTGATAGATATTCGTTCGCGAAACGATTATAGAGAAGGGCATTGGGAAGGTGCGATTAATTATCCAGAAATGGAAGTGGAAGATTATACCAAAGTTCTTACGAAAAAGCGTCCTGTGATTTTGTATTGTCAGCATGGTGGTTCAAGTATGCAGCAGGCGAGAAATCTGGGAAAAAAAGGATATGAGGTTGGAAGCGTTGTTGGTGGTTACGAAGCGATGAGAAAGTATAAAGAATCCTTGAAAAAGTAGTAGTAAATAGGGTATAGTAAATATGATACATTTATTGTGCGATACTAGGCACATTTGAAATGTGAATTTTGTAAAATAGATGGAGAAATCTATATGAAAACATATGAGTTGGTGGTACCTTGCCATTTTGGTATGGAGGCAGTGACCAAGCGTGAAATTTACGATTTAGGATATGAAATTACAAGAGTAGAAGATGGTAGAATTACCTTTGAGGGAGATGCAGAGGCGATTTGTCGTGCCAATGTGTTTTTGCGTAGTGCTGAGCGAGTACTCTTGTTAGTGGGACGTTTTAAAGCAACTACATTTGAAGAACTTTTCCAGGGAATCAAGGCGTTGCCTTGGGAAGAATATATTCCACAGGATGGTAAGTTTTGGGTAAAGAAAGCTTCTTCTATAAAGAGCAAGCTTTTTAGTCCATCGGATATTCAGTCGATTGCGAAAAAGGCAATGGTAGAGCGCTTAAAACAAGTGTATAAAACAGATTGGTTTAAGGAAGATGGTGCAGCTTATCCAGTTCGTATTTTCTTATTAAAAGATGAGGTGATGGTAGCGCTGGACACCTCTGGAGATTCTCTTCATAAAAGAGGCTACCGTTTACAGACGAGTAAAGCTCCTATCACAGAAACTTTGGCGGCAGCACTTATTATGTTGACACCTTGGAGGAAAGACAGAATTTTGGTAGACCCATTTTGTGGTAGTGGTACATTTCCAATCGAGGCTGCCATGATTGCAGCGAATATCGCGCCAGGGATGAATCGCGAATTTACTGCGGAGGCATGGACAAATATTATTCCAAAACAGCTCTGGTATGATGCTGTAGAGGAAGCAGAAGAAATGGTAGATAAGGATATCACGGTAGATATTCAAGGATATGACCTGGATGGTGAAGTAGTCAAAGCAGCTCGAGAAAATGCACGACGTGCGGGCGTAGATCATTTAATTCATTTCCAGCAGCGAGATGTGGCAATGATGAGCCATCCAAAGAAATATGGTTTTATTATTACAAACCCACCTTATGGGGAACGTTTAGAGGAAAAAGCGGATTTGCCAGAACTCTATACGACAATTGGTGAAGTATATAAGAATTTGGATTCTTGGTCTATGTACATGATTACAAGTTACCAGGATGCAGAACGTTATGTAGGTAGAAAAGCAGATAAAAATCGTAAGATTTATAATGGTATGATTAAGACTTATTTCTATCAGTTTATGGGGCCAAAGCCACCAAAGAAGGAGAAATAGGTTGTAGGTTAAAGGAAGAAAACGATGAAGTATTCAAAAAGATATGTGATTCTTTCGATTGTATTGGCAATCGTCTTTTTGTTTAAATTTCATATTATGGACATGGATGATGCAAAAGTGGGACAATTCCGAGGCGGAAATTTGGAGGAATCGGTTTGGTATCCGCTTATTGCAGATGATGTGAATAGCCAGGTGATTACGCTTGTTATCGATAGTAGGGAATATACCAGTGAGAAATATTCTTTTTATATGGATGATAATCGCAATATTATGGTGCCAGTATCTATTCTAAGAGATTTGTTGGATTGTAGTTCTCATTTGTATGAAGATACCTATTTGCTAGTAGAAAAACACAATCTAAGTGCGACCTTTACTGTGGATCAGTATGAAGCGCTGAGTACAGGGGAAGAAGTAGCCATTGTTTCTGCGCTTACAGAAATTGATGGAGAGTACTATGTCAGCCTGAATGAATTATCTGATATGTTGGGATATGGATATAGTTTTAGCTATGGAGACAATGTGTTGACAGCTGCGGATACATCGGATAATCCAAATGCATTGCCAGCAAGCTATGATTTAAGAGAACGTTTTCGAGTATCTTCCATTCGTAACCAGGGGGCATATGGTACCTGTTGGGCATTTGGAGCACTTTCTGCTATGGAATCTGCTTTATTGCCAGAGGATACGTATTTGTTTTCTGTGGATCACATGAGCATGAGCAACGCCTTTGTCATGAATCAGTATGATGGTGGAGAATATACGATGGGAATGGCATACCTTGCGGCATGGCAGGGACCAGTATATGAATCGGATGATCCATATGGAGATGGAAAATCGGATGATTCTTTGGAGGCTGTAAAACATGTACAAGAAATGCGCATTATTGCCTCAAAAGATATCGCTGCAATAAAAGAAGCGGTATTTAAATATGGTGGTGTACAGACATCGCTTTATAGCAGTTTGCAAAGTGTAACAGGTTCATCAACTCATTATAATGCAGTGACAAAGTCTTACTGTTATATCGGTACCCAAAAACCAAATCATGAAGTAGTAATTATTGGCTGGGATGATAATTATTCCAAGGAAAATTTTAATGTTCCATTGGAAGGTGACGGCGCATTTATCTGCCAGAATAGCTGGGGTGAAAACTTTGGTGATAATGGCGTGTTTTATGTATCATATTATGACACAAATATTGGTACACACAATGTAGTATATACACGTATCGATGATGTGGATAATTACGATAATATTTATCAGAGTGATTTGTGTGGATGGGTTGGAAAAATGGGCTATGACAAAGAGTCCATTTATGGTGCGAATGTGTTCACAGCAGAATCAGAAGAAGAAGTGGTAGCTGCAGCTTTTTACGCAACAGCACCTGATACCGAATATAAAATTTATGTAGTGAAAGAATTTGAGGATGAGTCCTCTTTTGAGAATCGGATCTTGATGGCGGAAGGAACTGTGGAAGATGCAGGTTATTACACCATTGATTTTGATAATGCTGTATCGGTAGCAGAAGGCGAACGCTACGCGATTGTTGTATACGTTTATACGCCAGGTGCTACACATCCTATGGCGATTGAGTATGATTCAGGAGATAAATTCCTGCAGAATATTGATTTAGAAGATGGCGAAGGATACATTAGCTATACTGGTAATTCGTTTATTAATGTGAAAGAGAAACAGGATTGTAATCTTTGTATCAAAGCATTTACAAACAATAAGTAAACATGGAAAAGAAAATTTTACAATGGTCTACAGCATGTATGTGTGGATTGACTATATTGGTATGTATTTCCCTTTATTATCTTCCGACACTAAAGGAAGAGTGGGTTTTAGCTGCAGAAATGACAGCAGATGCAAGTGGTCAGGGTACGTCGATTGAGATTGAAAATGCTGAGGCGGAAAAGGACGAATTGAATATTGAACTGCCAGAGAATATCGATGGTAAAGATATTAGTGTAACCAATGATATTTTGCATCAGACGATTTATGTTCGTTTTGCACAGGGCGTTGATAATTATTCTGATAATTACAGCGTACGTGGTAGCAGCAATCATATAGCGAATATTTCCTATTATAAGGAAGGAGAAGCGGGTGTACTAGAGATAAGCTTGGATAAAGTTTGCGAAATGTCTTATTCTTATAAGGAAGGTTATCTTTGCATGAATATTGTGGATCCTCATGATATTTACGACAAGATTATCGTTGTGGATGCTGGACACGGCGGAAGTATGCCAGGCGCAGTAAAGAAGGGTGTTCGTGAAAAAGACATAAATCTGGCAATTGTAGAGAAGATAAAAGAAGTATTTGATGAAGCAGGTGATGAAAATATTAAGGTTTACTATACGCGTTTGGATGATGCGAATGTGTCCTTAACAGAACGTGTAGAGCTTGCGAACAAATCGAATGCGGATTTGTTTATCAGTATTCATAACAATGCATCTAGTAGCGGAATGTTTACTAGTGAAAATGGTACCTTGGTATTGTATAGTTCTGAAGACGAGGACGAGCTAACTAGTAGACGATTTGCGCAGCTGTGTTTGCACAATGTAAATGACAGTGCAGGTAGTAGAAATGCTGGAATCGTCAATGGCGATAATATATATATTGTCAGAACCAGTAAAGTGCCTGTGGCATTAATTGAAGTAGGTTATATGACAAATCAGACAGAATTGGATAATTTGACAAATCCAGAATATCAGAGAAAAGTAGCAGAAGGCGTCTATAATGCAGTGATGCAGGCTTTTGAGGAAGGTTATTAAATGAAAAAGATTATTTTTGCAACAGGAAATAAAGATAAAATGCGTGAAATCCGTGAAATTATGGCGGGCGTAGAAGTGGAAGTCGTTTCTATGAAGGAAGCTGGTATTTTCGTGGATGTGGAAGAAAATGGAACGACATTTGAAGAAAATGCCATGATTAAAGCGAAAGCTATTGCAGAGCACACAGATGCTATTGTGTTGGCAGACGATTCGGGTTTGGAAATCGACTATTTAGATAAAGCGCCTGGCGTATTATCTGCACGCTTCATGGGTGAAGATACTTCTTATGACATTAAAAACAAAGCCTTGATAGACAAATTGGAAGGTGTGCCTAAGGAACAGCGTACTGCTCGTTTCGTATGTGCCATTGCGGCCGTGTTGCCAGATAAAACAGAATTGGTAATTCGAGAAAATATGGAAGGCTATATTGGATATGAAGCAGAGGGGGAAAATGGATTTGGCTATGATCCGATTTTTTTCCTGGATGAATTTGGTTGTTCTTCCGCAGCGCTTTCTCCTGAACAAAAAAATGAAATTAGTCATCGAGGTAAAGCGTTAAGAGCAGTAAGAGATGTTTTATTAAACGAACGAGTCCTTTAAAATTAAGGGCTCGCGGGTTTTTTGAAAAAAGTTGAAAAAAATTAAAATTTTTTGTTGACATTGCATGTAGGTTATAATATAATAAATTTCGCGTCAGAGAACTGACGGAATAAAATATCCTTCGGGGTGTGGCTCAGCTTGGCTAGAGCGCCTGGTTTGGGACCAGGAGGTCGCAGGTTCGAATCCTGTCACCCCGACTTTCATGCGGGTGTAGTTCAATGGTAGAACACTAGCCTTCCAAGCTAGATACGTGG
>CAZVOY010000097.1:0-5616 GCA_964628865.1 uncultured Lachnobacterium sp. | reverse complement strand
AACCTCTCCGGTTATTACCTGCCAGTGCATCCGCGTTCCGGTATTAAACGGCCACACTGCAGCAGTGTTTGTAAAGTTTAAGAAGAAGGTTACCAAGGAGCAGCTCATTGAGAAGCTTGTGAACTTCAAGGGTGTTCCGCAGGAGCTTGAGCTTCCAAGCGCACCAAAGCAGTTCATTCAGTACTTAGAAGAAGATAACAGACCACAGGTTAACCTTGATGTAGATTATGAAAATGGTATGGGTGTATCCGTTGGACGTATTCGCGAAGATCATGTATATGATTGGAAATTCGTAGGATTATCACACAATACAGTTCGTGGTGCTGCAGGTGGTGCAGTACTTTGTGCAGAACTTCTCAAAGCACAGGGATATATTACAAAGAAATAATAGAACATAATAAAGGACTTCCGTTCTCAGCTTTGAGAATAGGAAGTCCTTATTTATTTTTTGTTGTATAAAAATTAAAATATGATATAATTTTTATGTGTTTTATTTTTGTACTATAAAGGAGAAAAATAGTGTTTAAACAAAGCGAACGAAAGAGATTAGAAGATTTATATGTAGAAAGTGGCAATCAGCTCGTGGTTTTGTATGGACCGATGAATTCTGAAAAAGAAGAGTTAATCCGTGCATTTATCGGTGAGAAGAAACACTTTTATTATCGTGCTAGAAAAGCTTCGGCAAAGGAGCAGCTTTCTATGATGGGAGAGGAAGTTTCTAGGAAGTTTGATGTGCGTTTGCAAAGGAATACATATGACGAGTATTTTAATCGTGTAAAAAGTGGTAATCCAACCAAATTGGTTGTAGTGATTGATGAATTCGAACAGATTGCAAAGAAAGATCCAGAGTTTATGGAGAGCATCTTGAAATTAAAAAATCGTCGTCTTTATCCAGGACCTGTTATGATTATTTTAGCTAGTTCCTCTATTGTATGGGCAGAGCAGGATATGGATGAAACGATCGGAGAGACTGCGGGAAAACAGATTGATGCTCGCATAAAGATTCCAAACTTAAATTTCCTAGAAGTTGTACGTCTTTTCCCTGAATATTCCGTTAGTGATACTATTAAAATCTATGGTGTATTAGGTGGAGTGCCTGGTTACTTAAAACGCTGGGATACAAAGAAATCCTTTAAACAAAATATATGTGATTTGATACTTTCTGAAAATGGGTATTTTTTCCATATGGCAGAGCAGCTGGTATCATCAGAACTTCGTGAGTTGTCAGTGTATAATACGATTTTAATGGCAATCGCAAAGGGCGAAAATAAATTAAATGACTTGTTCCACTATACAGGATACTCTCGTCCAAAAATCAGCGTATACATGAAGAATCTGAGCCATTTTGATATAATCGAAAAGGTCGTTTCCTTTGAAACAGGTGGATGGGACAATGCAAAGAAAGGGGTATATCGTATCAAGGATACTTATATCAATTTCTATTATCGCTTCGTGTATCCACATCTTTCAGATTTGTACATGATGTCGCCAGAGGAATTCTATGATACTTATATAGAAGCAGAACTGGATGAATACTTAAACCGTTATTTTATCAATGTTTGTATGGAATACTTATCTCTTTTGAATCAGATTCGTCGTTTGCCTATCGCGGTATCAAAGATGGGAACATGGGTAGGAAAAACAGGAAACATTGACATCATTGCACAGAGTAGTGATAGACAGAATATCGTAGGTATCTGTAACTGGGAAAAACCAGAGCTTACCATGGATATGTGTAAAGAGTTGTTCCACTCTATGACAAAAGCGAAAATCACTTCAAATCATATTTATCTTTTCTCAGCAAAAGCTTTTGCGCCAGAGGTTATCGAAATGGCGAAGGCTGATCCTCGCTTTGAACTAATTGATATGAATGAATTGTAATATGGGAGTGTTATGGGAAAATCACTGATTATAACAGAAAAACCGTCTGTTGCTCAGGAATTTGCAAAGGTTTTGCATGTGAGTGGCAGAAAAGACGGGTACATAGAAAACCAGGATTACGTCATTACCTGGTGTGTAGGTCATTTGGTTGGATTGGTTTATCCAGAATCCTATGATGAAAAATACAAAAAATGGAAGCTAGAAGATTTACCATTTTTGCCCAAAGACTATAAATATGACGTTATTGAAAATGTAGAAAAGCAATATAATATCGTACACGAAATGTTGATGCGCGAAGATATTGATCGTGTATATTGGGCAGGTGACGCGGGAAAAGAAGGTCAGACAATCGAAGAGAACATTCGTAACTTTGGTGGCGTGCGTGAGGGGATGGAAGAGCTTCGTGTTTGGATTGACTCACAGACGGAAGAAGAAATCCTCCGAGGTATCCATGAAGCCAGACCAATGAGTGATTATGCAAACTTAGGTAATTCTGGAATTATGCGTACCATCGAAGATTATGCGATGGGAATCAATTTTTCTCGTGTAATGTCTGTAAAATATGGGCAGCTTTTAAATGATGCTGCAGGTACAAGTAGTTATACTGCCATAGCAGTAGGTCGCGTTATGACCTGTGTGCTTGGCATGGTAGTAATTCGTGAACGTGAAATTCGAAACTTTAAAGAAACTCCGTTCTATCGCGTGGTAGGCTCCTTTACTGATGCTGGGATAGAAGGTGAGTGGAAAGCAGTAGAAGGCTCAAAATATTATGAGTCTCCATTGTTATACAAAGAAAATGGTTTTAAAGAAGAAAAAGATGCCAATGCTTTGATTGATTTATGCAAAGGAAAAGAAGCAAAGGTTAAAGCATTAGAAAAAAGCATTAGCAAAAAGCGTGCGCCTCTGTTGTTCAACTTAGCAGAACTTCAGGCGGAATGTGCAAAACGCTTTAAAATAAGCCCAGATGAAACTTTACAAATTGCGCAGGATTTATATGAGAAGAAACTCACGACGTATCCTAGAACAGATGCCAGAGTGCTATCTAGTGCAGTAGCAAAAGAGATTTATAAGAACTTAAGTAAATTAAAAGGATATGAAACGGTTGCACCTTATGTAGAAACAATTTTACAAAACAAATCATATACTTCGATAACAAAGACCTCTTATGTGGATGATAGCAAGGTTACAGACCATTATGCCATTATTCCAACAGGCCAATTAACCGAATTAAATTCTTTGAATTCGTTGCAACGCAGTGTGTTTGAATTGATTTGTCGCCGTTTTTTAAGCATTTTCTATCCAGCGGCAGAATACCAGAATGTAAAACTCACGGTAGGAGTAGAAAAAGAGGAATTCTTTGCATCTGCAAAGGTATTAAAATCACCTGGTTATTTGGAAGTGGCTGGTTTACCAAAGAAGCGAAATGTCGTAAATGTAGATGATATTGAGAATTCGGAAGGAAATCCATTCGCGGATGGCGATAATGAAGGAAAAGCTGCAGATCCACAGGTGCTTTTGGATTTAGCAAACAAATTACATGTGGGCGATGTGATTTCTGTAGGTGGATATGGAATTCGATATGGAAAGACTTCGCCACCAAAACGATATACATCAGGTTCTATGGTGCTTGCCATGGAAAACGCAGGACAGCTCATTGAGGATGAAGAACTGCGCGAGCAGATCAAAGGTTCTGGTATCGGAACCTCTGCGACACGAGCAGAGATTATCAAGAAACTGATACGTATCGGATATTTAAATTTAAATAAGAAAACCCAGGTGCTTACTCCTGAAAACTTAGGTGAAATGATTTTTGAGGTAGTAAATTTAACTGTTCCAGCACTTTTAAATCCAAAGATGTCTGCATCTTGGGAAAAAGGTTTAGAAGGAATCACGCAGGGTACTGTAGATTTTTGGGATTATCGAAATAAATTAGAAGATTATATTCGAAAAGAAACCTTAAAAATGATTGACCAAAATCTGCGTAGTGAATTAGCAGAGCGTATCAGTGAATTTGCAGGTAAAAATGCAAGAGGCATCGGTGCTCGAAAAAAGATTGGGGTAAAATGTCCAATTTGTGATGGAGAACTCGTAACCACACCATTTGGATTTGGTTGTTCCAATTATAAAGCAGATAAATCTGGCTGTAATTTTAACATCGGAGAAATCGCAGGTATTACTCCAACAGAAGAGCAGGTAAAAGCCTTATTTGAAAATGGTCAAACAGAAACTATTCGTGGTTTTAAATCCAAGGCGGGCAAAAAATTTGATGCAGCTTTGAAATTAGAAAAGACCGAAGATGGAAAAGTAAATATTACATTTGATTTTGCAGAAGTAGAACCAGAGGTGTTAGAAGATGTGGTTTGTCCAGCTTGTGGTGGTCAGATGGTAAAAAAATCTTTTGGTTATGGGTGTGCAAACTACAATGCAGAGGATGAAAATAGCTGTCGTTTTGCGATTGGAACCATTGCAGGAAAAACATTATCGGCGACAAATGTAAAACAGCTTCTTACAGAGGGAAAAACCGAAACACTTCGTGGATTTAAATCCAAAGCAGGAAAGAAGTTTGATGCATGTCTGGTTTTAGAAAAAGATGAGAACGGAAAACCAGTCGTAAACTTTGACTTTGAACATGTCGAAGCGAAGAAGGTGAAAGACGTATCCTGTCCACTTTGTGGTGGTGATATCGTGGCCACACCATTTGGTTTTGGATGTGCCAACTACGACAAAGAAAAAGAAGATAGCTGTCGATTCTCGATTGGAAAAATGGCAGAAAAATCCTTAACGGAATCCAATGTAAAAGAACTACTTACCCATGGTATTACTGGAACGATTCGTGGATTTAAGTCAAAAGCGGGCAAGAAATTTGATGCCAGAATAGCACTTAGCAAAAACGAAGAAGGAAAAGTTACAGGCTTAAAATTTGATTTTAATGATTTAGAGCCTGTAAAAGTAAAAGATGTGCTTTGTCCATTGTGTAAGGGTGATATTGTAGTTACTCCATTTGGCTATGGATGTTCCAATTACTCCAAAGACAATCCAGAAAGCTGTAAATTTGTTATTGGACAGATTGCAAGTGTCAAATTAAAAGAAGCACAAGTGAAACAGCTTTTAACTACTGGTAAAACAGATATAATCGAAGGCTTTGTAGCAAAAACAGGTATGAAGTTTGACGCACCTCTCAAGCTGACAGAAGATGGGCAGATAACCTTTGATTTTCCAGAGAAACCAAAGTCAGTAGAATCTAATGTAGAATGTCCAAAATGTCACAAAAAGATGTTAAAGGGACAGTGGCAGTATGAATGTGAGTGTGGATTTAAGCTATGGCATACTGTAGCAAAAGTACCATTAACGGAAGAGACGATGATAGAGCTTCTAACCACAGGAAAAACAAAGAAAAAAGTAGTCGGTTTTACTTCAAAAGCAGGCAATGTGTTTGATACCTGTCTGAAATATGAAGATGATACCATTAAATTTGACTTTGACAATCCAGGGGAAGAGGTGCAAAATAATACTCAGGTAAATCTGGATGATCCAGATTCCATGATGATTGAACTTCCACCAGTAGAGGAAGACAGAAAGGATGATTAACAATGGAAAATGCAAAAATCTGTAACAACTATACTCTTGATGAAACTATCGCAAAAGATTACCTTGTACAGTTTACCTATCCTTGGGAAGCATTAAAAGGAATCAGCGACTATATCAAAGAATTAGGACCTACTCTTGATAAAGAGA
>CAZVOY010000096.1:0-5657 GCA_964628865.1 uncultured Lachnobacterium sp. | reverse complement strand
TTTTAAAGTTTACAAGCCATTCTTCTGTTACTCCATCTACTTCTACTGGAACAACAATAGAACATGCATTAATTTCATCAGATTCTTCCTGGTCTGCTAATTTGCCTTCTGCTTTAAGTTTTTTCATAGCAAGGAGGGCGATATCCATAAGACAAACGAATTTGTCATCACGGCCAGCGTACATTTCTTTATGTGCATTTAAATATTCTTCATATGTTGCTTTAATTGGTGCATGGTAATAACCTTCATCAAAACTTACTTCTGTAAGTTCTGTAGAGAAAGTTGTATGACGACAGTGGTCAGACCAATAGGTATCTAACACGCGGATTTCTGTCATAGATGGGTCTCTATGCTCTTCGTTTTTGAAATAATTCTGAATATGAAGGAAATCCTTAAAAGTCATAGCAAGATTTAATGAACTATAGAGTTCTTCTAATTCTGCTTCTGGCATATCAACAAATCCATCAAATACAATTACATCTGCTGGATCATCAAATTTCTGTTCTAATGTCTCTGGTTTTTCCAAACCGATTTCGCGAGAATCTACAGGATTGATGCAGTGTTTTTTAATAGCTGCAAATTCGCCTTCCGTAAGTTCGCCTTCGATTACGTATGTAGTCGCACAACGAATAATTGGTTCTTCTGTTTCTTTTAAAAGTTTTACACACTGTTCTGCTGAATCAGCTCTCTGGTCATACTGACCTGGTAAATATTCTACAGAGAATACGTGTGCTTCACCATATTCAAATGTTTCTTCATAAACATCATCTACTGGTGGTTCACAGAATACTGTCATAAGAGCATTCTTATAAACTTCTTCCGAAATATTTTCAATATCATAGCGAATTAAAACTCTTACATTTGTAACAGTTTTGATACCAAGATAGTTTTTTACTTCTTCTTTTAATTCTTTTGCTTTTACAGCAAAATTTGGTTTCTTTTCCACGTAAACACGACGTACATTACTCATTTTCGTTCCTCCGAAATATCATTTATATCGTAACTCAAGGTACAGTATATCACTTTTTATAGTAATTAGCATAATTAATATATTTAATCAGTTTTATAAGTATCTTTAATCCATTTTTATGGATTTTCTACAACTTCTGATACTGGTTCAACTTCATTAATAGGTTCTTCTGGATTTGTATCCTCAACTGGTGGGGTTTCTGTTTCCCCTGCACTTGGAGTTTCTGTCGCTGGTTCCTCGGTTTCAGGAATTTCTGTCACTGGTGGAACTACTTCAGTTTCTGCATCTTCTGTCCCTTTCACCGTAATCGTAGCAGTTGCGGTTGCTGTGGTACCCAACACTCCTGTTGCTGTATAAGTAACCACATAACTACCTGGTGTATTCACATCCACATTTCCAGATGCTGTTACCGTAATTGGCAAGCCATCTACATCCGTTGCCCCTACTCCTTCTAATAAATCTAGGCTTTCACCTACTTCAACCACGAGGTCTTTTACACCTGAAAGTGTTACCGCTCCATATAACCATGGATTATTAGGATTTGGATCTGTAGGGTCCCAGCCTCTATAAGGGCTGACATCACTTATTTTAATTGTAGATGGTTTTCCCAATGGACCTGGATCTAAACTTTCATAAACTTCTACCACAGTGCCATTACCACAGTTGTCATAAATCCATTTTGCATCTGCTACACTAAGTCGCACACATCCCTGTGATGCAGGTTCTCCCAAAAGATTATATTGTCCCTCTTTTAAGGTATCATTGGAAGGAGCCATATATGGAACAGAATGGAATAAAATATGCCCGTTGAAGCGCACAGTATAATGCCCATATGTATTTCCAAACAGAAGTCTCCATTCATATCTTGCGCTGATTTTCGACGTTCCAAGTGGCGTTTCTCCTGTTGAACCTACCGAACATGCCATTGCCTTAACTGGAACCGTATATTGACCATTCGCATCTTTTGTGTAAATCGTTATACAGTTTGCCAGACGATTCACTCGAATATAATACGGAAGATCCACTCTCGTTACTGGTTTGGCGTTTGACACTATTTCCTCTGTTTCTTCCGTTTCCGTTAAAACCTCTGTTGCAAATGTTTCACTGAGAACGGTTGCCTCTTCATCCTGTGCCATTACATCTTCATTTTCTGGTTTCATATTTAAGATTGAAAACACACCTATCATCAACACAATTCCAAATATTATGCCACATACGGTGGCAAAAATTGACTTTTTCATATTTTTCTCCATTTGTATTTATTAATTATCATTGACACACTTATAAGCAACCCTTATAATAATTCCATAGTAACGAAAGAATATTAATAGAGGTGATACTTAATGGATATCAATTATGAACTTTATAAAGTATTTTATTATGTAGCTTCTTCCCTTAGTTTTTCGGAAGCTAGCAAAAAATTATACATTTCACAATCAGCTGTTAGCCAGTCTATTAAAACATTAGAAAAGAAGCTAGGTCAATCCCTTTTTATTCGAAGTACAAAAAAAGTACAACTTACACCAGCTGGCAGCTTATTATTAAAACACATTGAACCTGCCATGAATTTAATTTCACGTGGCGAAAGTCAACTTTTAGATTCTGGAACATTAGGTCTTGGACAACTTCACATTGGAGCGAGCGACACCATTTGTCGTTACTTCTTACTCCCTTATTTAAAACAGTTTCACCAGAAGTTCCCAAACGTTCCTATCAAAGTAACCAATGCCACTTCTATTCAATGCGTAGATTTATTAGATCAAAGAAAGGTTGACTTGATTGTAACTAATTTTCCAAACGCACATTTGAACCACGATTACATTCAGAAAACTATCGCAACTTTTCATGATGTATTCGTCGCAAATCCAACATACTTTGACTTTACAAAGAACGAAGTATCATTTCAAGAGTTAAAGAAGCATCCACTTATGTTACTTGGACGTCAAAGTACAACTAGCGAATTTTTACATAACTTATTTATTCAGCATCAGCTTGAACTAGTTCCTGACATTGAATTAAATAGCAACGATTTATTAATTGACATGGCTCGCATTGGACTTGGCATTGCTTTTGTTCCTGATTACTGTGTAGAACCAAATTCCAAAGACTTAGTAATTTTAAACACCAAAGAAAAAATGCCAGCCCGCCAAATGGTAGTCTCTGTAAATACAGCCTTCCCTGTATCTGCTTCTACCGAAGAATTTTTAAAACTTCTTCCAGAAGTCTAATACTGTTCTTTCAACCGTATTTACATTACAGATTTTCTGCTCTTTCCATTCTCGTGGATACAGCGCCTGATAATCTGACTGTAAAAATCGGTCATCCAATAACAAAACAATTCCAAGGTCCTCCGTCGTACGGATTACACGTCCTGCGGCCTGGAGGACTTTATTCATGCCAGGGAAACGATATGCGTAATCAAATCCATTTCCTGAATAATAATCGTAATGATTCTTTAAAATTTCTCTCTCGTTGCTTACCTGTGGCAACCCTGTTCCCACTACGATTGCACCTATCAATCTATCATTTGTCAAATCAATACCTTCACTAAAAATGCCACCCATTACACAAAATGCCACAAAAGAAGTATCATATTCCTTTTCAAAGCACTTCAAAAACTCTTCACGGGCATCTTCCTTCATGCCACTTTCCTGCACTACGGATTCGCTTCTTCCAGCATCCATTTCTTGAAAAATTTCATAGACCTGATTCATTAATTTGTACGAAGGAAAAAATACCATATAATTCCCTTTTTTACAATGGACTGTTTTTATAATATATTCAGCAATTTTAGTAAATTCTTGGCGATTTCTTCTAGTATACTTTGTACTAACATCATTTCCAAAGGCTAAAAGTCTCTGTTCCTCAGAAAACGTACTCTCTGCATATATTGCGTAATTTTCTTTTTCTGTACTTAAAAGATTTTTATAATACTGAATTGGCAGCAATGTAGCTGAGAAAAATATCGTTGCATTCCCTTTATCTATACACTTCTGGAGATTTTCGGATGGATCTACACAAAACAGTTTCATCATGAATCTGCCATCCTCTTGTATTTCTGTATAAATCTCATAGTGTTCATCCACCAACTCACTGATGTTTAGGAAGTTACGAATACTAAAATAAAATTCCAATATATCTTTTCTTCCTGGAAACTCCATTGGCTTTTGTAAAAATTCATCTAACGCTGCCGCCAATAGCATTAGGGAAAAAATCAGATTTCCTGTGTTATCATACAACTGATATCCGTCACATTCTCTCTTATACTCCAGCAATATCTTATTGCATTTTTCGCAGAGCTTCTCAATTTTCTTGTTGTGTTCTTTCATAATACGTTTTGCCGCAAGAAAATCCTCTTTATAAATGCTGGCACTATACATCTCTCGACTTCTTTCCACCAAATTATGTGCCTCATCTACCAGAAAAATATAGTCCCCTTTTACGCCTTCCTGAAAAAAACGCTTCAAATATACTTTTGGATCAAACACATAGTTATAATCACAAATAATATTGTCCACCCATGTAGCCACATCCAAACTCATTTCAAAAGGACATACCTCATATGTTTCCGCCTGCTCTAAAATTTCTTCACGAGTAAAAAGATTACTTTTTTGCAACAAATCAAATACCGCATCATTCACACGATCATAATGCCCTTTTGCATAAGGACAATGTACTGGATTACATTCCATTTCATCGCAAAGACACAGCTTTTCTTTTGCCGTTAATTGAATTGTCTTCGCTACATATCCCTTTTCCCCAAGCAACTGAAATGTTTCTTTTGCAACAGTTCCCGTAATCGTTTTTGCCGTCAAATAGAAGATTCGGTCTCCCAAGTTTTCACCTACAGCTTTTACCGCAGGGAATATAGTAGAAATCGTTTTTCCTACCCCTGTTGGAGCCTGAATAAACAGATTTTTTCCACGGTGTATCGTGCGGTATACATCTGATACCAGTTTCTTTTGACCATCACGATATGCAAAAGGAAATTCCAATCCCTGAATAGATACCTGCCTTTTTTCTCTCCACTCAAATTGAAAATCTGCCCATCGTTTATAACTCATTAAGAGTTCATCAAACCACTCCGCCAATTCTTCAAACGAATATTGCTGTTGGAAATATTTTATTTCTTCTGTGTCCAGATTCACATACGTCATTTGAACTGCAATCTTTTCCAATTCGTTCTGACTTGCAAAAATATAGGCATAACACATAGCTTGTGCCTGATGTACAAAAATAGGCTGTTCCATATAGGAAAGATTTTTATATACACCCTTTATTTCATCAATAACTACAACTCCATCTACACTGGTAAATATACCATCCGCACGTCCTTCTATGCTCAGCTGATATAGCTCTGTTTCAAGTATATGCTTCAATGGAACTTCCGCTTGATAGTCTTTTCCCATCGATTGCTGAATCTTTCGATGTAAACGACTCCCCTCCATCATAGCATCTGCACTAGGCAAACGTCCGCCACGATTGTCGATATCACCTTCTCGAAAGATAAATTCAACAAGATTTCGTACTGATATATGAATTTTATTTTTGGTTACTTCTTTCTTGTTCATACTCACTATCTTACCATCTCCATCCGTCTATTCCAAGATATAAAAAGACCTCTTATTTTCTTGATATGTACCCAGAATTCTGGACACATATTTATGAACTAGGCGGAACACATGGA
>CAZVOY010000095.1:0-5835 GCA_964628865.1 uncultured Lachnobacterium sp. | reverse complement strand
CCTCCGCCAGAGCTTGAACTCTGTGGGCTATAGCGTCTGGTTTGGTGTAAGAAGTCTATAGAGGTATTTTTCACTTCAGCTTTGGCGTAAATGCCATTTAGTAGTTGAGAATCCGTGGCTTTTCGAGAGCGCGATACAAACATTACAAAGATATAGTTGATCAGTAATGCAATGACTATTGCTAGGAGTGCATTGCTGATATATTTCATTGGTTGAGCAATGTTATTTCCTTCTAGTAAGGTGTTGATTTGCTCAAATGCCTGTGTTGCACATTCGAAATAATCTTCATCGCTAGCATAGCGATATACGTTATCGGTAATGGTTTCGGCATAATCTTCATTGACGATGTCATAAATAGCGCCGTCGCTATATACACATATTTTTCGATAATCCATATCTATCATGAATAATGTATAGCTCTCACTTCCGAATTGCTGCGAACCATAGCGTTTCGCATAATTTTCCACAGAGGTGGTTGGGTTATAGTCGATGGAAATAAAGGCTACATTGCCATATGTAGTGATTGGTTCCATTGTTTTGCGTAACGCATCTTCTTCGGATGGGGTAAGCAATTCGGCCCAGTCGTCAATATAAATTTCATATCCGGTTTGTTCGTTGTAAGCAACTCTATTGTTTGTGTCCTCTGAGCTTTCTGAAGCAAAAAAGACAGTAGGAAGTCCAAAACAAAGGAGTAATGATAACAAAACCAGACGAAGTGTTGTTGTAATTTTACGCATGGTCGTCACCTCCTGTTCGGTCAAACTGAGGTAATCTTCTTGTGGCTAAAATGTTGTAATAGTGAATCAGGTTTTTTATCATGATAAATACCGCTACTAGTGTAAGGATGACACCTGAATAATAGAAGATGTCATTTACAGGATTTAGTAGACTAATCAGTACGCTGATAACAATAGCCACTATGGAGAAAACAAGACCAGGCAGTTTGTGTTCTGCTGGCAATTTCTTTTTCTGAACAAATCCGTAAATGGAGGCAACAATTGCTAATGCACCAGCCACTAGACATAATAGATTTGCGCTAAGGTCTTCTAAAAAAGATAGGATAAAGATAAAGGCAATAAATCCCAAATAAATATTTAAGAAAACACTGCGTGTCGATTTGTTTTTCATTTTTTTGATGTTACTGTTTACAGTGGCAGAGGAAAGCAGTTCGGGTTGTTCTTTTGCCAGACGACCTATATCATTTGCGCCAGATTCTTTTTCTGCAAGCTGACTTAACTCATATCCACATAGCACAATGCAAATCGCCATAAGAAATGTAGATATGGTTAAGAGTGTAGGTGGCGTGATGGTAAAAAGTAAATTCAATATAATAAAAATAGGAATGGCAAGTAATAGCGAGCCCATTAAATATTTTTTTATATCTACGGGGAGGTCTGCTACAACCTTTCCTGTTTGTCCATTTACAGTCGCGTAGGAAACACGGTCGCCATTTCGATAGGACATGAACCACACAGGGAACATGGCACTATCTACACACTTAGTTTTCGTTTGTAACGCAGAGGTAGAAGTAGGTGTTTCAATCTCAATGGTTGGAAATGCGTTGTATACGGACTTGATGGAATTGTTAAAGGCGGTGACTTCTGCATCGTATTTATATACATTCGAGTCCACATCAGAGGTATCTGCATAGAATCCGCTTAAATAACCAGGTGTAAATGCTTTCATTGATTTTACATCGTAGGGTGCAATCTTTGTGCTGATATTGTCATCAAAAGATGAGGAAGCATCATAAGAAAGCCCTTTATAGTAAGCGTCAATTTCACCGCGTAAAGCATAGTGATCTGTATAAATATAGTCGCCTTTTCGGTGCGATTTCGAGCCACTTATGGAAAATTTTCCGTCCTGAGTCATATAAAAAGCCCAATATGGCATGTAAATACCACGAAAGCTGTCGATGTGTTTTGGGTTCTTTAGCGCATCAGGTGCAAAAATGGCACGACTCATCATTTTAGAATAAGCATTTTTACAATCTTCTTTTGTAATCTGAAATGGAATAATGTAGTTTGGGCGTTTTTCCTTGCTCAATCTACTGTATAAAATAGTAGATGCGCCACAAAACGTACAAAATTCCGCTGCGGACGTGTCTGTACTTAGAATTTCACCACCACATTGAGGACAAGTAAAGATGGTAACGTCGAATTCTGTTTTTTCGATGGCGTCCTTTTCTTTGTCTTCAAAGGTGTATGGGTCTAATTGAGTCTGACAATGTTCGCAGCCGAGTTGTTGTGTGCGGATATCGAATTTGAGATTTCCGCCACAATTTGGACATACAAACATAGAACCTCCTTTTCTTTTGTATATTTATGAATAATTTCTCTGTTTTATTTTTCTTTTAACACCTTTTATAATCAGTTCATGCCAAATAGAAGGATGGAACATAATCAAAAGAGGGAATAATTCCAAACGTCCAGCTAGCATATCAAACATAAATACCCATTTTGATAAAACGGTAAAATGAGCGAAATTCTGTGTAGGTCCTACCATGGCAAGACCAGGTCCAATATTGTTCATGGTTGTTGTAACAGCGGTAAAATTAGTAACCAAATCCTTTTCCTCTAATGCAACAATAAGAATAGAAATTACAAAAATGGCAAAAAAAGTGATGATATAAATGCCAATAGAACGAATCACGTTTGGTTCTACTTCTTTTTCGTCCATAACAACCTGCTTTACAGATTTCGGATGAATATAAGAATGCAGTTCTTTTAGGATGGATTTTCCCATTATAACAAAACGAGAAACCTTGATACCACCACCCGTACTTCCGGCACATGCGCCAATGAACATTAAGAGTACAAGTATGGTTTTGCTAAAACCAGGCCATAGATTAAAGTCTGTAGTCGCAAAACCAGAAGATGAAATAATGGATGCGACTTGAAAAGAAGCATGCGTAATGGTTTCAAACGGGCTTCCAAACATACTATGGATATCAATAGTGATTAAAATGATAGCCACGAAAACGATGATGAGAAAAGCACGTACTTCTTCCATTTTGAATGCTTTTTTTATCTGCCCAAATACAATCAGATAGTAAGCATTAAAGTTAATGGCAAAGATTAACATAAAAATAGTAACTACCCATTGGCTGGATATAGCATAATCAGCCATACTGCTATTTAGAACACCGAAACCGCCAGTTCCAGCTGTTCCGATAGAAATGCAGAGGGCATCAAATAAAGGCATTTTTGTGATTAACAACGCGATAAACTCGACGATAGTCAAAATAAAGTAAATAATATATAAAATACGTGCGGTTTGACGCATTTTTGGAACAAGTTTTCCGACAGAAGGACCAGGGCTTTCTGCGCGCATTAGATTCATGTTTGAGCCGCCACTCATAGGAACGATAGCGAGCAAGAATACAAGTACTCCCATACCTCCAATCCAGTGGGTAAAGCTACGCCAAAAAAGAGATGCATGGCTTAATGCTTCTACATCGCTTAAAATAGTAGCGCCTGTTGTGGTAAAACCTGAAACGGTTTCAAACATTGCGTCAGTGATAGATGGAATTTCTCCTGTCATCACAAAAGGAAGAGCTCCGAAGAAACTCAATGCAATCCAGCTGAGTACAGTGGCGACACAACCTTCTTTCAGATAGAAAACCGTATTTTTTGCTTTTTTAAAAGTAAGTAAAGAACCTAATAAAATACAAACTCCAGCCATAATTAAATAGGCAGAGAGTTGGTTTTCTTGGTAAATGATGGCAATAATGCATGGAAGAAGCATAAAAAAGCCTTCCATTTTTATGACGTAACCGAGGATATAACGAATAATTGAAGTGTTCATGGTAATCCTCCTAGGCTAAAATGTCGGTAATGTCATGGAATCCAGTATGTGTAGTGACAATCATAACTTCATCGCCGAGCTGCAGATGATCCTGTCCGGTAGGGATAAAAACGCGTCCTTTGCGGCTAATAAAGCATACTAATAGATTGTCTTTTAACTGCAGATCCATGAGCTTCGTGTTTGTCACAGCAGATTCTTCTGTTACTACAAA
Organism: uncultured Lachnobacterium sp.; assembly: GCA_964628865.1. Lineage (GTDB taxonomy): Bacteria > Bacillota > Clostridia > Lachnospirales > Lachnospiraceae > Roseburia. Next base: position 1,817 of record CAZVOY010000095.1, on the reverse strand, counting down.
CTCAATAGCTTCTGCTTGTGAATTGAACATATGGTAAAGTACTTCAATATTGCTGTCCTTGGAGGCTTGTTTCGCTCGAACATAGGAAAGGATAGTATCGGAAGTGATGTATTTTGGGTAGATGACGCTTCCTAAGTCGAGGTTGTTTAATACTGTTTTAAAATTAATTCGATTTATTTTTGTAATGACTTTTGCGTTGGAAACTTGTTTTGCATACAAGGTTAGCATGATGTTTTCTTCGTCTATTCCTGTAAGTGGAACAAAGGAGTCTGCTGTTTCTAAACCTTCTTCGCGAAGCAAGGCCTCGTCAGTGCCATCCCCGTTGATAATAATTGCTTCAGGAAGCAGAGTGCTAAGTTTTTCACAACGTTTGAAGTTGCTTTCAATAATTTTTACAGAAATACCTGCACGTAAAAGCTGATCTGCCAGATAATAGGCTGCTGTTCCTCCTCCTACAATCATGGTATCATCTACGCGGTGTGTATCAAAGCCAATCGCCTTAAGGAAACGGGCACAGTTACGACGCGTACCAACAAAGGAAATAATATCTCCTGCGTGAAGTTCAAAGCTACCAGATGGAATGTGAATCTGTCCGTGGCGTTCTACAGCACAAATCAGAATATTATGTTTGATGTGCTTTCCTAAATCCATGATTTTCAATTGATCTAGAATATTTTCAGCTGGAATTTTAAATTTTACAATTTCTGCCTGACCATGGGCGAAGGAGTTGACTTCTAGCGCTGCTGGCAGATACAAAATACGAGCTACTTCTTTTGCGGCCTCTAGTTCAGGGTTGATGATGCGAGCTAGCCCCAGTTTTTCACGGAGATATGCTATATCATCGTTGTAGTCTGGTGTACGTACTCTGGCGATAACAGAGCAGTCAGTTGATTGTTTTGCAACGGTGCAACACAAGAGATTAAGCTCATCGGAACCAGTTACGGCAATTACCAAATCTGTTTCTTGGATTCCTGCCTCTTTTTGTACGCTAAAACTGGCTCCATTTCCGCAAATGCCCATGACATCATAAGCATCAGATATGGCTCTTACTTTATCTGCATTTTTATCTATAACGGTAATATCATGGCCTTCCAGACAAAGCTGTTCTACAAGTGTGCGTCCCACTTTACCGCATCCGATAATTGCTATTTTCAATCCATGTTTTTTTGCGTCTTTTAACTGAAACATAGTTGTCCTCCATAATGAAGACTCAGTACGCATTGTGCTGAGCCTATAGATATTAGAATTATAGCACAAATTTTATATAATTAAAGTATGGTTTTAGAATGGAAAGTGTTATAAGCTTTCCTAGTGTGTGAGTTGTATATATTTTGTAAATTGTCAGAAAATAATGCAAAATATATACAAATTAGATAAATAATTTTAAAATAAAATAGAAATATTTTGAAAATAAGTGTTGACATGTATGAATTGTTGTGTTATATTTAATTCAACAAAAAGAACAAGGCAACAGAAATTCGCGAAGGAATTTCTTAAATAGTTATCATATCGGTGATGACGAGAAAGTCATCGAATGAAATTTATGAATAGGAGGTACGGTCCAACAAAAACTTAAATTTTGGCAAGAAGCAACCCTAGCACACTCCATATTTAGAATCAAGAAACCAGTGGCAATATAAACATAAAGAAGAAATGGATAGAGCTTCGGAAATAACAAGTTGATGAATACGAAGTCATTCCTAAAAAGTCATTTAGGTAAACAGAAGAGAAAAGATATTGGAGAAAAAACAAAATCATTATTTGTGAGGTACAAACCATTGGAAATGAATGAAATAGTTTAATAGGCGTTATTTGAA
>CAZVOY010000094.1:0-5887 GCA_964628865.1 uncultured Lachnobacterium sp. | reverse complement strand
CTTCACGAGCACCTGCCTGATAAGTAGCATCTTCTACCGCTTTCTTTTCTACTTCTGTAACACCACTTGGTACACATACGCTGATACGTGGTTTACGGAAAGATCTTTTTCCAAGAGCTTTCTGAATGAAGTATTTAATCATTTTTTCTGTAACTGTATAGTCTGAAATAACACCCTGACGAAGTGGTCTAACCGCTACGATATTTCCTGGTGTTCTACCAAGCATAAGTCTAGCTTCTTCGCCAATTGCTTTAATCTTATTTGTATCTCTATCGAACGCAACAACTGAAGGCTCTTTTAATACAACGCCTTTTCCTTTGATATATACCAAAATACTAGCGGTACCTAAATCAATACCAATGTCTGTTCCCATCATCATAATGGTAAGTCTCCTTTCGAGTTCTTGTATATTCTTGATTTTGTACCATGTACAAAACCCCTTATAAGTCTAGTTTTCCATACTTATTCTTATTATATACAATTTATGCCATTTTTCAAACTATTTTTTCTTAAAAAAATATGAAGACAATTTACTCTCTCTCTAAATACGGTTTCAAAAACTTACCCGTATAGCTTTCTTCTACTTCACAGACCTCTTCAGGTGTACCCTGAGCAATCACAGTTCCACCGCCATCGCCACCTTCCGGACCCATATCAATAATATAATCCGCTGTTTTGATAACATCTAAGTTATGCTCAATAACTACTACCGTATTTCCATCCTCTGCTAGTCTATGCAGGATGTCTACCAATTTATGCACATCAGCGAAATGAAGTCCTGTCGTAGGTTCATCTAAAATATAAATGGTCTTACCCGTACTCTTGCGGCTAAGCTCTGTCGCCAATTTGATACGCTGTGCTTCACCACCTGAAAGCTCGGTAGATGGTTGACCTAATTTTACATATCCCAAACCAACATCATTTAGAGTCTGAATCTTGCGAAGAACACTAGGAACATTCTTAAAAAACTCTACCGCGTCCTCAATGGTCATATCCAAAATATCATAGATACTCTTACCTTTATATTTTACTTCAAGCGTTTCACGGTTATAACGTTTTCCACCACATACCTCACAAGGAACATATACGTCTGGAAGAAAATGCATTTCAATTTTTATAATACCGTCACCGCTACACGCCTCACAACGTCCACCCTTTACATTGAAACTGAAACGTCCTTTCTTATAACCTCTGGCTTTTGCATCAGAAGTAGCTGCAAACAAATCACGAATCAAATCAAAAACGCCTGTATAGGTAGCAGGATTAGAACGAGGTGTTCTACCGATTGGCGACTGATCAATATCAATTACCTTATCCAATTGTTCTAAACCTAAAATATCATCATGTTTTCCTGGAATACATCTAGCCCGATTTAAACTTTTCGCCAAATGCTTATATAAAATCTCATTGGTTAGAGAACTTTTACCCGAACCTGATACGCCAGTGATACAAGTTACAACACCTAACGGAATATCTACATCAATGTTTTTCAGGTTGTTTTCTCTTGCGCCTTTTATCGTAATAAATCCCGTAGGTTTCTTGCGTTCGGCTGGCACCGGAATCTTGATACGTCCACTTAGATATGCACCTGTCAAAGAATCCTTACACTTCATAATATCTTCTGCGGTACCTGTAGCAATAACTTCACCACCATGTACCCCAGCTCTAGGTCCGATATCTACAATATAATCGGCTGCACGCATGGTGTCTTCATCATGTTCTACTACCACCAAGGTATTACCCAAATCCTTCAGGTTCTTTAATGCACCTAAAAGCTTATCATTGTCTCTTTGATGTAAACCGATACTAGGTTCATCCAAAATATAAGCAACGCCTACCAAACCAGAACCGATCTGTGTAGCCAAACGGATACGCTGCGCTTCACCACCCGAAAGGCTTCCTGTCGCACGAGTTAAAGTTAAGTATTCCAAACCTACTTCCTTTAAAAATCCGACACGAGCTTTAATCTCTTTTAGAATCTGGTCTCCGATCAAAAGCTGTTGTTTTGTCAGTTCCATCTTATCCAAAAATGCAACCAAATCTTTTACAGACATATCTGTCATTTCATAAATATTTTTATCTGCTACGGTCACAGCAAGAGACGACTTTTTCAAACGCTGTCCACCACAACACTCACATGGAGTAATTCTCATGAACTGCTCATATTCTGCCTTTTGCCTTTCCGAAAACGTCTCGCGATATCTACGCTGTACATTTTTAATCAAACCTTCCCAATCTAAATTGTACACGCCCTCTCCACGCTGACCTTTGTAATGCACTTTTAAGACACGTCCATCTCCACCATATATGAACATGTCGTGGATATCCTTTGGCAAATCCTTAAATGGTGTATCTAAGTCAAAACCATAACCTTCCGACAATGCACGCAAGGCTGCATAGGTATAACTGGATGGGTCTGTACAAGACTGCCATCCCATTACCTGAATCGCACCTTCCATAATCGAGAGGCTTTTATCTGGAATCATCAAATCTTCATCAAATTCCATTTTATATCCCAAGCCCACACAAGTAGGACATGCACCAAAAGGATTATTGAAAGAGAAACTTCTAGGCTCTACTTCATCAATGCTTATATTACAATCTGGACATGCAAAATTCTGTGAAAAAGTCATAGGTTCTCCATCGATAACATCCACAATGGCATTGCCTTCTGATAAATCAAATACATTTTCTAAAGAATCCGTAAGACGCTTTTCGATACCTTCCTTAATCACAAGACGGTCTACGACAATATCAATGTTGTGTTTAATGTTTTTATCCAAAGAAATCTCTTCGGATAACTCGTACTGAGCGCCGTCTACAATCACACGTACATAACCGCTTTTCTTTGCTTTTTCAAATAGTTTTTCGTGCCGTCCTTTTCGTCCACGAACCACTGGTGCCAAAATCTGAATACGTGTCTTTTCTGGTAACTGCATAACTGTATCCACCATCTGATCGATGGTCTGCCTGGTAATCGCACGCCCACATTCTGGACAATGTGGAACACCAATACGAGCGTACAAAAGACGGAAATAATCATAAATCTCTGTAACTGTACCTACTGTAGAACGAGGGTTACGGTTAGTAGATTTCTGATCAATGGAAATTGCTGGTGGAAGACCTTCGATACTTTCTACGTTTGGTTTTTCCATCTGTCCCAAGAACTGTCTCGCATAAGAAGATAAAGACTCCATATAGCGACGCTGTCCTTCTGCATAAATAGTATCAAAAGCGAGGGATGATTTTCCCGAGCCTGAAAGTCCTGTCAATACGACAAACTCGTCTCTTGGAATATCGATATCCAGCCCTTTTAAGTTATGTTCGTGAGCACCACGAATCTTGATGTATTTTCTTTCTTTTTTCTTAGCCATGTTACTAGCTCTCCTACTCTAATCAATATCGCGCAGCATATTCTTGAGCGTTATCATCTTATCTCTATATTCTGCCGCTGCCTCAAAGTTAAGCTCTGCCGCAGCTTTCTGCATCTTCTTCTGAATATCTGCAACCGTCTTTTCTAGCTCTTCCTTACTCATAGACTCAGGATCTTTTGCATACTTCACTTCATCCGCTGCTACCTTCTTAGAAATTGCAATGAGTTCACGAACCGACTTGCGAATCGTCTGCGGTGTAATACCATGCGCTTCGTTGTAAGCCTTTTGCAACTCGCGGCGACGCTCTGTCTCATCGATTGCCACACGCATGGAATCCGTAATCTTGTCTGCGTACATAATTACGTGGCCCTCACTGTTTCGCGCAGCTCGTCCAATGGTCTGAATCAAGGATGTTTCGGAACGAAGGAAACCTTCCTTATCCGCATCTAAAATCGCTACTAGTGTAATCTCCGGAATATCCAAGCCTTCTCGGAGCAGGTTAATACCTACCAACACATCAAACACATCTAAGCGCAAATCACGAATGATTTCCTGACGTTCTAGGGTATCAATATCCGAATGTAGATATTTTACACGAATGCCCACTTCGCTCATATAACGAGTTAAATCCTCTGCCATACGTTTTGTCAAAGTGGTAATCAGTACTTTGTTATGATTTGCAACCTCTTTATTTACTTCTCCAATCAAGTCATCAATCTGTCCCTCGACTGGACGCACAGAAATCTCAGGGTCTAATAATCCCGTAGGACGTATAATTTGTTCCGTTCTTAACAACTCATGATTTGCCTCATACTCGCCAGGGGTTGCAGATACAAAAAGCATCTGGTCAATTTTCCCCTCGAACTCTTCAAAATTAAGTGGTCTGTTATCCAGCGCCGATGGCAAACGGAAACCATAATCCACCAACGTAGTCTTTCGAGAACGGTCACCTGCATACATACCTCGAATCTGCGGAACAGAAATATGAGACTCGTCCACAATAATCAAAAAGTCATCTGGAAAATAGTCTATCAAGGTCTCTGGCATAGCACCTTCAGGCCTACCTGCCAAATGTCTAGAGTAGTTCTCAATACCACTACAAAAACCAGTTTCTTTTAACATCTCGATATCGAAATTGGTACGCTCTGCGATACGCTGTGCCTCTATTAATTTATCTTCCCCTTTAAAGAATTTCACTCGTTCCGTCAATTCCGCCTCGATATTTTCACAAGCCGCTTGGATTTTTTCCATAGGAACTACGTAATGCGAAGCTGGGAAAACAGCATAGTGATTTAATTGTGCCTTAATTTCACCTGTAAGAACGTCAATTTCAGTAATACGATCGATCTCATCCCCAAAAAATTCCACGCGCACCGCTCTATCCGAATTGTTTGCAGGAAAAATCTCTACCACATCCCCATGCACACGGAACGTACCACGTTTGAAATCCATCTCATTTCTCGTATACTGTATATCAATCAACTGACGAATCACGTCATCCCTATCTATTTCCATACCTGGACGCAGCGAAACCATCATGTTCATATAGTCATCTGGACTACCAATACCATAGATACAGGAAACCGAAGCCACAATGATAACATCCTTTCGCTCTGCCATCGCAGCAGTAGCGGAAAGACGCAGTTTATCTATCTCATCATTAATAGAAGAATCTTTTGCAATGTATGTGTCCGATGATGGCACATAAGCCTCTGGCTGATAGTAGTCATAGTATGACACAAAGTACTCCACCGCATTCTCTGGGAAGAATTCTTTCATCTCACCATAGAGCTGAGCCGCCAAAGTCTTATTATGTGAAATAATCAATGTTGGTTTATTCAAAGCGGCGATAACATTCGCCATGGTGAAGGTCTTACCAGAGCCAGTAACACCCAGAAGCGTTTGGAACTGGTTTCCCTCTTTAAAACCTTTGACTAAATCCTCGATTGCCTGTGGCTGGTCGCCAGTTGGAGCATATTCAGAATGTAAAACAAATTTATCCATGATTGTCTCCTTTTTTAGTATGAATATATTTTACCCATACTACTTATGCGTTATGAATAGTATAACACAAACAATTTTTAATGTATAGAACATTTGTTCTTTTTATGCAATTTCTTGCACAAAAAAAGAGCATCGACCTAAGTCGATACTCTTTAACTCCAATTACCTATTTACATAAAGCGTTATTTATCGCTGCTATAGATTTTTTACAAAAAGTGCACGGATTGCATTTAATACTGCAAGAATCATAACACCTACGTCAGCGAAAATAGCCATCCACATGTTGGCTGCGCCAAAGGATACAAATACAAGTGTCAACAGCTTAACAGCGATTGCAAATACTGTATTCTGATTTACAATGCGCAGACACTTTCTGGAAATCTTGATTGCTTTTGCAATCTTCATTGGATCGTCGTCCATCAAAACAACATCTGCTGCTTCAATAGCTGCATCGGAACCCATAGCTCCCATTGCGATACCAATGTCAGATCTTGAAAGAACTGGAGCAT
>CAZVOY010000093.1:0-5891 GCA_964628865.1 uncultured Lachnobacterium sp. | reverse complement strand
ATTCAGACTGAAGACAGCCTTCTGCAACACCTTTTACGATAGTAGCAATTTTTTCTGGGTAATTCTTACCACATGCAATATAGTCTAAGAAAAATAATGGTTCACCACCTGCACAAGCGATATCGTTTACACACATAGCTACTGCGTCAATACCGATAGTGTCGTGTTTGTCCATAACAAAAGCTAATTTCACTTTTGTACCACATCCGTCTGTACCTGATACTAAAGTAGGTTCTTCCATTTCCTTAATTTTAGCTAAAGAGAATGCACCCGAAAAACCACCAAGACCACTTAATACTTCTGGTCTCATTGTTTTCTTTACATGCTCCTTCATAAGCTCTACTGATTTATAACCAGCTTCAATATCAACACCGGAACTCTTGTAATCCATTATGTCTTCCTCCTGTAGTTTGGTTTTATTATGGTTTCTTCGGCAAAAGCCACAGAAACTCTATGTTACGTTTCGTACCCTTATAGTATAGCTTGTAAACTAGTTTTTTGCCAATAGATAAATGTAATATTTTTTATTAGATAGGCTAATAGAACCTTCTATCTATATGCGAAAAACTTATAATTAAACAGTTTGCGAAGTGGTATCCCAGTAATCTCTGCTAGTTCACTTTGGGTATAGCCGGCTTCTAGCCTTCGAAGTTTCAGATTTGTATCCTTTTTGGATACTTGATACAACTCATCCATTTTGTCTACAAACTGTCGGATATCCATTTCATGATAAGGTGTGTAGAGTGATTTTATTTTTTTTGCAGGAACATGACTTAATATATCTGCATAAGATTTTGCTCGTGCCCACTGATAGTATGCCAAAGCATAACCTGTCCAGTATTCTTCATAGAATCTCTCCCTTTATTTTATTATACGCTTACAGGCGTAGTTTTTTGCAATTGATAAAAATATCCCTGTCGCAAAACAACGACAGGGATATAACGTACATGAGCTCAAAAAATTTTGCCAAACTATTTTATAATATATTTTTTATTTACGAGCATGAAAGCTACACCAACAAACATAATTGTCACATAGAAACCAAGAGCAGAAGAATCCCCTGTTTTTGGTACAGATGTTGCTACTTCTCCAATTAAAATAGCATAAGTACTAAAGTGGTTTGTATTAAATACAACCTTACCATTTTCGATTTTTGCACCCTCAATAAGAGTCTTTGTTCCATCATCTTCGATTCTGTAAACAGTAACTTTTTCTGTATCTGCTACAGTTTCTCCTAATGTAATGGTAATCGTTACACTTCCGTCTGGCTGAATCTTAATATCATCCGCACTTAAGAGTGTAATATCAAAGAGGTGTACCTTTGTCTTCTCGGTAACTACAGTTTCTAATGCCTTTTGAGCAACTGCTAATTTTTCACCTTCTGTAATTTTAGATACACTAAGTTTTGAACCAGCTGGAACTACACCAAGTGCTGCATCTAATTCAACAACTTCATTTGAACCTACTACTGCCTGAGCAATCTCTACCGTTTCCCTAGGCTGTGTAAGTGCAACTGGTAATGCTTCATCTACCACTACATAATATCCAGAAGTTGGGAATGTTTCACCCGTGAAATTAATTTCTGCTTCATCATAAAGCACGGTTTCAGATTCGCCATAAACTTTATAATAAAGTGTTTTTTCACATAATGAGAAGTAGTTTTTGTCTGCATTATAGTAGTATACTAATTTTTCATCTTCATATCTATGAGTCTCTGCATTCCATGTTCCGTTATCTAAAACACCTCTGTCAATATATGAATTTGACCATAAGCTCTTGGAACCATTGAAACCCTTTGCTTCAAACATAAGATATGGGATATTTGCTGCATCCAAATCTGCTGTAACTGATGCATTCGATGTCATTGCAAAAGAAAAATCAGATGTTTGATCTACCGGATCCCATTCAATCCAAAAACCATCCGTCCACAAACTCAGCATAGCATTCTTTTCTTTTAAAGTAGCTAATGCCTTTGCTGATACTTCCATTTTTTGACCTTCTGCATAATCAATTGATGCATATACACTGGTATCTTCTTCTGTTAACCAACCTACAGCTTCTTCAAACCCTTCTGCCGTATAGTAACCCGGGCTAACAGTTAAATAACTGTAATTATATACACCATCTTTATATTCTGTTACAAGTTTATAACCCTCTACTTGTTTTTTTACCTCAGCTGTATATACTGGATTCTTCGCCATCTGATATTCAATCTGAGCATTAGCCTGTAAATCTGCAACACTATATAAGTTACTATAGTTATAGTCAACTGGATAATAATCTACTGGTGTATTGTTAATAATAACACCCAAATTACTATATTCTGTTCCGTCATAAATAAATTTATCTCCACGATAGGTTATTTCACAGTTATTTGTACCTATTGTAGTTTGTTCGCCCACCACAGGTCCTCCTGCTGGTCCACTAGTCGTATTTGTTACAAAAAATCCAATACCTGTTCCCTCAAGAGGAATCTTATTTCCCTCTTCGTCCGTTTCATAATAACATATTACGTTTACCGATATTGTCCCTTCTTGCGTTTCCTCTGCAAAGAAAGAAGTTGGTACTGCCATTACAAGCATACATACAAGCATGCAAAGACTTAAAAACTTGTTTCTTACTCTCATATTGACCTCCTATTTTTTCAAAATTTTTCCAAATAAATTATATATATATATATATATTGTCAAGAAAACAGGAGAAAAAAGACCCTTAAAAAAGGAGATACTTTACACATCAAGTATCTCCTTTTTCCTCTTATTTCATCTCATCTAATGGTTTATTTAATTCTTCTGTGCCTGGAACTACGAATCTACCATCCACGATGATGTCTTCCATAGAACCGTCTTTTTTGATTACCGTGATGCGTCCCAACTCATCATATGGAATCGTAATATCGGTATGGCAATTGAAATATGCTTTTGACATATCCGTCTTACGCTGAATGGACACTTCATTATCACGAGCTACAATCGCTTTTCCATCCGGATTATATGTGACATTATCCTCATCGTATTTGAAACAAGTGTCTCCTACCGCAAAGTGAGGACCTGTTTTTTCAGCAATGAGAATTGGAAGTTTTGCTGCAATATCATATTCACGAGCCATTTTATATGCCGTGGTATTGGTACCAATCGCAAATTCGCCCATTGCTAAAGTATCATGACGATATAATACATTATCCTTCACATATTTCTTGTTTTCTTCTTCGTTATCAAAATTTGTACAAGTATAATTTGCAATCATACCATCTACAAAATCGATTTCGAGATTTTTGAAATTATATTCGTGAAGGTAAACCTGACTAACATGGAGTTTACCTGTGGTTCCTTTTAATACTGGAGAAGTAAAAACTTCACCAACTGGTATATTTACATCTGCTACGCAGTTTTCAAAGGCAGTCTCTTTTTCAGGATTTTCCAATGGATAAACCGATACATAAAGATCTGTTTTGTTTCCATTTGTTCCTAAAATGTGTACTTTTTCCGCCTGATCTAATACATCAATCATTTTTTGCTGCATATCACGATAAAGCACATAATCCAAGGTGTTCAGTTTTACGGTTTCTGCAAAAATTTCCTGAAACTGCTCTCCAATCTCTGGAATTGGATATGCGATAATGGTAAAGCTTCTTTCTTCGCCTTTGATATAACGGTTCATCAGCTGTCCAAACTCACTGTTCTGATAAATTGAAAGCTGTTGCTGTTTTTCATCCAAGCGAACATTTTCTTCTTTCTGCGCAGGTGAAAATGGCTCTTCTCCAAACACTTCAACAACCGCTGGTCCCGCATATCCCGCTGCCTGGGTTTTATATTTTTCAAACGCCGTACGGTATACTTCCAAGCTTCTTTCCACATAGGCTTTGTCATACCAAAGCGCATGGTTTTCTTTCTGGTCATAATCATACTGTTTATTCGCAGATGTTCCAAATGGTTTCATTACACAGCGAAGATTTAATTTTTCGAAATTCTGTACCGCCGCGCGAACCATTCGCTCAAAACCGATTGGATAACGTACCTCTGCTGTTGTCTTCTTGCTCAAATCCTTTTGTGTCGCCTCAAAGCCCATGCGATAACCTTCTGTATAAGTATCTGCCATAGCCTGTATTTCTGCGTCAGAAAAGGTATTCAAAAAGTGTGAAATTCCGATTTCATTTTCTGTAATATAAGCACCATAACGATACAAATACGATGGATTCGATAAATCTGCCTCCATCACAATATCCATATAGTAATCGTAGTCTGGATCTACCAAACGAGCAACAAAATCCTCGTTGAATACCTCTGTATAGTCGTGCATGAAAGAATACATCGCTTCTTTCACTAAATCCAGCTCCAATTCCTCTGCACAGAAATAACTGTATAATTCTACAAATAACTCACTATAAATGCAGAGATTCTGAAGACTGCCCTCAAATACACTCATACGACAGCCACGGATTCTAGCATGTAAAGTAGTCAGTATTTGTCCCACTTCTTTTCCATACTTTTCGACCGCATAAGATGGATTTGCATAACTTGTTTGATATGCCTCTACCAGAATATCCTCATATACCTGATGATTTATTTCTGCTGCTTTTTTTATGTCCAATGTGCGAAGCTCATCCTTTAACGCAAGCTCCGCTACCTGATATAACAAAAGCAGATATTTTGCTGTTTTTTCAAAATAATCTGCATAGTTTCCTGTCTCTTTTGCATCGTCTGCAATTTCAGACACACGCGCAGACACTAATTCATAACGTTCTAGCAATTCTTCATTGCTTTCTTTGATCAGTTCTAAATATTTCATATTATCCTCTTATAAATCCTTGAATATATGTACCCACCCAACATAAAGTGGATACTACAGAGGTGATACATGCCACCCTAGGGAAGAAAGAAAAAGAATCTTCTTCCTTTAACGCCGTAATTGTCATTATGAGCGCTACCACAGATACCACCATGGCAAGGAACCCAATGCTGCCATAATACGCAGACAGTGTTCCTCCTCCTTTATACGATAAGTAGATAAAAACAAGATACAATAGCAGACTAATGCCTGACATACCTAATGATACTATTGCTTTTTTTGAATGAGTCTTTTCTGTAAACTTATATGATCTACGTCTTCTTCTCATCTTGTATCTTCCTACTTCCTAATTCTAATCTTAACGTCTACGTCGTTTTGTTCCTTTATAAATTCTATAAATGATATAACCAATTGCACCACCTATAGAATTCAACATTAAATCATCTACATCAAAACTTCCCACCTTGGTTACCAACTGTACTATTTCCACACAAAGACTTAATTCAAAAGTTAGAAATGTCGTATACACAAAACTTTTGCACTTTATAAAAAGTGAAGGCAGAAACATCCCCAGTGGTATAAATACGCAGATATTTCCTAGTACATTTAAGGCAAAAAGGTTCCAATCTCCACTGCGCACACCAACGTTATAAAATCTTACAATCTCCTGAAACAATGTGAGATTGTATCTATATTCTTCATGTTCTGTTCTTCCAAAATATCCGGAATAAAACAGCATATATCCCAACAAAAGCAGGTATGCTATAAAGCATACCCACTTTATCCATCTTTTTTTCTTCTTATTTGCAGCCATATTGTTCGTAATATTTATCAATTGCTTCTTTAATTTCGTCGTTAATTACTACTCTACCCTGACATTCACGATTATGTAAATGTTCTACTACTTCATCCATAGTTACAATCGCACGAGCGTCAAATCCATATTTTTCTTTTACTTCATCTAATGCGCTCTTTTCGCCACCAAGACCTACTTCCATACGGTTTAAAGAAACCATAAGTCCTACGATCTCTACGTCAGCAGCACCTTTTACCTTTGGAACTGTTTCTTCCATAGATTTACCAGATGTAGTAACGTCTTCGAT
>CAZVOY010000092.1:0-5951 GCA_964628865.1 uncultured Lachnobacterium sp. | reverse complement strand
CTTAAGAGATCGCGTTGGTAAAGCTGCTAAAGTTAAAGAATTAGTAAAATAATAAACTAGCGTAATGAAACGGCGTAACCCAAAGGTTACGTCGTTTTTTTTATATTAAAACAGGTAATCTCTGGTTGTGATTTTTAAGGGTTTTCTATATAATATAGTTTAATGGATAATTATGTAAAGCGATAAGTTGGAGACAATTATGAGATTATTTAGACGTAGACGTAGCAGTCTTAATTTTGGCAGAACAAGAAGAAAATTTAATGTAGAACGTTTTAAATATGTGATGACCTGGGCGGTTGAGATTGCGGCAGTTATATTGTGCGCTTACCTATGTGTAGCAAGCTTTGGAATACAAACATCTGTAGTAGGGCAGGCAATGTCCGATACACTGGAAAATGGGGATCGTGTTTTGATTAATAAGCTAACTTATCTTATTTCAAAACCAAAAGCGGGAGATGTTATTGTTTTCCTTCCAAACGGAAATGAGAAGTCCCATTACTATATAAGACGTGTTGTGGGTGTACCAGGAGATACTGTTCAAATCAAGGATGGTGCCGTGTATATTAACGGTAGCTTGTATAGTGAAAAAATAGAAGTAGCCTCTATGGAAGAGGCAGGTATCGCAAGCGAGGAAATTGTTCTAGAAGAAGATGAATATTTCGTGCTAGGCGACAATCGAAATAATAGTGAAGATAGTCGTTATGCGAATATTGGGAATATTAAAAAAGAATATATCGTAGGGCAGGCATGGTTCTGTATTGAATCTGAAGATGGAATGGGATTTATTAATTAGAAAGCAGTAAAGCGAGAAAGAGGTAAAGATATGAATTTTCAGTGGTATCCAGGGCATATGACAAAAGCAAAACGTCAGATGCAGGAAGATATAAAATTAATTGACTTGGTAATAGAAATCGTGGATGCGCGTATTCCTTTTAGTAGTCGCAATCCAGATATCGACGAATTAGGTAAAAACAAATACCGTTTGATTCTTATGAATAAATCCGATTTGGCGGACAAAAAAGCGACAGAAAAATGGAGTGCATATTTTAAAAGTAAAGGATATTTTGTAGTAAGCTTAGATGCGCGTAGTAAAAATGGAATGAAAGCCATTACGGATATTATTATGGAAGCCTGCAAAGAAAAAATCGAAAGGGATTTAAAACGAGGTATTAAAAATCGTCCGGTTCGTGCAATGGTAGTAGGAATTCCAAACGTAGGAAAGTCTACTTTTATCAATTCATATGCAGGCAAAGCATGTGCAAAGACGGGAAACAAACCAGGTGTAACCAAAGGGAAACAATGGATTCGTTTAAATAAAAACGTCGAGCTTTTGGATACACCAGGTATTTTATGGCCTAAGTTTGAAGACCAAATGGTAGGCCTTCGTTTGGCTCTCATTGGTTCTATTAAAGATGAAATTCTCAATATTGATGAATTGGCAGTAGAATTGATTAAATATTTGATACAAGCATATCCAGGGGTATTAGCAGAGAGATATTCCATTGAAGAAGTAGAGGATACGACAGAGGTTCTCTATGGTATTGCAAAGAGTAGAAACTGCTTAAAACAAGGAAATGAATTGGATTATAGTAAAGCAGCAATTTTACTTATTGATGATTTTAGAAGTGGCAAATTAGGAAAATTGACGCTTGAATTACCACCAGAAGAATAAAGAAAAATAGAAAGTGATATACACAATGGAAACAAAGAAGATAGGCGAAATTAAAGCCGAATTAGATAGTCTTGATATACAGCAGCTACAGCAGTTTATTGATAACTACAAGCCAGATGAACGTGGTGGTGTACAGAAAATTGTAGCAACTGCAGAAAAGCGTCTGGAAAAGTATGTTGCTGAGTTAGCTCGTACGGAGAGCATTAAGAAATATGAAAAAGAGTACGATAACTATGTATATATATGTGGTATCGATGAGGTGGGACGTGGTCCATTGGCAGGGCCTGTTGTAGCAGGTGCAGTTATTTTACCAAAGGATTGTGATATTTTATATATCAATGATTCCAAGAAATTATCTGCTGCAAAAAGAGAAGAACTCTATGATGAAATTATGGAGAAAGCAGTAGCCACAGGAATTGGACTTGTAGGACCAGAACGTATAGACGAAATTAATATTTTGCAGGCAACCTATGAAGCGATGAGACAGGCGATTTCTAAATTGGACCCACAGCCTGATTTGTTACTTAATGATGCGGTTACCATTCCTGGGATTTCACAGAAACAAGTACCAATTATTAAAGGAGATGCAAAAAGTATTTCCATTGGAGCTGCGAGTATTATTGCAAAAGTGACGAGAGATCACTTGATGGAAGAGTATGATACCATGTTTCCACAGTATGGTTTTGCTTCCAATAAAGGCTATGGTTCAGCGGAGCATATTGCAGCGATAAAAAAATATGGTCCAACACCAATTCACAGAAGAAGTTTTATTAAAAACTTTATTTAATCAGTAGGAGAAATAAATGCAGATATCAGACCTGACAAGACAGTACAATAGTACAACTGCATCCGAAGCCATGACAGGAACCAGAGGTGTTGAAAAACTGGTTTCTACTGTTCGTGAGCTTACCGTTGGTAATATTTTCGAGGGGACAGTAAACTCGGTGTCCAATGGGAGAGTGGTATTAGGCCTTTCCAATGGTTCAGAGTTGGCGGCTCGTCTAGAAGCCAACATGCAGATGGTTAAGGGGCAGTCTATGTTTTTTCAGGTAAAATCCAACGATGGTGAAACGATAGCCATTCGTCCCTACACGGTGGATGGAACAGGTGTCAATCTGACTCTTACAAATGCCTTAAAGGCAGCAAATTTACCAATCAATGCTAAAAATTTAAATATGGTAAATTCCATGATGCAGGAGCAGATGCCAATTAATCAGAATAGCTTAAATCAGATGGCACGTATTATGATGGCAAATCCAGATATGAGTGTAAATACCTTGGTGCAGATGAAGAAATTGGATATACCAATTACAACAGAAATGGTGGCACAGTTTGAAAATTATATGGATGATACAAATGCTGTGCATAAAGCCTTGGATAATTTTATTTCAGAACTCCCATCCACTATGGCGGGAAAGGATATGCCATTGGAACAATTAAAGGTATTTGATAGCCAACTGCTTCAAATTATCGCAGACGGGATGAATGAGAGTGTTCCAACAACTATCACAGAAGGTGGCAATGTACAAGCGCCAGCTTCTGAAGTCCTTCAGGGTGCTTCAGCGGAACCAAATACTGTTGCGTCAGAAACCGTAAATGCGGTTTTGGATATGGCGGTAACGGAAGAGGGTGCTATACTGGAAACGCCAGAAGCAACCGTTCAGACAGAAAATACCAGCATGCAAAGCCAAACCACTGGGGAGAAAGTGTCACAGCTTTTGAATCAGTTATTTGGGGATACAGGAATCACAAAAGAGGATAGCGCAGCCTCTCTTTTAAATAAACTTTCAAATCTGATTTTAAATAACCAAAATGTTTCCAAAGAATCCTTGACGGAATTGTTTTCTAATAAGGATATGCAGCAACTCTTACGCGATGTATTAGAGGAGCAAATGTATTTGGCACCAAAGGATGTAGCGGATGCTGAAAAAGTCAAAAAGCTCTTTGAACGATTGGATAGAAAAACAGAGAGTTTGCAAAACTTATTACAAAGTGCAAATTTAAGTGAAACAAATTTAGCACAGACCGTGACAAATGTTCATAGTAATGTGGAATTTATGAATCAGATAAATCAGGCATATACGTTTGTTCAGATTCCTCTTAAAATGTCAGGACAGAATGCCAGCGGTCAGTTGTATGTCTATACGAATAAAAAAGATATCAATGACCCAGATCATGATTTGACGGCTTTTTTGCATTTAGACATGGATCATTTGGGTTCTACGGATGTGTCGGTGCGTATGCGTAATCGAGAAGTAGACACCAAGTTCTATTTGGATAACGACGAAGCTTTTGCATTAATAAAAGCACATTCCCATGAATTGGAT
This sequence comes from uncultured Lachnobacterium sp., assembly GCA_964628865.1. GTDB lineage: Bacteria > Bacillota > Clostridia > Lachnospirales > Lachnospiraceae > Roseburia. Next base: position 1,952 of record CAZVOY010000092.1, on the reverse strand, counting down.
GAACGCTTAAAACAAAAAGGTTTTCATTGCAATATTTACGTAGAAAGTGAAGGAAAGAAAGTAAACTTTGTAGAGGACTTTTTAAAGAAAGATGCACCATCTACAGGTCAGTTGCACAGATATTCCTTTGATATGAGGGCGTAGTATGGCAGAGAAAAGAGAGTTTACAGAATTTGATAAGACAGCGGTAGCGGTAGCTTACGAACCAGGAGATAAGGCTCCAAAGATTCTTGCCACAGGTAAGGGGGCAGTTGCCGATAAAATTATCGAAAAAGCAAAAGAAAATGATGTGCCATTATATAAGGATAATAAGCTGGCGGATACCCTATCAAAGTTAAAAATCGGGGATGCCATTCCACCAGAGCTATACGAAGTAGTGGCAGAAATCCTTGTTTTCGTGGATGATATGGATCGTCTCAAAGCGAAACTAGATGGAAAAATGTAGTTGTATTGGGTGTTGTATATGACAAATATGCAAAGTGAAAAGTCCCTTTCTGCAAACAAAAGGCAGATAGGGACTTCTTATGAAATAAAGGCTGAAGACTATTTAAGAGAAAAAGGATATAAAATTTTAGAAACTAATTATCGTAATCGAAGTGGTGAAATAGACATTATTGCAAAGCAAGGAGAATATTTTTGTTTTATAGAGGTAAAATACAGAGCCACGAATGAATATGGGAATCCTTTAGAATCTGTTGATTTTCGAAAGCAAAATCAGATTCGAAAAGTAGCCATGTATTATTTGATGAAAAACAAATTAAGTGAATGGACGCCATGTCGATTTGATGTCATTGCGTTTGAGGGAGAAAAGATGACGCATGTAGAGAATGCGTTTTAAAAGGGTGGAAAGATGTTATTAAATAAGAAAACGATAGAGGATGTTTTAGTAGTAAAAGAACATAAAATATCAGACCAAGATGGTAAACTAATCGGATTACCTTTGTTACACTATCCGCTGTTAGAAGAGACAGGAATCGTAGAACACTGTTTTACGACGCGTCTAGGTGGTGTTAGCGAGGGTGTTTGTGCAACACTAAATTTGAGTTTTACCAGAGGAGATGATGCAGAGGCGGTAATGGAAAATTATAGACGCCTTGCACTTACTTTTGAAAAAACAGTGGGGGATTTTGTTTGTACAGATCAAACGCATACGACAAATGTGCTTCAGGTAGGAAAAGCAGAAGCAGGATATGGTGTGACGAGAGAAAAGCCATATACGGATGTGGATGGTTTGATAACAAATGAACCAGGTGTAATTTTGTCTACTTTTTATGCAGACTGTGTTCCACTTTATTTCGTAGACCCTGTTCATAAAGCAATTGGGTTAAGTCATTCTGGATGGCGTGGCACAGTAGGTAGAATGGGACAGAAGACATTGGAAGAAATGAAGTCCGCTTTTGGTACGAATCCGGAGGATGTTGTTGCTGCTATTGGACCATCCATTTGTCAGGAGTGTTATGAGATTAGTGAAGATGTGGCAGAACATTTTTATAATGAGTTCAAAGGACATGAAAAGGAAATTCTCATAAACAAAGGTAATGGAAAATATTTGCTAAACTTGTGGAAAACCAATGAAATTGTTATGCTAGAGGCTGGGATAAAACCAGAGTATTTAGCAGTAACAAATATTTGCACCTGTTGTAATGAAAAGCTATTGTTTTCTCATAGAGCAAGTCAGGGAAAACGAGGAAATCTAGGTGCATTCCTTATGTTAAAATAAAGCGATAAGAAGTGAGGTAATAAAATGGATACAAAAAAATATGTAGATTATATCACAGAAGTGACATGCAAATTATTAGCCATTGACAGCCCAACAGGTTATACCAGAAATGCTGCTGAATTTGTCATGGAAGAATACAAGAAGTTAGGCTACGAGCCAAAGATGACAGTTAAAGGCTGTGTCATGGTAGATATCGGTGGCAAAAACAAAGACAACGGTATTGTATTAGCTG
>CAZVOY010000091.1:0-6021 GCA_964628865.1 uncultured Lachnobacterium sp. | reverse complement strand
GCTAAAGAGTGATTACATAAACAATTCGTAAAATTTTTCTTCTGGTTCTGGTCTACCAAAATAGAATCCCTGCACGGTATCACAATCTAATTCTGCTAATACAGCAACCTGTTCTGCAGTTTCCACACCTTCGATGACGATTTCCATGCCTAGGTCTTTTAGCATAGCAACAGTATGCTTTAACACCTTCTTATTTTTCTCATCCTCTACAATGTTTATAATCATGGAACGGTCAATTTTTACAGTATCAAAATTAAACTGCGTTAATACAGCCATATTAGAATACTGTGTTCCAAAATCATCCATAGAGATAGAAAATCCCATATTGTGAAGTGCGTTTGCAATATTATTTACTTCCATATGATCCATATTACTGATGGTTTCTGTGATTTCTATGCGAATCTTGCCATTTGGCATACCATATGTACTACACAGATTCGTGATATACTCCATCAAATTTGGATACATCAAAGTATTTTTAGAGAAATTTACGGAAATAGGAACAATTTCTTTCCCTGCAAGCTTCGCTGCTTTTTGGAACTGAAATGCACGCCTCAAAATAAATAAGTCGATTAAATGAACTTCATTTTGTTGCTCCAGAACAGGAATAAACATCGCAGGTGAAATATAACCTTTGTCTGGATGATATAGACGAATCAACGCTTCTGCACCCACAGTTTTTCCAGTCGAAATGCTTACCTTTGGCTGAAGGAACATTCGGAAATTTCCTTCTTTGATTTCTTCCAAAACATCATTCTCTACTTTCTTCGCCATTTTTTCGGCAGCGACATTTTCTTTTTCCAGAAAAGCTCTATGAATGCTCATGTACTCTTCTGCTTCATCTATAATCTCATATAAAGCTGGCTCTGGCCTCCATGAATAACCTCGGCTTACCTCGAAGTCAAGTTCTTCAATAAGTTCTTTTGCATAGTCTACCATCTTTTGGAAGGTTCGTTTCTCTACGTTGTGACAAATCGCCATAACCTGATCATCATCATATCGGAACATACTATAGCCAGTAAACACCTTACGGAGCAGGTCTGCCAGCGCTACCAGGCGATCATTTCCGCTATTGTATCCAAACTGCTTATTGATATCTTTCAGGCGATAGATATCTACAGTAAATACCCCCATTCCATTTTTAAAGATTGGCAAATAATCCATCTGCCAGCCACCGCTGAAAAATTCACGGCTCCATAATCTTGTTAACACATCGTGATCTTCTTCATAGGTCTTATTATCCGTCAATTTTTTACGAATAAGGTCTGTTCCAAAGAATACACCCAAACGACTAAGCATATTATAATCATTCATATTATGGCGAGGATTGATTACCATTAAGATACCAATAACCTCTCCAAACTTTTTCAGTGCAATACCAACGGTGTTATGTACAAGTCGCTTTTCCAAAAACTCAGCTAATTCTGGATTTTTTTCAAGCTGCTCTTCAATATATCGAGGACGCATAAAGCCTTCTTCATCCAACAGAACTTCACATGTTTCAAACATTCCCTGTTCTAAAGATAATCGTAAACCTTCTGCCACTCCCTGTCCAGAATTTCTATGATATTCAAAAATCTCCTGATATTTATCTGCGTCTTTCGTAATCATGGCACAACATTCTGCATCATAATAGTCCGTAAGCACACGAAGAATCTTCTCATATTCTGTATCACCAGAATTTGATTCCAGAATTAATGACCAGCATTTAGAAAAAGTTTCCTGACTTTCCATTTCTGCTTCCATGCATGCTTCTAAATGCGATGCGTCATTTACGTCCATAAATGCAACACTTCTAGCAGAAATACTTTTCCAAATGATATGTCTGCTTTGGATAATGAATTTTCCATTTGGAATATATTTTTCCAAACCCTTCGCATCCTCTCCCTGCAAAACTTCGACATGATTTGCATGCAATTCACAAACATCGCATTCGCGCTCACATCCTTTGAACAATTCAAAGCAATGCATATCTTTCACCTGTTCCAAGGTTAACTTTAATACATTTCGAGCAGCCTCATTTGCGTACAGAAAGCGTTTCGTAATAGGATCAATTATGGTAATATATTCTATTTTTTGATCTAAGGCAATTTCCTCTTCCGTCAAAGCATATTCGCTCTTGGATTCGTTGAAATTTGCACGCTTTAACGCCTGAATCTCGTCTTTAAATACAATTTGGTTCTTCCCATTGCTCTTTGCAAAATATACCGCTTCATCCGCCTCAAAATACAATTCTTTGAAGCTCATTTTACGTCCATCACTCATGGTAACGCCCATGGACACCGTAAATGGAATCGTGTTTACAAACTGACTCAGCGCACTCTTGATATTTACACACAAAGAAAGTGCTTCTTCCTTCGAATATATATCGTAATAACAAACGGAGAATTCATCTCCACCAATACGACCTGCATATCCTCTGCCTTTTACAGCAGTATCCAAAACACTTCCCACATGCTGAATAATATGGTCACCTTCACTATGACCACATGTATCATTCGCCTGTTTAAAATTATCAATATCTACCATGATAAAAACCAGACCACCTAACACATTATCTGCTAATTCTGAGCAGATTTTTTCATAAGTAGCATGGTTATACACACCAGAAAGAGAATCTCTTTCTGCTTTGTTTTGTAACTGTTCCTGCGCATCTTTTTCAGCCTGAATATTAATCATACGAGCGGCAAACTTGATTACATAGCCATTTTCATCGCCAATACTCATAAGAAACACGCGATACCATCTTCCCAAGCCTGTTTCAGGCAGGATATATCTTATCTCAAATACATTATGCATTGGTTTACTTAAACAGCCTTGGAGTTTCTTGCGATACAATGCTCTATCGTCATGATGGATACGCTCCAACATCAAATCTGCTTCTCCTGCAAACCCTTCTATTACTTCCAGTTCATGAAAATGACCATTTCGCACCTCACTCACTACTACCGTATCCGTTAAACGATCATATTCCATAAATTTTTCGCGATTTTGCTCTGCAACCATCTTCATAAGTGAAATCTGTAATTCACCGCGTTGCATTCTTTCTTTACTTACTACTGCCTCTTCTCTAATAACAGCCATGATAAACTCCCCAGTTATCTTATGTTTTACCAACGCCCTCGTTGTTTAAAATATCTCTTTTACTACTTCTGGTAACTCAGCGAAAGTATTTATCCTCTTTACATCCGCATCAATTGTCCCAAATCCATAAGCCGCATGAATAAATTGTATACCTGCCCTTGTTGCCGAATCGTAATCTCCTTGGATGTCTCCCACATATACGGCATCTTTTTTTGCAATTCCATTTCTCTCACAAATGAGTTTAATATTTTCAGCTTTTGGTTTGTCATTATTTCCAAAACACTCAATATCTTCTACCAAATCATGGAATTGGTAATAATCCAAGAAAGCTTCAATATATCCCGCCTGACAATTGCTTACGATAAAAAGGCGATACTTTTCTTTTAATTTTTCCATCGTAGAACGAATTTCTGGATAAAGCACACCACCGTGTTCTCTTAAATAATCATTTTCTACTTTACAGGCCAACTCTAAAAGTGCAGCTCTCTCTTCTCCTTCCACCTTGTTGAAAAGAATCTCTGCTATTTTATCCATGGTTTTTCCCATTACACTCTGCATATCAGCTTCGTTAATTGGCTCTCTTTCATACCCAAACTGCTCCATCGCAATATTCCACGATATTGCCACGTTGTCCGCTGAATCCCATAATGTTCCGTCCATATCGAAAATTATCGCTTTTTTCACGTTTTTATCCTCACATCTATATAATTTATCACATAGTTCAGTAATATTTTATCATATTGTAGATACAATTTCTATATAATAATACGAAAAAAGGAGCGCATCTCTGCACTCCTTTTGTTAAATCTTAATTGTATTTTACACTTCATCAATAGCTTTGCCAATATCATGACGCATATATTTATTATCAAAGCGAATCCACTCTGTAGCTTCATATGCTTTCGCTCTGGCTTCTTTCAAATCAGCACCTGTCGCTGTGATACCAAGAACACGTCCACCGTTTGTTACGACAGCTCCATTTTCATCAAACTTTGTTCCTGCATGGAAACAGAAATAATCCTCTTTTCCATCAAAGTTTTCAAAACCTGTAATTGGAAGACCTTTATCATAAGCAAGTGGATATCCATCTGATGCTAAAACTACACATACCGCAGCTTTATCTTCAAATTCAAGTTTTAATGTGTCGAGAGTTCCGTCCACACATGCTTCCATAACATCAATAATGTCATTTTTCAATCTTGGAAGAACTACCTGTGTTTCTGGATCACCAAAACGAGCATTGTACTCTAATACCTTTGGTCCATCTTCCGTAAGCATAAGACCAAAGAAAATAACACCCTTAAATTCACGACCTTCTGCTGCCATCGCATCTACTGTCGCCTGATAAATGTATTTCTTACAGAATTCATCTACTTCTGATGTATAGAATGGACTTGGTGAGAATGTTCCCATACCACCTGTATTTAGTCCTTGATCGCCGTCCTTTGCACGTTTATGGTCCTGTGCAGAAGACATAATCTGAATCGTTTTTCCGTCTACGAAAGAAAGTACAGACACTTCACGACCAGTCATAAATTCTTCTACCACCATTGTATTTCCAGCAGTACCAAATTTCTTGTCTTCCATAATTTCTTTTACACCAGCAAGTGCTTCCTCTAAAGTGTTACAAATAAGTACACCTTTTCCAAGAGCAAGACCATCTGCCTTAAGTACGATAGGCATTTTTGCTGTTTTTAGGTACTCGATAGCTTTTTCTGGATCATCGAAATTTTCATAAGCAGCAGTTGGAATATTGTATTTTTTCATCAAATCCTTTGAGAAAGCTTTTGAACCTTCCAGAATTGCTGCATTTTGGCGTGGACCAAACACTTTCAAACCTTCTGCTTCGAAAGCATCTACTACACCGCCTACCAATGGATCATCCATGCCAATAATCGTAAAATCGATAGCATTTTCTTTTGCGAATGCAACCAGCTTTTCAAATTCCATCGCACCAATATTTACACATTCCGCAATACCTGCAATACCAGCGTTACCTGGTGCACAATAAATCTTGTCTACTCTAGGGCTTTTTGCCACTGCTGCTGCGATAGCATGTTCTCTACCACCGCTTCCTACAATTAAAACTTTCATGTTTCTTTCCTCTATTCTGAAATCACTGCGTGACCATCTACGATAGCCACTTTATTATTTGCAATAAGGTCGATTGCCTTAGGTAAAATCACCCATTCTGCCTGTTCCATAACACGACGCTGTAATACTTCTGGAGTATCTCCAGATAAAACATCAACCGCCTTTTGTAAAATGATAGGACCTGTGTCAGTTCCTTCATCTACAAAGTGAACCGTTGCACCTGTCACCTTTACCCCACGTGCCAATGCACCTTCATGTACCTTTAATCCATAGAAACCAGTTCCACAGAAGGAAGGAATAAGGGATGGGTGTACATTAATGATGCGATTACGGTATTTTGCAATCATTTCTGGTGGAATTACTACGAGGAAACCAGCTAAAACCACAAGGTCTACTTCGTAAGAATCCAACTTTTCTAAAAACGCTGTATTAAACTGTGCGCGGGTTTCATAATCTTTTGGCGAAATGCAGATACCTTCAATATTATGATTTTTCGCACGTTCTAGTGCATATGCATTTTTGTTGTTACTAATAACTACAGAGATTTCTGTATTTGTAATCACGCCACTTTCTACTGCGTCGATAATCGCCTGAAGATTGGTGCCTCCACCAGATACACAAACTGCTACTTTTAGCATAATGTAACTCCTTTTTCTCCATCGATAATCTTACCGATGACATATGGTGTATCGCCTGCACTTCTCATTGCTTCCATAGTTTTGTCTACATCAGCTGGATCTACACAAACCATCATACCAATACCCATGTTGTAAGTATTGTACATCATTTCTTCTTCTACATTTCCTTCACGAGCCATCAATTTGAAAAGCGCTGGTACTTCGT
>CAZVOY010000090.1:0-6023 GCA_964628865.1 uncultured Lachnobacterium sp. | reverse complement strand
TTTCAATGGTATCGTTTGGCATATTGTTTGATTTTGCTTTTGCAATAATCTGAGCTAATTTATAATTGTTTGCTGGATCTGGTCCACCTTCTTTAACTGCTACAGCAATTTCACGACCAATAATTGTAAAGATTTTTCCTTTTGCTGCATCATTTTTTTCCTTTTTATGTTTGATATTCGCAAACTTCGAATGTCCTGACATAATTTTAATTCCTCTTTTCTAGTTACTTTCTATATATTTTATCACTAATTTATTAATCTCGCAAGGTTGTTGCATCACTCAAAGCCTCTTCTTCATAGCTTTTTGTAATTCGAACCTCACGTACGATTCTGTTTTCAACTTTTAAGATTTCAAAACAATATCCATGTTTATAAATCGTTTCTTCATCCCCATCGTGTGGAACTTTCTCAAGCAAAGAAATCACATAACCGTTTAAGGTTTCAAATGCGTCTTCTGCTACAGGTAGTGGTAAAACCTCCAACACATCTTGGAGCTCGGTTAAACCATCAAAAGTATAGCTACCATCGGATTCTATTGAAAATGTCTGTTCTTCTTCGTCATGTTCATCTTCTATTTCGCCAACAATTTCCTCTAAGATGTCTTCCATTGCTACCAAACCTGAGGTTTGTCCATATTCATCAATAACAATACAAATGTGATTTTTTGCTAACTGCATTTTTTTCAACAATGAATTAATTTTAATTGTTTCTGTAATAAAATCAACTTCACGAATCAAATCAGGGATATCTTTTACAGCTGTACGAAACACTTCGTTTTTCTGACAATAAAGAAAAGCGTCTTTGATATGTAATACACCAATGATATTATCAATATCATCCAAATACACAGGAAAACGCGACTTACCCGTTTCATCTACATACGCAACCATATCATAGAAACTCATATTTCCATCAATAGCTACAATATTTTTACGGTGAGTCATAATATCCTTTGCTTCTTTGTCGCCATACTCAAAAATATTGTGTATCATTTCAGCTTCTGACGCTAAAAGAGCTCCTTGCTCGTGCCCTTCTTTAACCATGGAGATAATTTCTTCTTCAATCATCTCATCTTCTGAAACATTATTATTTTTCTTAATGTTTTTTTTGAATTTTTTTACAATGCTTTTACGAAATGTATAAATAAACACAATTAAAGCAATTGCAAGAATCACAATAATCCCAATTAAAATCAATATTAAGTTGGGATAACCGCCTTCGTCCATTTTTTAACTCCTTTTTATAATTTATCATTTGTTGTGTATTGTACACAGTTAAAAATCATACCACGAAGCTATATGACCGTCAAGTTATGTATATAGCTCCAAACTTATCCCGAGGGCTTTATCTACTTCGCGTAACATCTGATTGTCCAAGTGACAAACTTTATCTTTTAATCGTTTTTTATCAATTGTTCGTAGTTGTTCTAATAATACTACAGAATCCTTCGCCAAATCATATTTTTCGCTATCTAACGCCACATGAGTAGGTAACTTAGCTTTATGCATTTGAGACGTTATAGCCGCACAAATCACAGTTGGGCTATGACGATTTCCCACATCATTCTGTACAATAAGCACAGGACGTATTCCACCTTGTTCAGAACCTACTACAGGTCTTAAGTCTGCATAATAGATATCGCCTCTTAAAATCATCTCGTCACACTCCATTTATTTGGTATACGAGTAGTATTTCCAAATTTGACGAGCATATTCTTTAATTTTTAATAATAAACACGAGGTACACGTGGTGTTATTAAACACGCAAACTCATAGTTGAAACGTTCGGATAAATCCCCTAACTCTTCCATGGTAATACGATGTTTACCGTCTTCACCAAGAAGCGTAACCATATCACCAACTTTTACACCTTCAATATGGGATACATCTACCATAAACTGATCCATACATACTCTACCGCAAATTGGTGCTTTTTGACCACGAATTAATACATATCCTTTATTTGATAAGCTTCTGGCATAGCCATCACCATACCCAACCGGTATAGTTGCAATTTTTTGATTTTCCTTTGTTACATATGTTCCACCATAACTGATTTTTCGACCTGCCTCTAAATCTTTCAAATATGAAATATGACTCTTTAATGACATAACCGGTTGTAAATCCATCTTCGTTTTATTCACTTCATTAGAAGGCCACAATCCATATAAAATAATTCCAGCGCGCACCATGTTCATATTTGCATCTGGAATATCTACGATTCCAGCACTATTGGAACAATGTTTAATTGGAATTTTCACTTCTCTTTCTTCCAACATATTACACATCTGTTTAAACAAATCCATTTGAACAAATGTCTGTGTTTTATCTATTTCATCGGCATTTGCGAAATGGGTAAAAATACCTTCTATTTCGATGTTAGGTAGCTGTGCAATCTTTTGAATTTCATTTGCAGTGTCCTCGTTTACCTGGAAACCAATCCTACTCATACCCGTATCAATCTTTATATGAATATGACAATTTTTGTTTTTTGACACTGCTATTTCAGATAATTTTTTTGCAGTTTCATAATCACAAACACAAGGACGGATATCATTTCGAATAATCGTATCAAACTGTTCGTAAAAACTTACACCTAAAATTAAGATTGGCTTTTTACGACCATCATCAATAAGCGCCATCGCTTCGTCTGCTGTTGCGACTGCATAGCCCCATAAATATGGAACATCTTCGATTGCTTCTGCAATTGGAAGTGCACCATGACCATAGCCATCTGTTTTAATAACAGCTACAATCTTTGTATCATTATTAATATTCTTATGCATTTCTTCTAAATTGTGTAAAACAGCAGATAGATTTACACTTGCATAAACTCTACTATTCTGCATTTTCAGTTCCTCTCCAAACCTCTTTTAATGCTTCTGTGATATCACTTGCCATTATAGCATGTGTACCCATTTTTGTCTTTGCATAATCGCCTGCAATTCCATGAATATATACACCAAATGCTGCAGCTTTTACGCCATTCATACCATTCGCTAAAAAAGCGCCAATGATACCAGATAGTACATCTCCGCTTCCACCTGTTGCCATTCCATTATTCCCAGATAAATTCAAATAACTAAGACCATAGGAATTTGCAGTAACGGTACGAAAATCTTTTAATACACATACTACATCATAGGTTCTTGCAAAATCAATTGCAGACTCAACCAAATGATTTTGAATCCATCCCACAGAATTATTTGTAAGTCTAGAGAACTCGCCTAAGTGAGGTGTGACAACAAATTCTGTGTGTGGCAATAACAACTTATCTGTGTTCTCAGATAAAAGATTTAATGCATCTGCATCCCAAACAACTGGGACGCTTGCGCTAGAACGTACAATTTCTACAATTTCTTTCGCAATTGCTGACTGTCCAATACCAGGGCCAATCACAATGGAGTCAGCCCACTTTAATTCTTCTATCAATTTTTCTTTATATATCTTGTTATCATAATTTGAAACTAATGCTTCTGGTACAGCAGATTGAATAATTGTACGGTTTTCATCAGGTGTAAACACCTTAACAAGTCCAGCTCCAGAACGATATGCTGCTTTCGCAGAGAAAATCGCAGCTCCTGCCATATTTATACTTCCAGCAATAATAAGAACCTTACCAAAAGTTCCTTTGTTGGAATGAGCAGGTCTCTTTGGAAGAAGTTTTAAATCTGTTTCCTCCAAACATGCAATCGATGGCTTTTTATCCAGCCAGCTTCGTTCTGTAATTCCCATATCTACTACAATAACTTTACCTGCATAGTCACATCCAGGCCATAGATACTGTCCAAGTTTTCCGAAAGAAAATGTTATCGTATAATCACACGATACCGCATTTCCCATAATCTGCCCATTATCAGAATTTACTCCCGATGGCATATCTACAGCAAATTTTAAAGCTTTTATTTCGTTGATGCTTTGTAATATATCAGAGTATTCCTCATTTAAATTACGGGATAGACCGATGCCAAAAACTGCATCTATCACAAAATCATAGTCTTCCTGTATGATTGATGCGATACTAGTCTTAACAGGATAATTATATGCATGATAAATGGATTCCTGAACCTGAAACGAATTAGAAGTGGTTCCTTTATCCAGTAACAAATCATTTATTTTACATATTTCTGTATAAATTCCACGTTCATTAAGTAGTCTTGCTATCGCAACACCATCCGCCCCATTGTTTCCTAGTCCACAGAAAACAATTCCTTTTTTATTTGATTTATCCCCTAAAATACCACAAAGCTCCCAGACAAAGTGCATCGCAGCCTGCTCCATAAGCACCAACTCTGGTACCTGAAAACACTCGGATGTATTCTGATCTAGAAGCTTCATTTCTTTCCCTGTTACAAGATATTTCAATTTGTCTCCTTTGGTTCTTCATCATATTTGATGTCAAAAATATTAATTACTTCTGCACCAAATATATCATGAAGATAAGCGTATATTTCACGATTATTGATATCGCGATTTTGTTTTCGAATAATATTTTTCTTTAAATCTACACGAACCTGATTAATCCACTCTTCAATCTCTGTGGATTCTGTTCTGTTTACTCGTAGTTTTTCATAAAAATATTCCATAGAAACGAGCATCAATTGATCGTTTGTTTCACGAATCTGAAATGGAATATCGACCAATTCTTCTTCACATTCGTCAATTTTTTGGTTAATCTCATCTACTAAACGTTTGTTATCTTCTAATTTTTTTTCGTCTTCTTCCATGTTTACAACGATTTCATCCAGAAGTTTCCCTTTGAGTTTTTTTAACTCTTTTAATCTTGTGTTTAGCTTTGATTGCTGTGTCAGCAGCTGATGTAGTTCTGTTTCTAAATCTTTTATCTCATCTGTTTTACCATGAACCGCAAATAATCGATGCCACTTTTGGTCTAATATCAAAAGTGGAACCGTTTTTCCTAGCAAAGCAGATTTAAAATCCTTTTGCTGTTTCATAAAAAACCCTCAAAAATTATTTCTTGTTTTTTGCAATATTATAAGATAACTGCATAAGACTTTCTGATAAATGCACGTTTTCAACTATTACAGAATCATCCGTTAAATCCAAATCCACATGTGCAAAATTCCAAATTGCGTGTATTCCCAACTCAACTAGACGATGTGCTGTATTATCAGCACTTTGTTTTGGCATTGTTAATGCCGCAATATCAACGGTATTTTTTTGACAGAAATCTTCTAATTCATCTAAAGAATATATTTTAATACCACGTACTTCCTTACCAATTAACTCTGGATCTATATCAAATAATGCAATAGTAGAAAATCCCAACTTATCAAATTTGGTATAGTTTGCAATTGCCTGTCCTAAATTACCAGCACCAATGATAATGATATGATGCGTTTGTCCCAAACCTAAAATTTTACCGATTTCATCATATAGGTAGCGAACATTATAGCCATATCCCTGTTGCCCAAATCCGCCAAAATTATTTAAATCCTGACGAATTTGAGAAGCTGTAACCTTCATTAACTTGCTGAGTTCATTAGAAGATATTCTTTCAACACCTGACTCCAGTAATTCTCCTAAATATCTATAATATCTTGGCATACGTCGAATGACAGCCTGCGAAATCCCCTTTTCCACGATTTATCCCCCTTAATATAACTATAACATCGCTTCTAATTCACCACGAATAGCTTTAATAAATCCTTCACTATTTAAAACAGTAACATTTTCCAAAGATGTAATAAGAGCTAAATCTTTTGTCATTTTTCCAGACTCAATTGTTTTCACACAAGCAGCTTCTAGTTTATCTGCAAAATCACATAAATCAGGGGTATTATCTAACTCTCCACGTTTTCTTAAAGCTCCTGTCCATGCGAAAATTGTCGCTACAGAGTTTGTAGAAGTTTCTTCCCCTTTTAAATGTTTGTAATAATGTCTCTGAACTGTACCATGAGCTGCTTCGTACTCAAAATACCCTTCTGGTGAAACAAGAACGGAGGTCATCATAGCAAGTGAACCAAATGCAGATGAAATCATATCACTCATAACATCTCCATC
>CAZVOY010000089.1:0-6142 GCA_964628865.1 uncultured Lachnobacterium sp. | reverse complement strand
TAACTGTAATACAGTTTCCAATCGTCTCAGATAATTCTTCTTTTGCTTTTGCTCCGAAATACTGAGCAACCATGATACCTACACCAGCCGAAATACCGATGAACAATACGTAGAGCATATTTAAAATAGGTGCCGCACTACCAACTGCTGCAAGGGCATTATCACCTACATATTTTCCTACAACGATACTGTCAACTGTACTATATAACTGCTGTGCTACGTTACCAATAATCATCGGAATCGCAAACACACCAATACTCTTCCATGGCGAACCGACTGTCATGTCTCTTGGTTCGAATAATTTCTTTATTTTCTGTATCATAATTGCCTCCTTTAGTTATAAAAACTATAACAAAAATTGTGCCAACGCGTAGTTGGATAAATCCTGCCCTTTTTCTGTTAGTAGAATTCTCCCCTCTGTCGTATCCAATAGACCTTCTCTCTTCAAATGTTCCAAGGTGTTTTTATAAATACCATCTATCTGAATACCAAAGGTGTTGTAAAACTGTTCTCTGGTAACTCCGTTTTTCAGACGGAGTCCTAAGAACATAAATTCTTCCATTTGTGCCTTACGAGATACCTTATTTACTTCCATGTGCAAGTTTGTGCCCTTTTCCAAATCCCCATTTGGTTGTTCGAAACAACTGATTTGAATCTGTTTGGAATTACAAATATAGGCATCTAAGTCGGTCGTGTTGGTATAACGTACATTGTCCACCAGCGATGCAGCACCTAAGCCCATGCCCAAATAATCTGCTCTGGTCCAATATCCTATATTATGATCACACTCATATCCTGGTTGTGCAAAATTTGATATCTCATATTGCTCATATCCTGCATTTGCCAAATACTGCTGTGTTAGTTTTGTTATACGATATACTTCATCCTCTGTCGGTAAAATCTCTGTCTGCATTCCTACTTCCTGCTTTACCATATCAAATTTATAGGTTTCATAAAAAGGCGTTCCTTTTTCTATAATAAGTGAGTATGCAGAAATATGGTTTGGCTTCATGCGTACCACTTTTTGTAATGTATGCAAAAACTTTTCTGCCGTCTGATAAGGAATTCCGCTAATCAAATCAACATTGATGTTAGAAAATCCAGCGCTACGTGCCATTTCATAGGTTTTCACGAACTTTTCATAGGTATGAATACGTCCGAGAATTTGCAGCTCTTTATCATCCGCTGACTGTAAACCAATACTCAGTCGATTTACACCAGCCTTACGATATTTCTCTAATTTTGTAGAAGTTACTGTTCCTGGATTACACTCCATGGTTATTTCTGCGTCTACTGATACATTGAAATATGTATAAATACTATCCAGAATTTCTAACATTTTATCTTCATTTAACCAAGTTGGAGTACCACCACCAATGAACATCGTAGTTACTAGATAATCTTTCATTAACGGACCATAAAACTCAATCTCTCGAATTAATGCATCCGCATAAGCAAGCTGCGTTTTTTCTTCACAAGAAAAGGATAGGAAATCACAGTAATCACATTTCTTAACGCAAAATGGAATATGCACATAAAGTTCCAAATTTTTCATACTGCTTTCCTATCCTTTCATTATTAATCTTCGTCTAATTTGAGAACACTCATAAATGCTTCCTGTGGGATTTCCACATTACCCACCTGTCGCATACGTTTCTTACCTTCTTTCTGTTTTTCCAAAAGCTTTCTCTTACGAGAAATGTCACCACCATAACATTTTGCAAGAACGTCTTTTCTCATTGCCTTAACCGTTTCGCGGGCAATGATTTTTCCACCAACTGCTGCCTGAATAGGGATTTCAAACAAATGTCTTGGAATCTCTTCTTTCAGACGTTCACACATACGACGACCGCGTTCGTAAGCATTGTCCTTGAATACGATAAAGGATAATGCATCCATCATTTCGTGATTAATTAAAATGTCCAGTTTTACAAGTTCCGAACGTTCATAACCCTTCAATTCATAATCAAACGAAGCATATCCGCGAGAACGTGATTTCAAGGCATCAAAGAAATCGTAAATAATTTCGTTTAATGGTAATTCATATTTTAGAGTTGCTCTATTTGCATCCAAATATTCCATTCCAATATATATACCACGGCGTTCCTGACAAAGTGTCATAATGGAACCTACATAATCCTTTGTCACCATAATTTCCGCATTTACATATGGCTCTTCCATATAATCAATTTCTGATGGATCTGGAAGGTTAGATGGATTGGTCAAATCAATCATTTCGCCATTTGTTTTATACACTTTATAAACAACACCAGGTGCAGTAGTTACTAAATCAAGATCAAACTCTCGCTCCAATCGTTCCTGAATAATTTCCAAATGTAATAAGCCAAGGAAACCACAACGGAATCCAAAACCAAGCGCTAACGATGTCTCTGGTTCAAAATGTAATGACGCATCGTTAATCTGTAATTTTTCCAAGGCATCTCTTAAATCTGGATATCTCGCACTGTCTGCTGGATAAATACCACAATAAACCATTGGATTTACCTTCTTATAACCAGGAAGTGCTTCTGCACATGGACATTCTGCATTTGTAACGGTATCACCCACACGAGTATCTGCTACGTTTTTGATACTAGCAGTAAAATATCCTACCATACCTGCAGAAAGCTCATCACATGGAATAAACTGTCCAGCCCCAAAATAACCAACTTCTACAACCTGTGCCGATGCACCTGTTGCCATCATCTTAATTGGATCTCCTACCTTAATGGTACCTTCTTTGATACGACAGAATACCATTACACCTTTGTATTGATCATAGAGTGCATCAAATATCAACGCCTGTAGCGGTGCACTTGCATCACCCGATGGTGCAGGGATTTTCTCTACAATTTGTTCTAAGACATCCTCGATATTTAGACCCGTCTTTGCTGAAATACGTGGTGCATCCATGGCTTCAATACCAATTACATCTTCGATTTCATTGCACACTTCTTCTGGTCTCGCTGATGGAAGGTCAATTTTATTTATAACTGGCATGACATCAAGATCATGATCCAATGCAAGATATACGTTTGCCAAAGTCTGTGCCTCTACTCCCTGCGCAGCATCAACTACCAGAATCGCACCATCACAAGCAGCCAAACTACGAGATACTTCATAGTTAAAGTCTACATGACCTGGAGTATCGATAAGATTAAAAACATATTCTTCGCCATCTTTTGCCTTATAAATAATACGCACAGCCTGAGATTTAATAGTGATACCTCTCTCACGCTCTAAATCCATATTATCAAGAACCTGGGCCTGCATTTCGCGTTCCGTCAACGTACCTGTCTTTTCAATGATACGGTCTGCTAAAGTGGATTTACCATGGTCGATATGAGCAATAATACAAAAATTACGAATTTTACTTTGATCTACTGACATGTTTTGTCCTCATTTCTTATTTCTCTGAAACTTCTTTCTTATATGCCAATGCATGAGGGCATAGTTCCAAGTTATTATATAGGAAAACGGGCTAGTTTTCAATATAAAAAGTGGGAAGCAAAAGCCTCCCACTCTACAATCTTAATTTAAATTATCCGGACCAAAACTCATCGGCAATAAATCCTTTAATGTATATATCTGATAATCATTTGGATTTTTTGCCAAAATAATTTCAAAGCTTTCAGGATTACAAAATTCTTGCATGACCTGTCGACATACGCCACATGGCGCACATAATTCTAATTCACTTTTTTCTTCTTTTCCACCTACAATTGCAATAGCCAAAAATTCTGTCTGCCCATCACTTATCGCATTAAAAAAAGCAGTTCTTTCCGCACAGTTTGTTGCAGAATAGCTAGCATTTTCAACATTGCAACCTTTGTATACTACGCCATTTGTTCCTAACAACGCTGCTCCTACTTTAAATCTGGAATATGGTGCATAAGCCAGCTTTCTCGCTTCTATTGCCATTTCTATTAGTTCTCTTGTTCCACTCATATTCTTTCCCTCTTGTAACTATTTTTCCTGATCCGCTTTGATTAATTTACGAAGTGCTCCAACTGCTGTTTGAATCGCAAGCTCTGTATCATGCACCTGTGGATTTGGCAATCCCTTTTTCTCTCTTTCCTGATTTGCTACCACAAGAAAACAAGATCCAACTCTGACACGCAAAAAGCTTCCTGCGATAAAGAGGGCGGCAGATTCCATTTCAGAAGCCAGACATCCCATTCGTATCCATGCCTGCCATTTGTTTTCCAACTCATAGCTTACAGGCATTACTTCTGGTTCATGCTGTCCAAAGAAACTATCCTTGCACTGTGCAACGCCTACATGGAAAGGAATTCCCTGCTCCTTTGCTGATTCCATAAGGGCATTTGTAACATAAATATCAGCTACTGCTGGATACTCGATTGGCGCAAACTCACGGGAAGTACCTTCCATACGAATGGCACCGTTCGCAATTACCACATCCCCACTCTGTACAAAATCCTGCATACCACCACAGGTACCAACACGTATAAAGGTATGTGCTCCGCATTTTGCTAATTCGTCAATCGCGATTGCAGCAGATGGTCCACCTATTCCTGTCGATGTAACACTCACCTTTACTCCATCCAATGTTCCTGTATAGGTTACATATTCTCTGCTGTCTGCAACCAAAACTGGATTATCAAAGTGTTCCGCAATCTTTGCACATCGCTTTGGATCTCCAGGCATTATTACATATTTTCCAATATCCTCTGGACCGACGCCAGTGTGATACTGTTTTCCACTACCTTCTGTATAATCAATCATAGAAGTACCTCCCCGTTTCATCTGCATTTATTATAAATCATTTTAACACCATTGCCAATATTTCAGCCAATGGTTCCATGGCATTTTTTGCTTCCGCAAAGGTATTTGTCTGCGCCCCTACCTCCACTAGCAATGATTTAGGTTTCAAATGCATATTGTAGCGATACCCTTTCAAATATATCTTTCGCGTAAGACCTGGATAATATTCCGTAGCCGCTAATTGTAATTGGAACGAAAATGCCAAGTTGTCTTCTATGTATGGATTTTCTAAATATTCCAGTTCTCCCTGAGAAGTTGTTCTGCTGAGCCCATTAAAAAACATAATTTGTGCAGTAGGCTTCCCATTTATGTCCGTTACCAAATGTGTGGTTTCTGAAACACCATCTCGATGAAGATCAATAACCACTTCTATAGTGGGATTCTCTTCCAATATTTGCTCTATATCCGACAACGCATTTGCATAAGCACTTTCTCTTTTTAACACATCATATTGTCCCGTGTGGTGCAAAACTTCAATTCCATAATTCTCTTCCAATAAGGTTTCTAAATATGCTCCCAAGGCAACGACTGATGTAGCAGAATCCCCTGCCACAGAATCTGCATATCCCTCTTGGGAATGCGTGTGATAAATTAAAATCTTTGGTCCCTCTGTCTCAGTATCAATTGTCATATCCTTTTCCAATAATTTATTTACATCCAACAAATCCTTTCCTATGGTGGTGGTATTATCAACCTGATAAAAAGTTTGTCTCAGATAATCAAAATCCTGTAATTTCATTCGATTAATTGTAACCTTTTTCTCGGCGGAAGAAAGATTTGTCATTGTGTCTGTAGTATTTTCCAAAATCACCGTCTCTTGTACATCTATCTCAACAACCTCACTATTGATTACATCTACTGACTCTGTCACTTCTTCTTGTCCCATCTCTTCCTCTTCAGAGACAACTGTAGTCGCCGCCGAGGTACTGCGAAAACCAGACAACACAGGAAGTATCATCTCTTCCACATCATAATAAACCAATTTCTCTTTCTCAGATGTATACATATAAATTTGTGGAAACATCAATTCCGACACTTCTTGATATATTTGTTCCATTGCTATAATCTTTGCCTCTTCCAATCTGGCATCTCCGAAACGGTACGCTGCAGCACATATAAACACACAAACAAGTAATACAAATGAAACTTTTCGCATCTCCTCACCACCTTCTTAAAAATATATGTCACTTTTTTCAAAATATGTATTGACAATTGGCAAGGGTTGGCATATTATATCTTAGTACGTTTACTACGAGGCGTCCGTGTCTGCTTCGAAGTAAACATTTAATAAATCAATGTGATAATAATTCGGAGGTGTACAAATTGGCTAACATTAAATCTGCAAAGAAAAGAATCT
>CAZVOY010000088.1:0-6161 GCA_964628865.1 uncultured Lachnobacterium sp. | reverse complement strand
TTGCATCTGGAACAAAAATTGTTGTCTTTGTAGCATCTGCTGGACGAACTGCATAGCCTACTTCTTCACCGTCTTCGTCAAAAATGCTGTACTGAACTGTAAAGTTTTCATCTGCATTCTTAACCCAAGATTCGATTTCAAATGTAGCGCCACCACATTCTGTTGGCTTTGGTGTAACCATGATACCAGGGCCACCATAGTATTCCAAATCGAAGTGAGCATCTGGAACGCTGATGATGTTTACATCACGATAGATTCCGCCATAGAATGTAAAGTCAGCATTCTGTGGATATACATAATCGTTAGCGATGTTGGTTACTTCTACTACTAAAAGGTTTTCTTCGCCGTCTTTGCAAAGATCTGTGATATCTGCACGGAATGTAGAATATCCACCTTCATGATATGTAACCTTTGTTCCGTTAACATATACAGTAGCTTCTGAGTTTACACCCATGAATTCTACGAATACACGTCCACCAGCTAATGGCTGTACAGGTGTTTCAAATGTCTTTGCATACCAGTAATTTCCTCTATCATAAGAACCGTTTCCGTCACAGCCGTCAACTGCATTCCAAGAATGTGGAAGATCTACTGTCTGCCAGTCTGTTGGATACGCACTTGGCAATCCAACGTTTTCCTGAATAAATTTCCAGTTTTCATTAATGTTAATAATGTTACGCATAATGTCCCCCTTATTTTTCTTTTGACCCAAAAAGGTCGGTTACTTTTATTTTAAATTCTATCAAACAATTTGTCTATATATTTTGAATATTTTAAGATTTTTTTATGAATTTATCCCAATTTTTTCTCTATACAATTTACCTTTACCGCAATTCTCTTATCCAATTCTCTTGCATAATAGCTATCTTCATGGTGAAAGCGAAATCCACACTTTTCTTGCACTCGATTTGAGTTATGATTATCTAGGTTATGTGCACACCAAATTTTATCCAACCCCAACTCCTCTAGTCCATACTGCACAATACATTTACATGCTTCTACCATATAACCATTACCCCAGTATGGATATCCTAGCCAAAATCCTATTTCACTTTCATTTTCATTTTCAGGGAATCTACTTTCGCAATAAGGCATCAAGGCGATATTACCAATTACCTTATTCGTTTCTTTTAATACCAACGCAAAGGTATAGTCATTCATCAGAATATCTTCTAAAACTTCCTGACTTTCTTTCATATCTTCATGTGGCTTCCATCCGCAGGGTGGTCCGACATGTAAATCCTTCGCCAATTCATATAAGGTTTTTACATCATCATTTTCCCAAGGTCTTAATATCAGACGTTCTGTTTCAAAAATCATCATCTACCTCCTATGTATATCAAGAAACCCTTTATTTTTCTTATTATTCAAGAATTATTTTGCCTCCAAACGGTAATAATCTCAGATAAACAGAATTATTTGCAGTGTATTTTCTTACTATATAAGATTACTTTATCACATCATTCCGAAAGGGAAGAAATCTTATGAAAAACAACCAAATTGGTCTTATGCTAAAAAAATATAGAAAACTCAATGCGCTCTCCGTAAGCGATGTCGCTTTGGAATTACAGGAAAAATATGGAGTAAACGTTGCTGAAAAAACTATTTACGGATGGGAGTCAAATCAGGCACATCCCACCTCGGACATGTTTGTAGCACTATGTGATATTTACAAAATAAATAACATCTCCGATGTTTTCCATTCGAAAGAGTCAAAAGGATTTCATATTACTGCGGAAGAACGAGATTTAATTCAGAACTATCGGGAACACCCAGAAATGCACGCCGTTATCCGCAAACTTTTAAATATGGAAATATAACACCTGACTACATTATATTTCTCCGCTCTCTTTTTTTCAATATAATGCGAAAGGCGAGAATATGTTTTTTGAAAGACTTTATGATTTAAGAAAAGAAAATGCAATGACGCAACAAGAAATTGCAAACATACTGCATTGCAAACGAGAAGTATATCGACGCTATGAAAAAGGCATACGTGACCTGCCAGTCTCCTATGCGATTACCTTGGCGAAATTTTATAATGTTACGGTGGATTATCTTTTAAGTGTATCCGATATACGCCAATATTAAAATGAAAGGGCTGTTTAAAACAGCCCTTTTCTTATTCCCTATCAATCACTTTTGGTTTATACATCATGTCATTTACCGTGTAAACCGTCATAAATGCATCTGGATCAATATTCTTCACAAAATTCACCAATTTCAAATATTCATTTTTATCTACTATTGTATTAATTTCATTATACTGTGCATCTGAATAGGTTCCATAGGCATGATATCTCGTAGCACCACTATGCAGTTCATGTAAAATAAAATCTAGAATCTCATTTTCTTTTTTGGAAATAATGCAAACACGTTTTTTCAATGTGTTTCCGAAAATAAAATGATCCACTACAAGACCATTAAAATAGGTTGCAAGCACACTGAGTACTACTGCTTTTTTATCATAAACAAGGGCAGAGGATAATGCCACAGCCATGCCTGCAAGCCCTACAGCTTTTCCCAACTCCATATGGAGATATTTGTTCATAAACTTTGCTACTATGTCCAACCCACCAGAAGATGCATTTCGCACAAAGAGTATCGCCTGCCCCACTGCTACCAACACACAATATGCAACAACATCCAACGTCTGATCTCCTGTAAAAGACTGGTTATTTGGAAAAAGAATTTCAAATACACCTAATAAGACTGGCATTAACAACGCTGTATAAACTGTTTTAACACCAAATTCTCTTCCAATAAATATAAAACCTAAAATTAGCAATACAACATTCATAATCATGGTCAATGCAGAAACAGACAATGGAATGAAATGAGATAATACCATTGCCAATGCCGCTACACTGCCTACGGATACATTGCTTGGCATCATAAAGAAAAACACCGCAAATGACACCACAACTGTTCCGATGGTAATCATGAGAAAATCGATTATATTCTCTTTTATTTTCATGCTTTACTCCTTTTATCTAGTTTTAATTATATGCACCTTGGCTATAATTCTCTAAAACCTGTTTTAGTAGTTCAGGGTTATCTGTAATAATACAATCGCAGCCAAGTTCTATCAAACGCACCATATCTTCTTCCTCATTGATTGTCCAATATTGCACAGCAATATTTCTGCTATGCGCTCTATCTATAAGAGATGCCTTATCCAAGTTTATTTCCACACCCAAATCATAATTCATCGGAATCTGCAAACATGCAAAATCGCTATTATCTAATAAATTCACTCCCAAAAAATGTGTGAGAATAAACTTTACAGCAGTACCTGTTGGCGCACCGTGAAGAAGCTCTGGATAGTTCTTCTTTAACTCTTCTTCTATTTCATCGTGGAAGGTTCCTACTACAATCTGATCTTTATATTCTGGATACTGTTCTAGTGTCTCATATAAAATTTCACATGCCTTGTATCCTAATTCATCGCTATTTTTAATTTCTACGATAAACATCAAATCTGGATTACTTTCGTAGAATTCTTCGAAAAGTTTATCTACTGTAGCAATCTGTAGACCTGCTTCCTCTATATCTGCGATATCTTTGTATATTCTCTCCCCGTTTTCATCCTCGAAGTAATAGCCAAAATTATACTGCTCCAACTCTGCCAAAGTCATATCTTTGATGTAGTGTCTATTTTCCTCATTTTCACATAAAGTTTCTACTTCCTCTAAAGAAATATCTCCATTTACATTGCACGTTTCGTCAATATAGGCATCGTGATTATAAACCAAATATCCATCCTTAGTTAAATATAAATCACTTTCGATAATGTCTACTCCTATAACCGTAACTGCCTCACGAAATGCTAGCATGGTATTTTCTGGATTATTTTCTCCACCACCTCTGTGCGCAGCGATCATAGGAAGGTCTCCTTCCTCTACCACAAATGGATTATTCTCTACATTTTGCTTTGGAGGAATGATATTAATCACGCCAAAAAAAATTACAATAACTGCTAGGATACATCCTAATACCTTTAATACTTTATGTTTTTTCATCTGTTATCCTCACATCTTCAAAAAAATTATATCTTGTATATTATACTCTACCAGTAATTTCTCCACAAGAATCAATCCTCTTTAAACTAAAAAAAGTGGTCGTTTATCACGACCACATATTTTTTCAATTATCGATTTAGCCACCATATTCCAATATTTAAATATCCTGCAAATGTCACCCATAGTAGATATGGAATATTCATATATGCAGCTACTTTATTTATCAGATAAAATTTCTTAATCATAATAAATACCAGTACCCACAACAATATTAACCACAAGAAAGAAAATAAATACCATCCAAAATTGAAGAAAAAGGTAGACCAAAGAAAATTTACCACCAACTGATAAGCATACAGGTGAATTGCGGACTTAATTTCTTCACTGTTTGCATCAGCAGTTAAAATTAAATACGAAGAGATTCCCATTAATATAAACAATATTGTCCAAACTACAGGGAATAGCCATGTAGGCGGCGATAATGGTGGTTTTTCTAATAGTTCAAACACCTCCATACTATTTTGAGTAAGAAGTGCTGAAACTCCTCCGACGATTAATGGAATGGCAATACAAATAAAGAGTAAACGTTTGTTAACTTTCATATATCCATCCTTTTTGTATTAGATTATGCAATCTTCCATAAAATATGCAAAAAAAGATTAGCCACAACGTGACTAATCTTTTTCTAACTAATAATTTATTATCCTTCATAAAGCTTTGCAAGAATCTCTACTACACCATCGATTCCCAATTTTGTAGAACTTAAGGTAATGTCGTAACTCTCTGGCACGCCCCATTTCTGTTTTGTGTATGCATTATAGTATTTCGCACGATCTCTATCTGAAAACTCAATCGCATTTACAGCTCTTTCGTGAGTCAGTTCTCTTCTGTCCATCATACGCTGAACCTTCTGTTCTTCCTCTGCAGTAATGAACACACTCAGTACATCATCACGGTCCTTTAAAACATAATCTGCACAACGTCCTACAACGATACAAGGTCCCATATCAGCAAATTCCTTGATAATTTTTGACTGTATTTCATACATCTTTTCACTGATGGTAGGTTCTTCTTCTTTTGAGTGGTCCATCATGTGATACAGTTTGCCTTTACCAAAGATAGCATGATATCCTTTTGCAAATTTTCCAAGATAATCAACAACTACCTTTTCATCTACATCATCTGCATTTTCCAAATCCAGCTCTTTCATCGCTTCTTCTACTACATTTCTATCATGTAATGGAATATTCAATTTCTCAGCCAGAAGTTCTGCAATTTCGTGTCCACCACTGCCCGTTTGGCGGCTAATTGTAATAATCTTTCTGCCCATAATGTAACCCCCTTCTTTTAGAATTGACAGACAATTCTTTTATTTGATTCTATTATATCAGAAAACTTTGCATAATAAAACCCCTAGAGAGTAAATATTTGGGGAATTATTTTATGAAATCTTCTCTCATAGGAGTAAAGATGTCTAAGATAATTCCTTTTTCTATACATCTACATCCATGAATAATATCATTCATCTGAAGCATACTATCACCTGCCTCAACTATCTTTACTTCATCCCCAATGGTAAACTCAAATTTGCCTGATACAACATATGTAATCTGAGTATGTGGATGATGATGCATCGCACCTGCTGCACTTGCTTCAAAATGATTTTCCACACACATCAGATCTTTACTGTATGCCAGAATTTTTCTGGCGATACCTTCGCCACAAGTTTCTAAATCAATGTCTTTGTTGTATACCCAGGTTTGGTTTTTTATTGTTTTCATGCCGTTCTCTCCTTTATCAATATCTGTTATAACAAATTATACCTTAATGAATTTTGCTCCACAAGAAGTTTTGATTTCTCTTTATCAGGAAACCCTTTATCATATTCTTCTTTTCTTTCTAAACGAATACAACAGTCATTTCTATTCATTACAAACAACGCTTGTGAGGTGCACCGGCTAATAAAAACAATAAAAATTGACGCGCGGATACACACGCTCTTTATTTTCTTGTCTTTTCGCCGCGCGTGATTTGTCTGCTCAAGCATGTTAAATTTCGAATTAGTTTTTTAACATGCTCTTCCAAAAAAAGACTCGCGAAATCCTACGGATTTTGCTCGTTATGGATGTGTTTTCTTCG
>CAZVOY010000087.1:0-6298 GCA_964628865.1 uncultured Lachnobacterium sp. | reverse complement strand
CTGCTGGTTTGATAGAGATGGTAGCTTCATCTCCATTTTCTGCGTTAATTACACATGAAATATAACGACGGCTAGAGATAGCGTCTACACAACCCTTGTTACATGTTAAACATTCACGAATTGGTTCGTCTTTTTCTACTTTAACAGCAATGTCTGGATCGCAGCAGAGAGAACGTCCGTAAGCGATAATTTCTGCATCACCATTGCTAAGAATTTCTTCACCGTTTGCTACAGTAAGTACACGACCTACAGTTGCTACTGGGATAGAAACTGCTTCTTTTACTTTGATACAAGTTGGAAGTGTCCAGTTGTCTGCCTGTGTTCCCATTGGTGGGATAGTATCAGCCATGTTGCCTGTATGGTTTGCTTGAGCAACCTGAATCATGTCTACTCCAGCTTTTTCGAGTAATTTAGCAAATTCGATACCTTCTGCTTCGATTAAGCCACCTTTACCACGTAAGCTACCGTCTTCGTTTACAGTTACGATTGGTAATTTGTATTCAATCATGAGACCAGGAGCTGCTTCTTTAATCGCTTCTACTATTTCTAATGCATAACGGATACGATTTTCGAAATCTCCGCCATACTCATCAGTTCTATGATTTAAAATGGTTGAACAAAGAGAGCCTAGTAAACGGTCACCATGTACTTCGATTGCATCGATGCCAGCTTCTTTTGCAAGTCTTGCTGAGTTTGCAATAGCAGCCTTAATCTGTGCCAACTGTTCTACTGTTGCTTCTGATACGAAGTGCTGCATATCATGGTGAAGCTTTGCGTAAGCTTCTTTTGTTACTTTATCTGCTTCTTCCATCTTAGCCTGGAATCCTGCCATATCACCAGCTTCTTTTAACTGCATAGCTGCCTGTCTAGCTGCACCAGCCATACCAATCATACGGCCTACACCTGGAACGTCATATTCTGGATGGAAAATCTGTAAAGCAACTTTAGAATCATAGGCATGTAAAGTATCTGCTAATTTTTTGAATGCTGGAACCTGTGCCTCATCAAAAAGCTTTGGTGTAGGAGACGCAGTACGTACTGGCGCTACGTCACCGATAACAATGTAGCCTACGCCGCCTTTTGCAAGTCTTTCATAGAACGCCAAGCTTCTTGGTCCGATAGAGCCATCACGTTCTTCGTATCCTGTTGTAAGTGGTGGAAACATGATACGGTTTTTCAGTGTCAAGTTGCCAACTTTAATTGGCTGAAGTAATAGTGAATCTTTACCCATAGTTTTATCCTCCCTAAAAAGTTAATATATTTCTCATTGTTAAAATAATAACACTTTTCAGGAGGACATGTCTATATTACATCAATTTATGATAGTTTTTGGTTAACTTTGTTTATTTTTTTCCACTAAAAACTTTACATTCTCCTCTACCTTCTTTTTATTTAAAGGATAGAAAAATTGTAAAACCAGTGCTAACAAAAGGAATCCCACCGCGGGAACCAAACAGGATAAATCGTATATTCCCTGTGTAACTTCTGGGTCAAACTGAGTGGCTGCACTATATCCAATCGCAGATAATAGCACTCCTGATACCGCAGAAGATGCAGCCTGTCCGAGTTTTCTAGCAAAAGAATAAACAGAATATATTTCACCATCGGAACGCGTCCCTGTCTGTACCTCCGTATCATCAATCACGTCCGTAATCATCGCCCAGCAAGTTAACTGGAAAAAGGCAAGTCCGATATATGAAACCGCGTAAAAGGCTACAAATATCCATGCATTTTGAATCTGAAAAACATATGCGACAGCGTACACAAGTGCACCAAAAACAGATCCGATTACCGCTAACTCTTTCTTTCCTATTTTGGCGGCAAGTCTAGAGGTAAACACAGCTAGAACTAAAACAACGAGAGTTCCTACTACACCCGCTACTGATTGTGCTTCTGTATTTCTAAAATAGTTTGGATACAAATAAGTAGTCATCGTAGACTGTGTCAACTGCACTAAGAGCATACAAATGGAAGCCAGTACAATCCCTATCAACGATTTGTTATGAATCAGATTTTGAAACAAGCGTATCAAACTAAATTTTTCAGTTTTCTGCGCAACTTTAACACGTTCTGTACACATTCTGTGACAAAGAATATAGCACGCTATTGCACTTACGGAACAAATAGCTGCTACCACAGACACCTTTGTACCATTCATAATTTTGTTTCCGAAAGCATCCGTGTCATATACAACAATTGGTATAATCACACCAATCACCATACCTGCCAAACTAGAACCAATGGTTCGAAACGTAGATAATTCCGAACGATCTTTCGCATCTGCCGATATCGCAGATGCCATAGAGCCGTATGGAATATTTACGCTCGTGTAGAACACACTCCCCCATAGGATGTATGTAACAAACATCCACACAACCTTAAACCCCATTGACATATCTTTGAACCAACTAGCATAAATAAGCAACGACGCTACCGCTACTGGTCCCGACATGCGAAGTATCCATGGTTTAAATTTACCATTTTCCGTTGGTTTACTTCGATCCACAATCTGCCCCATTGTCACATCTGTAAACGCATCCACAATACGAGCGACTGCCATCATTCCGCCGATGAGAGCTGTCGATACCCCCATCACATCTGAGTAAAATTTCATTAGTACCATACTTGCCAGAATAAAAGTAAAGTCATTTCCAAAATCACCAAACATATACCCCAGCTTGTCCTTCATCCCAAACGGTCTTACATTTTTTTCTTCCATTTTCTTTCCTTTCCTATAAAATATTTCTGTTTTATTCTAACAAAAATTTCTTTCGGAAATACGTTTTTTATAAAACTTTAACCTTTTAGAAAGCTAGTAAATTTTACCAGTCCACATTTCTTTCCCATCAAAAAAGCGACCTCTATAAAGAGGCCGCCTGACTTTTCACAATTTT
This sequence comes from uncultured Lachnobacterium sp., assembly GCA_964628865.1. Classification (GTDB taxonomy): domain Bacteria; phylum Bacillota; class Clostridia; order Lachnospirales; family Lachnospiraceae; genus Roseburia. The sequence goes on along the minus strand of CAZVOY010000087.1, from coordinate 3,404 downwards.
CACAATACGACTAGTTCCTAGTCGCGATGCACCAAGCTCTATGAATTTTTCCGCATCATCCATAGAAGAAATTCCACCAGCAGCTTTTATCTTTACATTTGGACCTACATGCTTTGCAAATAATTCGATATCTGCAAAAGTAGCACCCGCTGTAGAAAATCCTGTTGAGGTTTTGATAAAATCCGCTCCGGATTCTGTAACGATTTCACACATCTTAATTTTTTCTTCCTCCGTCAAAAGACATGTTTCTATAATTACTTTTAGAATCTTATCTTTACACACTTCTTTCACTGCTTTGATTTCATTTAACACGTAATCATATTCTTTCGCTTTTAGCATACCTATATTAATTACCATGTCGATTTCATCTGCACCATTTGCAAGAGCATCCTTTGTCTCAAACACCTTTACCTCCGTGGTGTAATTGCCATTTGGAAAACCGATAACGGTACACACTTTGCATTTATCTTTCACGTATTCCTTTGCCTGTTTTACATAGCAGGTCGGAATACATACGGATGCAGTCTCATACTTTATTCCATCATCACAAATTGCTTTTATCTCTTCCCATGTAGCAGTTTGAAGCAACAGCGTATGATCCACCCTTTTTAGTATATCTTTTTTTTCCATATCTTCTCTCCTAGCCATTATTTGTGTCGACCCAGACCTCTTTTTTAAAACTTATTCCATCTGTTATATTCTCCACTTGAAAAATATCTAAAATGGTAGCCGCAATATCTGCAAAAGAGTTTCTGGTTCCTAGGTTTACACCTGGCTTGATATTCTTTCCATACATTAGAAGCGGTATATATTCTCTCGTATGATCCGTCCCAGTAAATCCTGGGTCACAACCATGGTCTGCAGTAATCATCAAAACATCATCCGCTTTCATACCTTCGATAAAAGTTGATAACTGCTTGTCAAATACTGTGGCTGCATTTGCATAACCATCTATATCACGACGATGACCATACACCATATCAAAATCCACAAGATTCACAAAGCATAATCCTTCAAAATCTTCCTCCAATGTACGAATTGTCTGTTCCATGCCATCCTCGTTGTTTTTTATCCTGCTGGTTTTTAAAATTCCTTTTCCAGCAAAGATATCATAAATTTTGCCGATTCCTCTGGTTTCGTACCCCGCTTCCACAAGAGCGTCTAACATGGTATCCTTTGGTGGCAATAACGAATAATCATGGCGTCTACTGGTTCTCACAAAATTTGGTGCCTCTCCCACGAATGGTCTCGCAATGACACGACCTACGCCTACATCTCCCACCAACATTTCTCTAGCGATTTCGCAATAACGATATAACTCTTCTACTGGAACCACATCCTCATGCGCTGCAATCTGAAATACTGAGTCTGCAGAAGTATATACAATTAACGCGCCTGTTTCTACGTGTTCCTGCCCATATTCTTCAATAACCTTCGTTCCAGAATACGGCTTATTGCAGAGCACTTTTCTTCCTGTTTTCTTTTCAAATTCTTCTATTGTACTGTTTGGAAATCCTTCTGGAAAAGTTGGGAGTGGCTTTGGCGAAACCATGCCTGCAATTTCCCAATGCCCAATTGTAGTATCTTTCCCTTTGGATTTTTCCTGCAAACGTGCATATGAAGCAATCGGTTGCGATTCTTCTTCTCCTACCTTTACTCCATCAATATTGAAAAATCCCATTTTTTTCATCGTTGGTATATGGAACTTCTCTGACCTTGAAATACTTGCCAGCGTATTTGCTCCTACATCACCGAATTCAGCTGCGTCTGGCTCATATCCGATTCCAAAACTATCTAATACAATGAGAAAAACTCTCCTACTCATATACTTCTCCTTTTTATGAAACCTACTCTGCTGCCTCTAATGCTATTTGCATCATTGCAGTAAAGGAATTCTGTCTTCCTTCTGCACTAACCTCTTCTTTTGTTACAAAAGAATCTGAAATCGTCAAAAGGCAAGCTGCTTTTTTGCCCAATACATTTGCATTATGAAATAATGCAAAGCTTTCCATTTCCACACATTTTGCCCCGTATTTTTCTGGATAACGTGTGTAACTACCTCTATTTTCATCCTGATAAAAAACATCACTAGAATGAATTCTTGCTTCTTTGCATGGTATACCCAATTTCTCTGCCGCTGCTAAAATTTTCTCATTTACTTCCTTTGATGGATATAATACGTCATCCTCGCACCCATTTTGCACCTTTGCAAAATTGGATTCACTATAAGCGCTATCCGCTAACACAACATCATATACGCTAAGCTCTGCATCATAAGCTCCTGCTGACCCAACGCGAATGATGGTTTCTACTCCATACTGCGTATATAATTCATAAGAATAAATTCCAATACTTGGCATCCCCATACCACTTGCCATAACAGAAATTTCTTTTCCATTATAGGTTCCTGTATATCCCAACACATTTCGTACTGATGTTACCAATTTTGGATTTTCCAAAAAGTTTTCAGCGATAAATTTTGCTCTTAACGGATCTCCTGGCATTAAAACTGTTTTAGCAAACGCTCCATTTTCCGCTCCATTATGTGGTGTTGACATAGATTTCCCTCCTCTATACGTTTTCTTCTTACTATTATATATCTATCATTATATGATAAATTATAACTACTTTCTAGCCAGAAAACAAAAAGGCCGTCGCTTCATGGACAAAAAACCATTTTGCGACAGCCTTTAACTGTTTCGTTTATTATTTTCTTCCACAGCACTGTTTATACTTTTTACCACTTCCACATGGACATGGATCATTTGGGTATATCTTTGCGTCTGCACGTTTCTTTGGTGCATTCTTTGCTGTTTCGTCTTTATTTGTGCCAGTAACCTTCGCTACCTGCTCACGCTCTACCTTCTGTTCCACTTTCACATGGAAAAGAAGTCTTACGGTATCTTCTTGAATTGCGGCTGTCATATCATCAAACATATCAAAGCCGGCCATCTTGTATTCTACAAGTGGATCTTTCTGTCCATATGCCTGAAGACCGATACCCTGACGAAGCTGATCCATATCGTCGATGTGATCCATCCATTTGCGGTCAATTACCTTAAGAAGGATGACACGTTCTAATTCACGGAACTGCTCTGGCTCAGGGAATTCTGTCTCTTTTGCTTCATAGAGACGAACCGCCTGTTCTTTCAGGTACTGCTTTAATTCTCTATCACTGTTAATAGATGCAATATCTTCCTTGCGAACTTTTTTGATTGGAATGATTGGTAAAATGAGTTCGTTTAATTCACGAAGATCCCAATCTTCTTTTTCAATCTCCCCAGAAATACAGGTATCAACAGCTCTTTCTACCTGATCCTGAATCATCTTGAAGATAACATCACGCATGTTTTCTCCATTTAATACACGAAGTCGCTCTGCGTAAATAATTTCTCTCTGGTCAT
>CAZVOY010000086.1:0-6299 GCA_964628865.1 uncultured Lachnobacterium sp. | reverse complement strand
CTGTGCCAAAGCTGATGGACGCTAAAGAATTACAAAAAATTTATTATAATGTACAGGCATAAAAAAAGCTGTCGCAAAACGAATTTTGCGACAGCTTTTTTACCGTTATTGAAACTCCCTTGGATCCATTCCATACATCTGAACGATTTCAAATTGATCGGAATGTAATAAATCATAGCAGGACACCAAACGCCCTCCATCTGAGTCTGTGTCATATCCGAAATGATTCCACGCGTACCAAACCAAATAAGAGCAGTGTAATCCAAACTGTGGGTCCTCTGGATCTGGTGCTTTGGGTCCGATAAATCCTGACGACAAGTGATAAGGCACTCCATACAGGTTATCTAAGGCATACTCTACTACCTCCGCCTGTTGCTCTGGAGTAACATCCTTTATGCGTAAAACAACATAATTTGAATAATTATTCCACGTGCTTGTTCTTCCACGGACAGAATCTTGTCCTAGAACCGCACTCTCTATCGTCGTGTACTCGTCTATTACAAGGGCTGCATGTCCATGTCTCCATCCTAAACTATGTGTAGATAAAGTAAGCAAAATATCCCCTGGTTGTAAATCCACAAGGCTTGCGCCTTCCTCTTCCACTAGTCTATCTTCTCTCGTGAACCATCCTAACAAAGGATTGCACGAAACCTCTACTGGCTCGAAAAACTTGTCCTGTGTATCCAAAATTGCTTGAAAATTATTTTCCTCCAGCAACTTATCTACTGCGACTTTACCTATCCCTGTTTGCTGAAAAATCGTTTCGTAGTCCGAATCTTCAGTTAATGTGACTCTTTCATAATCAGGAACAAAATATCCATTTCGATGTGCCCAAAACCGCTGTATCAAATAATTAGCCAAAACTACTACAATCACAATTGCTATGATTGCCAGTATAATACGCAAAGCTTTGGGTATTTTTTTAACCTTCATTTATTCTATTACCTTTTTTAAAAAATTTTTTAGCTCTTCCATTGGAATTGGTTTTGAATACTTGTATCCCTGTAAGTACTGTGCATTCATGTTGATACACTGTTCTTCGTCACGCTCATCTTCAACACCTTCAAACAAAATCTGATAATCTGCATTTTTGAAGATCTCAGAGAAGCTTCCAACCATGAATTTTGACTCTTCATCCTTGCTTGCCAAAATCGTAAGTGAGCGGTCAAACTTGATGATGTCGATTGGTAATTCTATAATACGTTCGAAATTTGAATAGCCTGTCCCAAAATCGTCCAAATAGAATTTAATATCTCTCTCCTGCAAATCAGAAATAACTTCCTTCATCATGAGGAAATCCTTTTCATTTCTCGTTTCTGTTAACTCAATTGCAATTTTATTAAAATCAATACCATTTGCTTCGATGATATCGATAATATCCTTTGCAAAATTTTCCATATGTAATTCCTGCATAGAAAAATTAATAGAAATGCGGTCTATCAAATATCCATCCGCTTCCAACTGTTTGATGTTTTTACAGGTTTTATTCAAAATAATTTTACTAAGCACATGTATAAAGTCATGCTTTTCCGCAACAGGTATAAACTGCTCTGGAGGTACAATTCCGATTTCAGAAAGTTCCAAACGCATCAGCGCCTCTGCGGTAGTAAATTTTCCCGTCTTAATATTCAATACGGGTTGGCAATATGCCTTTATACGAGGATCATTCAAATCATCTTTTTCGTAAATGTCTTTCAGGTTATCATAAATACATTTTTGTTTTCGATAATCCTCTAGGAACTCAGGTGTACAAGTCTTATATGTATTAATTGGAATTCTCGTTTCGACGTATTCACAATAAGAAACATAGTCTGCTCCACCATTCAATACAGGTGTGCTATCCATCATTACAATATAATAATCATAATTATCTCTTACCTTTAAAAACTCCAAATACAACTTCGTATTAATATCATCAAAGTTTCTATTCTTTTTCTTTTCTTTCTGATAAGCTAACACAACACGATTTTCCTGCAAACGGAAACAACAGGAGTCATCAAAAAAACTATCATTTTTCCGAAGAAGCTTTTTGGAAAATATACGTAATTTTTCGTTTGAAATATCAGGCAATGACAAGAAAATCAAAGAGAACTTCTTTCCTTTTTCCTGCATTTCTTCTACGTATTGTCGGAACGCATAATGATCCATTGTACCTGTCTCTGCATCATAAGAATTGTAGTGGTACAAAAATAATATAGCAATAATCGGAATCATAAAGGTTGCTGCTGTGTAGGATGTCTTCAAAAACTCTGCCTGGAAACACATAATCCCTAAAGAAATCGCCATAACCGTGCACATACAATTAAACATCTTCGTTAAGATTTTCTTTCTATAAATAATCATGAGCAGCACCATGGAAATTGTATAATACACATAAGCATAACGGAAAAAATCCAGATAATAGTTTTGATGAATTACGAGATTTTCATCAATATAGAAACCAAGTTTAAATATAGGTCCTAATGTTTCTAACAAGGTAAACAAAATACCCCCACCATAAATGGTGAAACGGAATATTTTTATGTATTTTTCTTTCATCTCCACTAGATTTTTGATATATACACAAAAACAAACATATGTCCAAATCAATGCTACATATGTAATAATTCGGTATATATAAATTAATACAACCACATCTTTTGAAATATAATCAATCAAGGCATGATATGTCATACTACAAACAGAAGCTACTCCCACTAGTCTGTTTGCGCCTCGAAATATATTTAAATTTGTTCTTTTTACCATGTAGGTAGAGCGTATGAGCGCATTTACCATAAGACAAAGCGCGAATGCGATTATATCTCCTTCTACCACATAGTTTTGATCAAACAAGATATCTGGCATAATTCTCCTTCTTTCCGTAAAAAAACAACACTACTTTTATTTTACCACCTTCTCCTATTTTCACAATAGGTCAGAATGCATAGAAAATGATGTTTCTTTTAATGTAAATTTACTGATAAATACGCCATTTGTTGGGATTGCGTCCTCAAAAAATAAGGTATAAAATAAGAATATAGATGTTAGACAGGAGGGATTTTTACATGACAGAAATTCGACTTGGGATTGTAGGAATGGGCGTACAAGGAAGCCTTTATGCAAATATTCTTACAGGTGCCTCTATTCCATATATGCCACCAATTAAAAAACCAGAAGGCTGTGTGCTGACCGCGGTTAGCAGTCGTTCCGAGCAGGCAAAGGAATTTGCTTCTCATTTAGATGGCGTGACTTATTTTTCCGATTGGAAAGAAATGATAGATTCTGATTTGTGTGATGCAATCGTAATTACTGTGCCTCATTACTTGCATCACGACGTGGCGGTCTATGCACTAGAGGCTGGCAAGCACGTACTTTGCGAAAAGCCAGCAGATGTACGTGCCTCAGATGTAGAAAAAATGATTCAGGCTCAGAAAAAATCTAGTAATCTGGCGTTAGCAACACTTTTTAATCAACGTACGAATCCGCTATTTCGCCGACTAGAAGAACTCGTTCGTTCTGGTGAATTGGGTGAAATGCGACGTGTAAACTGGATTTGTAACAACTGGTGGCGACCAGACAGCTACTACAAATCAAACGATTGGCGTGGTACTTGGACTGGCGAAGGAGGAGGTATTACTGTAAACCAGATTCCTCACCAATTGGATTTGTTAAACATGCTTTGCGGCGCACCTTCTCGCGTTTATAGTATAAATCGCTATGGCTGTCATCGTGACATTACAGTAGAAAATGATGTAACTATAACTTTGGAATATCCGAATGGTGCTACTGGCGTTTTCGTGGCTTGCACGCATGATCCTTTGGGCACAGACCGTTTGGAACTTAATTTTGACAAGGGAAAAATTATAGTGGAAAACAGTAATCAGGCTACCGTTTATCGCTTCCATCAAAGTGAACAGGAATGGAATGATACTCTCTCCATGCGTGACCTTATGATGATGCGACAGAATCCCGACAATTTATATAGCGTGGAAGAAATAAAAGCAAACCTTACCTATGGCACTGAGTATGTAGACATCTTCGAGAACTTCGCAAACCATATTCTTTGTGGCGAACCACTTCTGGCAACTATGGAGGATGGGCTTCGCGAAGTACAGTTAGCAAATAGCATCCAGCTTTCTGGATGGTTGGGTGCACCTGTGGAACATCCAAGTAGTGCAGAAGAATATAATACTTGGTTGGAAAAGATGATAGAGAGCGAGAAATAGTTTCGTTTAAAAATATTGGCCCCATCCACATGGATGGAGCCATTTTCATTTTAACCTACATATACTCTTTACTCCCTACGAAAGTTTCATAAATTCGTTGATATCGATAACCTTTTTTTACAACGCTACTGTCAGGTATGATTATCTTTAAATTCACCAATTGATCAATAATATTTGAAACTGTATTAACTGATACTCCTGACAAATCCTGCACCTCTTTTTTAGTAAAAACAATTTGCTTCATAATTACAGGCATAATACGATATATCGAACTACCTTTGATTGCTTCAATTGTCTTCATGTCTTCTCGGTATATCGATTTGATACGCTCAATTTTGTAAATATAGTTGTTGCACTGCTCAATTACACATTGTAAGAAAAATTTAATATATCCCGCAACATTGCCTCGTCTACATTCCATAAGATTTCGTTGATACGCAGGCTTATACAACTCTAGTATTTCAGATAAATATAAAATTGGATTTTCCTCATCCAATTTTGCCATATGAACTGGAATTAACGCTCTTCCCAATCGACCATTTCCATCTCTATATGCATGAATCGTTTCAAATTGTGCATGAGAAATTGCTACGTTTATCAAATATGGATCTATAAACTGATCATTCATATATTGATATAGGTTTATTAATAGTCCATAGACTTCTTCCGGTATTGGCGGAATAAAAGTCGCACCTTCAATCCCTACCCCTCTTGGACCAATCCAATTTTGCGTGGTTCTAATTTTCCCAGGCTCTTTTTGTGAACCTCTCACACTATCTAAGGTGATTCTATGCATTTCATTCACTAATTCATAATTAATGTCTCCACCATTCTTTAAATGAACCTGTGCGTATTCAATGGTCTTTTTAAGATTTTGGATTTCTCTATTATCATCGGTCTCATCCAAATACTTCAAATAATACATTTCATCTTGCGAAATCTGTGTTCCTTCTATCTGTGTGGATTTATAACTTTCTGTTAGCAAAATCGAATCTAAGAAGAAACTTGCGTCAAATTCTAATGTATTCAGTAATGACTTATACTCTCCGTATTTCGCATTCGCTTCTGATATCAGACGAAGCATCTCTTTATCAATATTATATTCAAATGGTAACTTTTTTGCTTTATATGGTTCCATAAACTCACTCTTTTCTTCATTTTTTGTATATTATACCACTTATTCGCAAAAAAATTCACTGTTTTTTTAAAAAACAGTGAATTTTTAGTAAGGTTAATTCGTTTTTTTACAATCCCCGCAATTAGACACTAGATGTTTAACAACTCACTATATTCTTTAAGTGCTCCATCTGTATCATGAGCGAGTACTTTCTTGGCAAGTACTTTACCAAGCTGTACACCTTCCTGGTCGAAGCTGTTGATGTTCCATACAAAGCCTTGGAACATAACTTTGTTTTCAAAGTGTGAAAGTAATGCACCAAGCGATGCTGGTGTAAGTTTATCACCAACGATAATACTTGAAGGACGTCCGCCTGCGAAGTATTTGTTTCTATCATCATCATCTTTTCCACACGCAAAAGCTACAATCTGAGCCACTACATTTGCACAAAGTTTCTGCTGACTTGTGCTGTCTTCGATAACAATATCGCTACCCATCTGGTTGTTTTTGAAACCAACAAACTGGAGCGGAACGATATTTGTTCCCTGATGTAATAACTGATAGAAGGAGTGCTGTCCGTTTGTTCCTGGTTCACCGAAAATGATAGGTCCTGTTACGTAGTCAATTGGTTCACCAAAACGGTTTACCGATTTACCATTTGATTCCATATCCAACTGTTGTAAGTGAGCTGGGAAACGACTAAGCGCCTGTGAATATGGAAGCACTGCTGTATCTAAATATCCGAGTACGTTTCTTTCATAAACACCGATTAATGCGTCGAGCATTGCTGGGTTTTCTAATAAATTTTTATTTGTAGCTGTCTTGTCTGCTGCTGCTGCACCATCTAAGAACTGTGCAAACACTTCTGGTCCAAATGCACATGACAATACGGCTCCACCTACACCTGAGCAAGATGAGAAACGTCCGCCAATATAGTCATCCATAAAGAATGCAGCTAAGTAGTCTGAACTCTTAGC
>CAZVOY010000085.1:0-6425 GCA_964628865.1 uncultured Lachnobacterium sp. | reverse complement strand
AATTTCAAGGAAGAAAGGAGATGCTGTTTATGCGTATAGATGCATATAATCAGATTGCACAACTTTATGGCGTGCAGAAAAATTATAATACCCAGAAAACAAGTAATGCTGCTTCAATGGGTAGCGATCAGTTATCTATCTCTCAGACTGGATACAGTTATCAGGTCGCAAAAAATGCAGTATCAGAAGCTTCTGACGTTAGAGAAGACAAGGTTGCAAATTTAAAGGCGCAGATTGATGCAGGAACATATTCTGTAGATCCAGACGACTTTGCAGCAAAATTGTTGGAAAAGTATAACGCAGTATTATAGTAGAAATGAGGATTAACGGTGGCTAGTTTAGTTGATGAGCTCGTAAGTGTTTTAATTGAAGAAGAAAAGATTTATAGCGTATTGCTAGAATGTGCGGAACAAAAAACACAGATTTTAGTAGAAGCGAACATCCCAGCTCTTCAAGAACTTACTGCAATAGAGCAGCAAAGAAGCGACGAGCTCCTAGCCCTAGGAAACAAACAGATTCAGTTGCTAAGTGATATCAAAACCGTCTTGGGAAAAAAAGACGAAAAACTCACGGTAACGAATCTGATAGGCTATTTAGCGTCACAGCCTCAGGTGCAGGAAAAATTAGCCGATGCTAGAAACCGTCTCCTTGATACTTCTACTAAGGTTCAGAAGAAAAATCAACAGAATGAAGTTTTATTACAAAAAGCAATAGAATTAACGGAGTTTGACATTACTTTATTTAAGAGTATGCGACAGGCTCCGGAGACCGCGAATTATAATAAGAATGCATACAATACTGGAGCATTACTTGGTAGTAGCGGATTTGATGCTAAGCAGTAACATTTAGGAGGACAGTATGGCAAACGGATTTGGTAGTATGTATATTGGGCAATCCGGTTTGCAGAATGCCCAAAACGCAATTAATACGACCGCAAACAACCTGGCGAACGTAGGTACCGAAGGGTATGTACGTCAGCAGGTTGTTTTTTCAGATAAACAGTATGTAGTAAATCAGAATGCTACAACAACCACAAACCTTCATCAGGCAGGTTTGGGTGTAAACATCGGTGACGTAGTACATGCACGAGATGTATTTTTGGATAAATCTTATCGTAAAGAATCAGGACGTCTCTCGTTCTATGATGTATGTTATGAAACCACAAGCTATGTAGAAGATTTATTACAGGAATTGGATGGTGAAGAATTCAAGCAGAGTGTCGAAGACCTATGGACAGCGTTTCAGGAATTATCAAAAACACCAGCGGATTCCGTAACACAGAACTTAATTATACAAAAAGCAGAACTTTTGATTAGCAGATCAGAAGCTTTATATCAGGATTTACAGAGCTATCAGTCCAATATTAACGACCAGATTTTAGATGACATTGACCGTGTAAACGAAATCGGTGATCGCATCTATGAATTAAACGTAGAGATTCAGAAAGTAGAGTCAAATGGAAAAGAAACAGCCATGACTTTACGTGATGAGAGAGATTCCCTGTTGGACGAGTTAGCGACATACGGAGTTATCTCTACCAGAGAAGACCAGTATGGATTTGTATGTGTAGTTTTCGAAGGCGTTGAATTCGTAAACGAGATGAAATCTTTCCATATGGGATCGGTTACAGATAAAGCAACTGGATTTTCTACTCCAATTTGGCCACACTTATCGGATGAAGCAGCTGGAGAAACAGTAGCTGTTTTTAAAACGGACGAAGATGTTTCCTCAGAAGCAAATACAGATATCGGTGCAATCAAAGCAAAACTCCTCATGAGAGGCGATAACTTTGGCACCTATCTCAATCTTGAGACAGAAGAAGCTTACGCAAAAATCGAAGATAAGGTTGTAATGGAAACACAAGCACAGGTAGACTACCTAGTTCATGAAATTGTAACAACCATGAACAATATTTTCTGTCCAAACACGGCATTAGAAAATGATGTCACATTAGCAGACGGAACCGTTTTGACGAAAGGTACCTTAGTGTTGGATGCAGAAAACTGCTACGTGGGTATAGATGGAAGTCTCCCTCCAAGAGAACTCTTTGAAAGAATGGGGACAGAAAGATACACAGAGGTTTTGGGCACAGATAATAAAACCTACTATGTTTACAACGTAGAAAACCCATCCGATCCAAACACCTTATATAATATAAACAACTTGCAGGTAAATGACGAGTTAACAAAGCAGATTACACTTCTTCCAGCATATATGCAGGATGGATCAGTAGCCTACGAGCTCGGTGAAAAACTTGCAAGCGCATGGGACGTACAGGGATTAAACATTTCACCAAATGACCAGTACCCATGTACCTTCCAGGAATTTTATGACAAGATGATAGGTCAGCTCGGAACAAGTGGTAGTATTTATTATTCCTCTTGTACCACCATGTCAAATACCGTAGAAAGTATAGAAAGCAGCCGACAGCAGGTAATCGGCGTATCAAGTGATGAAGAATTAACAAAATTGATTCGATATCAAGCTGCATATAATGCATCCAGCCGATATATGACAGTTATCAGTCAAATGACAGAGCTTATCGTAACAGGACTTATTTAGAAAGGAGGAATGACCTATGCCTTCACAGTTTTTTGGGCTTAATATTGCAGGTAGTGGTATTTCGACATACCAGACCGCAATCAACACAACTGCAAACAACATCGCAAACGTACAGACAGAAGGTTATTCCCGTCAGGTTACAAACATCTCCGCAACATCAGCACTTCGCGTGTATGCAAAGTACGGTAGTGCAGGTACTGGTGTAGAAGCGACAGCGATTCAGCAGCAAAGAGATACTTATTATGATACAAAGTATTGGCAGAATAATTCTAGTTTGGGATATTATGAACAGAAACTTTATTATTTAGCACAGGTAGAAAACGTATTTACCGATGATGGAATACAAGAAGGTTTCTCTACGATTTTCTCAAAAATGTTTAACGGTTTGGATACCTTAAATGGTGGTAACGCCAGTGATGAAAGTGTTCGTAACCAGTTCATTTATCAGGCGCAGAACCTTTGTACCTATTTCAATTCGGTATCTACATCTTTGACAGAATTGCAAAAAGATACCAACGAAGAGATTGCAAACACCGTAGCAAATATCAACTCTATCGCAGAAAAAATTTCGTTGTTAAACAAAGAAATCAACGAGTTGGAAGTACGTGGCGGATACGCAAATGAGCTTCGTGATGAGAGAGCATTGCTTTTGGATGAATTGTCTTCTATTGTAAATATAACGACAGAAGAATATCCAGTAAAGAACACCTATGGTCAGGATTTAGGTGGAACTAATTTTACTGTTTTTATCAATGGCCAGTTGATTGTTGATGCCACAGAATATCGTCAGTTGGAATGTGTATCCATGCCAACAAAATATAACCAGACAGATGCGGATGGTATGTACAATATTGTTTGGGCCGATACAAAAACAGACTTTGCTGCGACAACCGGTACATCGGGCGGTACATTGAAAGCTTTGTTTGACTTACGTGATGGTAACAATGCAGAAGCATTAAGTGGTACAGTAACAGCGATGGCACAAAATAACCGATCTGACTATACGCACGTTACCATATCAAATATATCAAATACCGATATTAACGCAATGAACATTCCTGCGAAAGGAACCATTAATGTCGGAAGTCATACCTTCACATATAGCAGCTGGGAAGCAACACTAGATGATGAAGGAAATCTGGTGGACATTACCTTTGAAATGGCAGAACCTATTGATTCTGTTGTGGGTTCTGTGTTGATAGGAAAAGACACTACGGTTGGAAAGAACGTGGATTCCATGGGTATTCCATACTACCAGCAGCAGATTAACGAGTTTTTAAGAAGCTTTACACAGCTTTTCAATAATATTCAGAAAAAGGGTATGACATTGGATGGCGAGCAGATGGGAGCATTCTTCGTAGCAGAAACAGGTACGGGAATGGAATTTTATTTTAAAGGCTGGGGTGAAGTAGATGCAGATGGAAACGTTGTAGACGTACCAGACACCATTTTTTCAACGGGAGATGGTTATCATCAGCTTACTGCAGCAAATGCAAAAGTAAATGACACATCTTTAAAAGATCCAGCATATTTTGCAACGACAAAAGATATCACAAACGGAGCAGATGCTTACGAGCTTGTAGAGGAAATGATGAAGCTACAAGCGGACGTAACCATGTTCCGAGGAGACAATGCAGAAGCATTTTTGGAAACATTGCTCTCAGATATCGCAGTAGATACAGAAAAAAACACAGTTTTTTATGCAAATTATTTTAACATGGAAAGTGTTATCAATACCCAGCGTCAATCAGTATCTGGTGTAGATGAGGACGAAGAAGCACTAAACCTTGTGCAATTCCAGAATGCATACAACTTAAACTCAAAAGTTATCTCAGTACTTTCTGAAATTTATGATAAATTAATTAACGAAACAGGGGTAACGTAATTGAAAAAAATGCCGATATATATGTCAGATATAGGAATATTACCTATATCTGGCATATTTGTATTTACAGGTAAATACAAATTATCGCAAGAGACAAGTTATTTTATAGGTTCATGGATGAATCTTGCATTTCTAGGACATGGAAGTCGCTAGGAGGAATATATGCGAATTACCAACAACATGATTACAGCCAACACAAAGACGAATATCAACTCAAATAAGTTGCTGGTTGACAAATACAACACACAGATGACGACTCAGAAAAAAATAGCAAAAGCATCTGAGGACCCAGTAATTGCAATTCGTTCGCTTCGTCTTTCTACAACACTTAGTCACATTGACCAGTATGTAGAAAACAATATCCCAGACGCAAGTGCATGGATGGATGTAACAGAAACTGCACTTACCAATATGAAAGACCTTTTGACAGACATTCGTACACATTGTGTAAATGGTTCTACAGATACACTCAGTACAGAAGATAGACAAACGATTCTCGAAGCGTTAAAAGCACTTTCAGAGCAGGTATATGCAGAAGGAAATGCGGACTACGCAGGAAAAACCGTTTTCACAGGATATAGAACTTCTTCAAACTTAACCTTTGATGAAGAAGAGCTCGATACCAGATATAGCATTGACCAGACTTTCACATATAAAGATTTGGCGGAGAAACGTTACTACACCGGAGATGTAGATGTTCCAGAAACGATCGTGGTAGGAAATGCTGATCCAACGTTGAATACACAGAACTGTGATACAGAGATTGCAGAAAACACCTACGAAAGAATTCGCTTAGCATATAACGGAGATACCACACTTACAAGTTTTGGTTATACATATACAGATGCGACTGGTGCAAAACAGACAGTAGGTCCATTGGTAGAAGAAGTTGTGGATGCAACTACAGGAGAAGTTTCTTACAACTATTTGCCACCACTTAGTGTATATTCTACCGAACAGGCTTGGGAAACAGCTAAGGATGCAGACCTCGCAGACGGTCTGGAAGGCAAGCAGGTTGGAGATGACGAAATCATCTATATCGAAGAAACTGGAGAATTCATTTTTGGTAAAAATGCAGCAAATCAGATTTCAGATGGATTGGCAACGATTGATGTAACCTATGAAAAACAAGGTTTTGACAAAGGTGAAGTAAGACCTGAATACTATTACGACTGCATCGATATTTCAGATGATGATCCTACAAAACATGTAGAATATACAAAACAGAATCAGGACATCAAGTACACAATCGCCAGCAACACCGTAATTACCATTAACACACAGGCAGACACGGTATTTGATACAGCCATTGCCAGAGACGTAGATGAACTTATTAACGTAGTTCAAAAAGCCATGGATGCAGAAGCAAAGGTAAGTGAAATCGAAGAAATGATGAACGAAGCTCAGTATCAGGACGAAGCTTCACAGGCAATTCTTCAGACATACCTGGATGCAGCAAAGAAAGAAGCTGATTTCGCAGATGATAATCTTCAGAAAACCTTTGAAGCCTACATTGGAAACTTTGATAAATATTTAGAAAATGTAAACATTGCAATCACAAATGTAGGTAGTAAGGTAAACAGCTTAAATCTTACACAAACACGAGTAGAAAATCAGCAGATGACAATCGAAGAACTCAAGTCTGATAATGAGGATAGAGATATCTCAGACATCATCATAGATTACTACGCATCCTATAATGCTTATACCGCTTCTCTTACAGCAGCAGGAAAGCTTGGCCAGCAGACATTATTAAATTACATTTAAGTAACCCACAGAGCAAAGCTCTGAAATAATAAACATCGTCGGAGACGAAGGAGGAAAAACCATGAAGGCAGTAACAAGATTATTTGGTACAATCGACATTGCAGATGACAAAATCATCACAATGGAAAAGGGAATGATTGGATTCCCAGAATTAAAACATTTTGCATTGATTTTTGACGAAGAGAAAAAAGACAAGAAGTTCAAAGTAATG
>CAZVOY010000084.1:4544-6527 GCA_964628865.1 uncultured Lachnobacterium sp. | reverse complement strand
AAAACAATTTGCCGGCGTGGCGGAACTGGCAGACGCGCAGGACTTAAAATCCTGTCGTAGCAATACGGTACCGGTTCGATTCCGGTCGCCGGCATTATGTGAGTGTAGCTCAGCTGGATAGAGCACTTGGCTACGGACCAAGGTGTCGGGAGTTCGAATCTTCTCACTCACGCTAAAAACCTCGAAAGCATTTGCTTTCGAGGTTTTTTTATTGCTGATGTAAAAATAGACTATTATCAGGTAAAATGTTACAATAAGATATATTATGATTTAAATGAAATGAGAAGGTATAGAATGGATATGTACATCATATTTCTACCATTTTTAATTTGTGGTATATCTTTTGTTGGAAAACGTATTGCATTAGTTCTAAATAAAGAAAAATATGTGATGATATTTGATAAATTGTTTGTCACAGGACTTTTGTTGTTTTGGTTCGGCTTTCTTGTTGTAGCAGTATATATATGCATCAGAGATAAAAACTATGGAATGCTGATATATACCTTACCATTTTGGTTAGTTGGAATTTATGTGGTAAAGAAAAGACTTTTGAACATAAGGTCAAAATCGAAAAGGGAATCAGACTTTGATTTTAAAAAAGTTATCAGTATAGGACTAGTCTTAATTGCATTTTTAGTAGGCTTTGTATTACTGATTTTAGGTATTAAAGATGCAGAGTTCACATTGATTTTCATGGGTGGATTCTTCTTATTTGGTGCGCTAACCTTTGTACTTGGTGCATTAACGATGTTGGGGTATTTTGATAAGTTTAAAATAGATGTTTTGGGAATTTATATGGGGGTATTCCTAGTGGTGATAGGTATCGGTGTTATCGCCATTGTATTTGGAAAAACACTTTCTTTGACGGCTACCATTGAATCATTCGGTTTATGGATTTTTATACCAATTCTGCTAATGGTAGTTGGGATGCTTCAAATTATAAAATGTCTGAGAAATAGAGGATAAAAGTATAGATATATGAAAGGAGAAGAAATATGAAAGGGATAGTAAAAAAATATATCGTATATGTAATTTTGATTTTGATAAGTTTATATGCACTTCCTTTTTTAATACAGGATACAGGTAGTGCAATGGCAGTTTTGTTAACCTACATTCCAATTTCTGTTTTTGTTGTATCTATAGTGTTTGGATTAAAGAATGAGTTTCCATATGTGTTACCTGCGCTTGTAGCAGTTTTGTTTATTCCAACCATTTTTATATATTATAATGTTTCAGCAACGGTTTATGTTTTCGGTTATTATTTTGTATCATTGATCGGGGTTGCATTAGGACAATTGATTCGAAAATTAAGAGTGCGTTAATATTTATGATTTCTAAAATGGTGTAATTATGCAAGAGAGATTGAAACATACATTTGATCCAGTTTTCGATGAAAATTCAAAAGTCCTCATTTTGGGCAGTTTTCCATCGGTGAAATCACGTGAAAACAATTTCTATTATGGACATCCTCAGAATCGTTTTTGGAAGGTTCTGGCACGGATTTACGAAGTGGAAGTACCACAGACAATAAAAGAGAAGAAGACGTTTTTGCTGGAACATCATATTGCGGTGTGGGATGTAATTGAGAGGTGTACAATCACTGGGTCAAGTGATTCATCGATAAAAGATGTGGTTGTGAATGATTTTTCAAAAGTGCTGGGGAATAGTGCGATTGAGTCGATTTATGTAAACGGTGGAAAAGCCTATGAGTTATATCGTAAATATGCAGAAAAGCAAACTGTGATAGAAGCAGTAAAGCTACCGTCTACGAGTCCAGCGAATGCAGCGTGGAGCTTGGAGAGGTTATGCGAAGCGTGGAGTATATTAAAGAAATAGGAAGTGCATGTTAAAATTAGAATTCGAAATTTAACATGCTTATTTTGGGATGAAATTTCATGAAGGGCAAGTTAGATTGGAAAATTTGAAATTTTTTACATAGATAAATTTTTAATACAAAAACATAGAATATACACCTGTTTTTAG
>CAZVOY010000084.1:0-4444 GCA_964628865.1 uncultured Lachnobacterium sp. | reverse complement strand
TTTTTACATAGATAAATTTTTAATACAAAAACATAGAATATACACCTGTTTTTAGGGCAAAATCCATCTCAGAAATAGAATTTCTTGTATAGATAAAAATTTTGCATCCATCCTAAAGTAAAGGTTTCTGCTATAGATAATTCGATGAGAAAAAGTTCATAACTTCCAATTTGCGGAGATAAATATAAGACTAAAGGAGGTTCATTATGGAAATCTGGTATTACGAAGTGGTAAGCATAGATGGTGATTATGCAAATTTAAAAAGAATAGATATCGAATTGGATGATTTGAAATTAGTGGCGAGAGCGTTGCTTCCTGCAGAGATTATGGTAGGGAGCAAATTGAAGTATGAGCTATTGCAGTATGAAATAATGGAGTAAAAAGTATGTTGACTTATTCAATGAATCAACGAGATGAGAAAACCAAATATTACTATCTGTATTCTGCAATAAAAGAGGATATATTGTCTGGTACATTGAAAAAGAATGAGAAGCTTCCATCAAAGCGTTCCTTGGCGGAGCATTTGGGCGTGAGTTTGATCACAGTAGAAAACGCGTATCAGATGCTTAAGGATGAAGGATATATTGAATCTAGGGAACGAAGCGGGTACTTTGTAACAGAGCTTAAAGTGTTGGGAAATCGTAAAGCGACTAGCGATATCGGAGAGAAACAGCAGTTGCATCTTTTGGATAAACCAGCAATGCCATATATGCAGGGAGAGAAAAATGGGACAGACGAAAAGGGAAGACTCTCAAAAAGTCTCTTTCCAGAGTCATTATATTTTAAGACCGTTAGAAGTGTTCTTACGGAGTATGGAAGTGAACTACTGCAAAAGTCTCCAAACGAAGGATGCGCAGTTTTAAGAAATGCGATTGCACAGTACTTACTTCGATATCGAGGAATATTTGCGCAGCCAGAACAGATTATTATAGGTTCAGGAGCGGAGCATCTTTACAGTACAGTTGCAAGAATGCTTGGAAATGATAAGGTGTACGGGTTAGAGGACCCGTCTTATAGTCAGATTCGTATGGTGTATGAAGGAATGGGGGCTCAATGTGAACTGTTAAAGATGGGCAAAGAGGGGATTTTATCCACGGAGTTGGATAAGACATCTGCTGATATCCTTCATGTAACTCCATTTCATAGTTATCCATCGGGTGTGACGGCTTCTGTAAGAAAGCGACAGGAGTATTTGGAGTGGGCGAATCGTAGAGATGGTATCATAATCGAAGATGATTTTGATAGCGAGTTTTTTATGCCAGGAAAACCGATTGACACGTTGTATATGTCAGATCATAATCAAAAGGTTATTTATATCAATACTTTTTCCAAGAGTTTATCCTCTTCGATTCGTATTGGATATATGATTTTGCCAGAAAGGTATTTGAAAACATATAAAGAGAGCATGGGAGAATTCTCCTGTACAGTACCTGTTCTCGACCAGTATGTCCTCGCTGAATTTATAGATCGAGGTCATTTCGAACAGCATTTAAACCGTGTGCGTAGACATAGAGAGATAGAAAAATAAGAATCTTACAGCGTAATCTGTGAGGTTCTTATTTTTTTAATAAAAAAGTGTTGACATGCGAGTGTTATAGGTGTATATATAACATATAAACAGTTATATATAACAGATGAAAGAATAGAGGTTTTTGAATATGAGAATATTACAAAATTCAGGAGTTCCTATTTATCAGCAGATTGCAGAACAGATGAAAGCGGATATTTTGGCTGGAAAAATGAAACAGGGTGAATATCTTCCATCGATTCGCAGTCTTGCCAAGGAGTTGAAAATTAGCGTTATTACAACAATGAAAGCGTATGAGTTACTGGAAGCAGAGGGCTTGGTAACAGCAGCGCAGGGAAAAGGATTTTATGTAAATGCACAGGATAGTGAAATGCTCCGTGAGCAGCATCTTAGAAAAGTTGAGGATGCTTTACAGGAAGCGATTGCTGCTGCTAAGATTGCGGGAATGTCAGATGCTGAGTTGAAAGGTACTTTAGTAGCATTGTTGTCTATGGAAGACTAATATAGATGCAATATGCGACAGTAAAATGAAATGGGAGATTGAAATTATGAATAAAGAATATGTAATCACAGGTAAAAATATCGAAAAACAGTTTAAAGGTTTTAAGTTAGAAATTGAAGATTTGAAAATTCCAAAGGGATTTGCTACAGCACTTATTGGAGAAAATGGTGCAGGTAAAAGTACTCTTATGAACATTTTGGCAGGTATTCGTTTGGATGCAAAAGGTACCATTCGTTATTTCGATGAATATGATCAGGAAGAAAGAGAAAAAGGAAATCAAAAAGAACGTATTGGTTACGTTGGACCAGGACATTATTATTTGCCACAGTGGACGGTAGAACAGGTAGAAGATATCAGCGAAATGATGTTTGATGGTTTCCATAAGGATAGATTCCAAAGCTGGTGTGAGGAATTGGCGGTATTTGGAGCTGGCAAGAAGGATATGAGCAAAAAAGTAAATTCTTTCTCAGATGGTACAAAGATGAAACTTATGTTGGCGAATGTTATGGCGAGAGATACAGATGCTTTAATTTTGGACGAACCAGCTTCACCACTTGATCCACTTATGAGAGAAAAACTTTGTGAAATGATTCAGGAATACTTAGAAGCAGGAAATGGAGAAAGAAGTGTATTTTTCTCTACACATAATGTATCGGATATGGAAAATATCACAGATTATGCCATCATCATGGAGCATGGAAAAATTGTAGAAGAAGGCTTTGTAGTAGATTTAAAAGAGAAATACATCTTGGTAAAAGGCGATGCAGAAGATAAAGAAAAAGCAAAAGATGTGCTTTATACCATGACAGCAAATAACTATGGTTTTGAAGGTATCTGTCTTGCCGAAGATTTGGATAAACTGGCAGGTGTGAATGTGACAAAAGAAATCCCAAGTCTTTATCAGATTAGCGTAGCTGTGATGAAGGCAAATTCCAGAATGGGATTGAGATAGGCGGTGGAATCATGAAAAGAGCGTTAAAAAGCTATTTTGCTTTTACAAATAAAACATATCGATTAGTTACGCTAATTCTTTTACCACTTTTAGCCGTTGTTCTAACAGTCGTTGTAGGCGCTATAAATATTGAAGTTTCACCAATCGTCATGGTTGGATATTATGCAATTTTTATGGTGGTTGAACCAATGACAGATTATTGGTTCATGGGCGGTTTCTATGGCAAAAATAAGGGAGCCTTGGAATTTATGCAGAGTTCCAATCGTTTCTCTGCTGTTATCAAAGATGTAGTAGTGCTAGACATGGTAAGAAGGCTACTGGTAAATGCATTTCTGTTTTTACTAATGGTAGTGGCTGGTGTGATTGCTGGCATAAAGTCGAGAGGTTTCGTATTTTATGCATTCCTTCCAATTTTAGAAATTTTGTTTGCAGAAATCGTGGTACTTATTGGTAGACATTTTGATTTATGGAATCATTACTATGTGGTAATTGTTTTAGGTTATATGGTGTCCATTTTCATAATGTTTCAAACGGTCGTGACTTTTGAAACATATATGGGAGTCATATGTGTAGTAATGGCAGTTTTAGCACTTATGATGGCAGCGATTACCGTTGCTTACACAAACAAGAAAGTGAGGGACAGTTATTATGATAAATGATATTAAGATGTCTTTTAAGATTTTGAAATATGGTATTAACTATAAAACTAGTATAGCGTTTGTGATTATATTTTTTGTGTTAGGGTTTGCATTGGAAATGTTGGGGTCCTCTTTGATCACAGCGCTTTATATTCCAATCGTAGGTATTTATTTCGGTCAGTTAATACATTCCGTAGTGCAATCTACGATGGTGCAGACGTCGCCTTATAAAAAAGCTATGGAGACAAAATTGCCAGCGATAGCGATGACAGTAATTTTACTGGCATATAACACATTTGGAATATTATGGAAATTACTCCTTATGAATATAAACCCAGAGCGAAAAGAAGAGTTAAGTATGGCTCTTTTAGGAGTTGGTGTGATGACAATCATGGTTATGGTATATTTTGCCTTTTCTATGAAATTTTTCTATCCAGCCACAATTATATTCTTCATTGTCTTTTATAGTTTTTGCTTCACAAATGGGTATAATATGGGTGCGCATATAGCTGGAAGTGAAATGTTTTCGGTTAATATTTCAATGCCAGTTGCGATAATCTTCTCCTATATTTGTATGATTCTAGGGTGTGTGATTGTATATGGTGTAAGCGTTTTGCTTTACAAAAAAGATTATTCACAGCAAAACTTTAAAAAAGTGTTAGATAGAGCAAAATAATTAATAAATTGGGCTGTTGCAGATCGGATTTTATATCCGTGGCGCGATGGCTCTTTTATTTTTCTTCTACATCCTATATATAATTTGTTCTTCTTTTTTACTTCCTTATTTCGGATTTTGAAAAATGCACATATTCCTACAAAAGCAC
>CAZVOY010000083.1:0-6529 GCA_964628865.1 uncultured Lachnobacterium sp. | reverse complement strand
TCTTCTAAACACATCCCCCAGCGATCCACAAATAAATAAATCATTTTCCTCATCCAGTCTCACATCCAGCGGCTCACGATTAATAACCACCAAGTGTTCTCCCTGGAAATAACGAACATAGCTTGCGGCTGGATATACGCGGAGTGATGTGCCGCCGATGATGAGCATATCCGCATTTGCGATGGCTCTTATTGCTCCATTTACCGCCTCCTCTGATAACGCTTCCTCATACAAGGTGACATCTGGTCGTATTATACCGCCACATTCACACTTTGGTACAGCCATGTCTGTTTCAAACAGGTAGTCGGATGGATATTCTTTCTTACACCAGCTACAATAGTTGCGAAGTGTGGTTCCATGGAGTTCATAGACCTTTTTGCTTCCTGCTTTCTGATGTAGTCCATCGATGTTTTGGGTGACGACTGCCAGAAGTTTTCCTTCCTCTTCCATGCGCGCTAGCACCTCGTGGGTGATGTTTGGCTCTACATGGCGGGCATCCATTTTCTGTCGATAATATTCAAAGAATACGTTTGGTTGATCCACGAGACAGCTATGACTGAGAAGATATTCAGGGTTATATTTTTCGAACTGAATATCATGCTGATTATAAAGACCATCCTTGCTACGGAAGTCTGGTACACCGCTTTCGGTGGACACACCTGCACCACCAAAGAAGACGATTCGTTTTGATTCATTTATAAATTTTTTAAATTTTTCTATTTCTTTTTCCATGCTTTCCTCACTATATTAATTTAAAAAAGAGTTTCGCAAATTGCGAAACTCTTTTTATTTACTTTAAACACTAATGTCAATATTTCCGCCTAAGTTTGGCATCACAGATTGTTCCATCATTTTTATCATCTGAGCGTTCATGGCTTCGCTCATTTCCATGGCATTGTCTAACATTTCTACGCTAGCCACCTGAGCCACTGAACCTATCGATGACACACCATATGAACTAACTGCGCTAAGTGCGGATGATACAGCTCCTATTTCCATAAACGTTCCCTCCAATCTTTTGGTACATATATTATGCCACAAGAATTCAAAAAAGACAATCCTCTATATTTGGGAGGTTGTTCCCATTACATATTCCATGATAAAATGTATGTATAATATTTATGGGAGGTTTTTATGAAAAAGAAAAAATTTCGTTGGTGGTTTATTCCACTTGGGCTAATCATTCTCATCCTAGTTCTCCTCATAGGAATAATTATTATGATGCATTCTATGCTTCCATGGGAAAACTTATTGGCTGCAACTAGTAATTTAAAAGTGGAATTAACTGCCGAACAAAAAGAATTTATTGAAGGGGAAGCTAGAGACTACTCTACACTTCCAAACGCCTTGGTTATGGCAGATGGAACAGATGTTACTACTACAGAAGAGTTTGAAACTCGAAAAACTGAAATACTAGCACTTTTTGAAGAAAATGTCTATGGACCACTTCCACAAGAAGGTTTTACTACTTCATTTGAAGTTGTAGAAGAAGGTGAGGCTTTAAATGGAGCTGCCATTCGCAAACAGGTCAAGATTACAGTCAGCACAGACAAAGGATCTTCTGACGCCTTAATGCTATTATATGTTCCGAATACAGACACTCCTGCACCTGTCATCATCGGCTTGAATTCCAATGGTAATCATGCTGCTATTGCAGATGAAAATGTATTGCCATCCTATAGCTTTGATACTGAAGATGGAAGCTGGGAAGAAAAACGCGGTGAGAAGGCATATCGCTGGAACATTGAAGATTCTATTTCTAGAGGATATGCAGTTGCTACTATTTATTCTGGTGATTTTGCTCCAGACAGTGGAGATGGTTATGCTACTCGTGTCGTTTCACTTTTTGATGAAGAAGAATTTAAAGCAGTTGGTGCATGGTCTTTTGGGCTAATGCGTGCCGTTGATTATATGCAGGAAGATACTTCCATCGATGCAGGTCACATTGCCGTTGTCGGACATTCTCGCCTCGGCAAAGCTGCTGTTTGGGCTGGTGCAAATGATACTCGTATTGGTATGGTTATTTCCAATGATTCTGGTAACTCTGGTGCAAGCTTGAGTCGTAGCAACCGTGGTGAAACTGTTTACTCTATTAACCTAGCATTTCCATATTGGTTCTGTTCAAAATACGCAGAATATGGCAATAATGAAAACGCATTGCCTGTGGACCAAAATCTGCTTTTAGCCTCTATTGCACCACGTCTTCTCTATGTAGCAAGTGCTGAAGATGATATGTGGTCTGACCCACAGGGAGCATGGAATAGTCTCATGCAAGCAACCAATGCATTTGCACTCTATGGATTTGAAGTTATCGAATATAGCGAATCACAGCCAGAGGTAGACACTGCAGTATGGACAGAATCCATGGGATACCATGTTCGTAGTGGATGGCATGATATGCAGGCTGACGATTGGGAATTCTATTTAGATTATATGGATACATATTTCCTTACTCGTGCTTCATTACAATAAACCCATTCAATCAAAAAGGAGTTCCGTATTTTTCTACGGAACTCTTTTTTGTCTATTTTATTTCTCAATATAGCGAATAAACAAGGTTACGATATTCCAATAAATTATTGGTCTTCTTTATCTGTTTTAATTTCTTTTCCTGTTCTGGAAACTGGACTGCCCACCATGTCCAAAGCTCTTTCATTTTAAAGAGTGTATTGCGGTCTCCTGACATATAGGCATCATATCCCGCCAATATTTCATCATGAAATTTCAGGAAAGTTTCTTTATCTTCTTTTCCTATTAGCATTCCCGGTCTAGCGATAAGTCCACGGCCGAGCATATATTTATCACAATTTTTCCACTTGTTATCGAATTTTTGTAACTGCTCTAAACTGTTAATATCTCCGTTATAACAAAGTGAGTGCTTTGTCTTTTCCTGATACTCTTCGAACACATCATAGTGCGGTGTACCCTTGTACATCTCACTTCCCAAACGTGGATGGACAATCACCTCTTCAAATGGAAATGTTTCATACAAACGAAATAGCTTTTCCGCCTCTTCCGTTTCCCAGTAACCGATTCTCGTTTTAATAGAAAGTTTGACATCGGCTACTTTAAAGAATCGGTCAAAAAACTCCTCCATCTGATCTGGAGTTTCTAAAAATCCAGAACCCTTTCCCTTTGAAGTAACTGTTTTGGAAGGACATCCCAGATTCAAATTGATTTCCTCATAGCCATACTCTTCTTTTAACCTTTTTGAGATATCAATCAATTCTTCTGCTTTATTTGTAAGCACCTGTGGCACTACATACAATCCCGTATTGTTTTCTGGAAGGATATCTCTTTTTTCTCTTGTATCCATGAGTTTCTTTGTATGGGGCGAGATAAAAGGCGTAAAGTATTTATCTATTCCTCCATAGTATTTTTCATAGGCATTTCGAAATACATATCCTGTAACTCCCTCTAGTGGAGCAAAATATATCTGCATATCATTCTTCCTTTTTATTCAATATTTAAGTTAACAGAATTTTCTTCTAGCCACTGTTTTTGTGCTTTAAAATCAGGCATATACTTTTGCACCTGATTCCAAAAATCTCTACTGTGATCCATGTGCATACGGTGACAAAGCTCATGCACCACTACATAATCAATGGCTTCTGGTCGCGCCATAACCAGTCTCCAGCTAAAGGTAAGATTTCCATTACTGTCACAACTCCCCCACTGGCTCTTTCGACTTTTGATGGATACAGAAGTAACAGTGACACCTATGATATCCTTGTAATACTCCACACGTTTGCTCACATACGCATATGCCTGCTTTTTGTACCACTTCTTTAAATCGGTTCGAAGCTTGTCTATTTTTTCTGCATTTTCTCTTGCTTCATAATCTGCTGCTAAGGCTTCATATGCTGGCGTTTTAATTATGATTTTACCGTCTTCATATGTGATGCTCGTCTTCTTTGCGCTTTGCATCTCTACCAGACGTTCCTCTCCCAAGTATGGAAAAGAATAATCCGTCTCAAACCTCCGTACCAGCTTCATATCCTCGCGTTCCTGCTGTCGTTCCCGTTGTTTTATAATCCAATCAGCTTTTTGCTCCACGAATTTTGCAATCTCTGCTTCCGTTGGAAATAAGCGTGGTGCTTTTACTGTGACACTTCCATCTTTGTTGACAGACATGCACATGGTTTTGCGTTTGCTACGAACGATATGAATTTGTATGGTTTCATCATTGTATACTATTTGCATTTTATTACTCGCTTTTTCTTGCTTTTTTTTATATTATCACTTTCATGTGGAAATATCTATCAAATATGTTATAATACTCTCACAAATGACAAGAGACCAATGCTCGCTTCGGACGTACCGGTTAGGACATTCTAGTACAACCACATTGGAAGTCATTTATCGAAAAATTCTAGGTGCTAATTGCATTCACTATTTTTCCACATTACCAAAGGAGAACTTAATAATGTTAGTATTTATTGACGAAAGTGGCTACCCTAGACCAACTGACGCAACAAATAATCCTGTATTGCTTGCAGTTTGTCTTCATCAAAACGATATAAAATCTATCACAAATCAAATCTATAGATTAAAAGACTCAGTTTATGGAAAACAAGATGAAATAAAATCCACAAAACTAATACGCGAAGCTACTATAACAAAAAATCGCACTAAAAATAAATCTTATGTAGAAGGAATGATTGATATCATCTTGTCCTATGATGCCGCTATTTTTGCCATTCTCATGGAAAAGCCATTCTCATTTTTGATGAAGTTCATGAAGAAGCAGATCAAACAATTGCGGAAGCACTGACAAGTTTTCTTTTTAAAACAAATTTTGGTCGTTCTTTTGAGCATATTTTAGAGATGCCTCTTTTTGTCAGTTCAGCCGTAACACCATCCATTCAATTTGCAGATATTTTTGCAGGTATTGTAAGACATTATTACGAAAATAATTTAGATACCACAGAGCCAACAACTGAATATCAAAAATGGTTAGTTTTTCTTATGAAAAAACTACAGAAACATATTAAAAACACGCCTATTCCTAATAGTAGCTTTACCGAATTTGCTTTTCAAAAAATAGGAACACATTACTCATATAACGTAAATGTGAATGCAAGCCTTCCATCACGTATAAAGGAAGATTTTCTATCCTATTTTGTAGAATAATATTGACTTAACCCAAATCTAATGTATAATAATTATAGAGTTCTAAGTTGTTCCGTCCTGGAGCCGCGCAGGACTCGATACTTTAACAAAAATATCGCACTTGCAAATTAGCAAGTGCGATTTTTGTTTTTAGCTAAAATAA
This sequence comes from uncultured Lachnobacterium sp., assembly GCA_964628865.1. GTDB lineage: Bacteria > Bacillota > Clostridia > Lachnospirales > Lachnospiraceae > Roseburia. Next base: position 1,254 of record CAZVOY010000083.1, on the reverse strand, counting down.
ACCAACTCATCCTCTGGTTTTTCTGCTGGTTCGATAGAAATTGGATAAAGAACTGGTCCTTTTCCTTTGTATTCCATCGCAAATTCTACACGCACTTCTGCGGTAATTGTAATCCATGATTTGTGAGGAATTTCTTTTTCCTTTGGATATTTACATTTAAATCCGATAAATGTGATATCGTCTACACAGCAGGTCATGGCAAATCGACCTGGAATCATAATTCCACTCTTTAAGTTATCTGGATTATATACAAGAGCGAGGAATTTAATCTTTTTGCCATGGTATTTTTTGTAGTTATCTACAGCATCCATGTACCAAATTCCATAGTCTGCGTCAGAAAGCTCGATAATATCCTGATTGATATCAAATGGTAACTCTTCTGGTCTTTCGTCCAAAGTACCATCCTTTCTTTCATATACAATCTGCGCCTTGCGATTTACAGTTTTGATAAGACGGCGAAGTTTACCTCTATCTGTGTCATCATCTGTACGGTTGAAAATAACGACGTCTGCTTCAAATACCTGTTCCTGCATCATAGCACGCATGTTGTTCCAGTAAGTTTCAAAAGTAGTAGAATCTACTGTTGCCAAAGACTGTACCATAACCCAGCCCTTTGGAAGATTTGCTTCTAATATTTTTGCCACTTCCCAAGTTCCATTGTATTCGATAAATACCTGTTCTGGTTTATATTCTTCATTGATTTCTGCGAGACGGGCATCTGTAAAATCCGCTTCATTTTCAATAGTTACGAGTTTAAACCCTACGGATGAGAGCTTGTCTTCATCATATTCTACATCTCCATCTTCGCACATGATGATAATACCATTTCCACCTTCTGCGAAATTGTTTTCAAATAAAGTTTCCTGAATCAGAGATGTCTTTCCACTATCCATAAAACCAGTAAAAAGATATACTGGGATTTCCTGAATTGCCATCTAATTTCCTCCTATGCGATTCCGAATAATTCTAATAATTTATGTTCATCAATATCTGTACCGATAACACAAAGTCTGCCTGTGTAGTCTGGCTCTCCATCGCGAAGTTCATATTCCCCTGGAACCATGTCAAAATAAATCCATGTTCCATCTGTACCTTCTACCATACCTTTTGCACGAAGGATTGTTCCATAATCCTCTGTATCACAGAAAATTTTAAGGATTTCTTCGATGCGAGCACGGTCGAATTTGTGAGGTGTTTCCTTACCCCAGCTTGTAAATACATCATCTGCATGATGGTGGTGGTGATGTCCGTGGT
>CAZVOY010000082.1:0-6696 GCA_964628865.1 uncultured Lachnobacterium sp. | reverse complement strand
CGTAATTTCTTTCTCCTCTGCTGGTTTGTTCAACGACATAAGGTACCAAACTCATAAAAAATGCCTCCTTAATAAAAGTCCTTAAGGGCTGTCGCATTTGAAACGACAACCCTTATTTTTGATTTAATTAATTCCTAAATCTTATTCTTCTGTTGCTGTTGCTTCTTCTGTAGCTTCAGCTTCTTTTTTAGGTTTAGCTTTTGCTTTTTCTTTTACATTAGCCATGATGTAATCTACAGCTTTTGTAATAGCAATCTGTCTCTTCATAGAGTCTTTTTCATTTTCGCCCATGTATTCTTTTAACTGAGCTGCTTCCATACCGTACATAGAAGCCATCTTCTCAAGTTCTGCATCTACATCTTCATCAGAAGCTTCGATATTCTGGTCTTTTACGATTGCTTCAAGAACAAGGCTTGTTTTGATACGTGTTTCAGCTTCTGGACGAACCTGATCCATTAATCCTTCGATTGTCATGCCTGAGAACTGCATATACTGTTCCATAGAAAGACCACTCTGAGCGATTCTCTGTGCAAATTCATTTACCATATCTTCGCACTGTGTCTGAATCATTGCTTCTGGAATTTCCATTTTTGATTTTTCTACGATTTTTGCGATAGCTTCATCTTCCTGTGCACGTTTGCCTTCTTCTGCTTTCTGTTCTTCAAGCTGTGCTTTAATAGATGCTTTGTATTCTTCTAATGTTTCAAATTCAGAAACTTCTGAAGCAAATTCATCATCTAATTTTGGAAGTTCTTTCTTTGTTACATCATTGATTTTAACTTTGAATAAAGCTGGTTTTCCAGCAAGGTCAGCTGCATGATATTCTTCTGGGAATGTAACGTTTACGTCAACTTCTTCGCCAGCTTTATGTCCTACTAACTGATCTTCAAATGTATCGATAAATGAATGAGAACCGATTTCTAATGGAGAGTTTTCTGCTTTTCCACCATCGAATGGAACACCATCGATAGAACCTTCGTAGTCGATCATAGCTGTATCGCCAACTTTGATTGCTCTCTTAACAGAAACTGTTCTAGCATTTTTGTTTCTTTCTACTTCTAAAGCTTCTTTTACTTCAGCTGCAGTAACTTTTGTATTTGCTTTTGTTACTGTAACGCCTTCATATTTACCAAGTTTTACTTCTGGTTTTACTGCAACTTCTGCTGTATAGATAAATGTTTTTCCTTTTTCGATCTGAACTACATCGATTTCTGGACGAGATACTACGTCTACACCACTTTCTTCAACTGCTGCTGGATATGTATCCTGCATCAATGTGTTAGCTGCTTCTTCATAGAAAACACCTACACCATACATTTTTTCGATCATAGCGCGTGGCACTTTACCTTTACGGAAGCCAGGAACGCTAATGCTGTTTTTCTGTTTCTGATAAGCTGCGTTTAAAGCTTTTTCTAATTCTTCTGCTGAAACTTCAATTGTAAGTTTCACCATGTTTTTTTCTAATTTTTCAACCTGTACGCTCATTACTTATTGTTTCCTCCTTCATATATATGAATACAAGTATTTCTTTTTTCGAACGATGGTGTCATTTAGGCATACTTTCACCATCGCAATCATTAAACGATTATAGCATAGGATTATTGAAAATACTAGCCTTTTTTCAATTTTTCTAAAGCAAATTCCTTATAAATTTCTCCATTCAAATTCTTCCACTGGAACACATTCTCTTCCAATGTCATATAACCATGTGGAGAACTTTCCTTTGGAATAGAAACGGATCCTGGGTTCATATATAGGTGAGTTTCATATTCTTCACAAGCAGGTACATGGGTGTGACCATGCAAAAGAACATCCCCCTTTTTTAATGGTGGAAGATGGTCGTTGTTATGCACATGTCCATGGGTTGCGAAAATCAGTTTCTCTCCAACTGTTAAGATTGCATAGTCTGCCAACACCGGAAATTGCAACACCATTTGATCCACTTCTGCTTCGCAGTTTCCTCGTACACATAAAATATCATCTTTTATTGCATTTAACATTTCAATGACTTTCTTAGGCGCATAACCTTCTGGCAAGTCATTTCTAGGACCGTGATATAAAATATCTCCCAGCAAAAGCATTTTATCTGCCTTTTCTTCCTTGTAAGCCTTTATTAATTTTTCACAATAATATGCGGATCCATGAATATCGGATGCGATTAACCATTTCATTTGTCATTCTCCTTTTCCATCACTTTTAATACATCAAGAGGGGTTTCCAATTGCTGAAACTCTGCTTTTCGTGCCAACCGGTCCTGACGAATCTCCTTTAAATACCAACTCGCTTGGTATGGCTTCATCCCTACGCTTCTAGCACCTTCCAGCTCCTCGCTTCCTCCATCACCGATATAGATACACTCTTCAGGTTTTACTCCAAGCGCTTCTGTACATCGATAATAAATTTCTTTCTCAGGCTTTTTTATTCCTAATTCACAAGATAACATCGCTGCGTCAAAATAGGGAAATAGGATACTTTTTCGAATAGATTCTGCTTCTTCGCGAAAGCAATTGCTTATCAACCCTACTGAGATTCCTCGCGCCTTTAAAATTGCAAGCAAAGGACGAATTTCTGAATTCAAATACCAAAAACTTTGATCCTGAGCCTCTATACGTTTCTTCATTATTTTCTGCAGACGCGCTTCGGAATATCGATTATTATCTTTCAGTATCTTTTCCAACACCTCTTCTATGGATACAACACCGAGTGTTCTGTCGTTTTCTGTAGCACGCCACTGCTCCAAAAATGGTACTACCGGAACATCTGCGTCGACAGACATATCCGTACCAAAATAAATTGGGCCCTCATAATATGAAATTAACGTTTCAAACATATCAAAAATTACTGCTTTTATCATTCTAGCTCCCCATTATTTTTTTGTAATTTTTATCTTGAATAAAACTATTTATAAATTATAGTAAAACCTCTACTACCATTAATTGTCAACCTCTGTTTCACATATTTTTTTCAGTAATGTTCAAAATAAAACTTGTAAGGAGGTGAACAATAATGAGTAATTCAAACAACAACTCAAGTTCAAAAAATTCAGAAGCAATGAATCGCTTCAAACAGGAATGTGCCAACGAAGTAGGTGTTAACCTTAAAAGTGGTTATAATGGTGACTTAACATCAAAAGAAGCCGGCTCAATCGGCGGTGAAATGGTTAAAAAGATGATTAAAAGCCAGAGAGAACAGATGAAATAATGATTCCAAGATAGGATTTTATTTGATCTAAAATTTACGAAATGAGCCATACTATGTTTAAATATGCAAGCACTTTTCAAGTCCACAATCTAAACATAGTATGGCTCATTTCTTACATAAATATCGCAAATACAACTTCAAACGATTACTTCTATATAAACCACGTCTATTTATATATTATAGATTTGCTGAGTTCGTCCGCTGCCTCATCATCCAACAAATAGCGCACAATTTCAAGTGCGAACTTAATCGCAGTTCCCATTCCGCGACTGGTGATGATGTTACCATCCTTTACAACTGAATCTGTACAAACGGTTGCGCCAACTAATTTGTCTTCAAATCCTGGATAAGAGGTTGCTTTTTTCCCTTTTAATACCCCTGCTTCTCCGAGAACACTAGGTGCTGCACATATTGCCGCTACCAGTTTTTCTTTACAAGAAAAATCAACTATCGTTTGTAATACATATTTATTTGAACCTAAATTTAATGTGCCTGGCATCCCTCCCGGAAGAACAATGCCATCCAACATATCAAAGTCCATATATTCCGCTGGAATATCCACCTGAAAATTGATACCATGTGCACCCTGTACTTCCTTTTTACCTGAAATAGAAATCATAGCAACTTCTATACCCGCACGTCTGGCAATATCCACCACTGTAAGCGCTTCAATTTCTTCACATCCATCCGCCATAAAAACACCAAGTTTTTTCATATTATACTTCCTCCGTAATTACGATTTATCTCTGACTTAAATTGCTGTTATGGTACTCCTTCGACTGAGTCACATCTTCGCCAAACCAGTCTGGCGCTACGAAAGCATTCGCTTCCTCCACCGACTCGAATTCCACTTCTACCAATTGCAAGGGTTCCAATTCCCCCTGAAAAATATCCAATTCCGCTACATGCTTTTCGTTTAACGGAATCAGATATCTGATTTTATCAATTAAAATCCCATCAATTTTTGGTAGCATGTGTTCAAAAGCTTCTGCTGTAAGTGGCAGATTATATTCTTCACGTACCATTTTACCTTTTCCCTTGTACGTCAGATAATATTCCTCATTGCTACGACGTATTCGCACTACCGGACTTGTACATATATAACCTTGACTAATTCGCTTCTGCTCATACATTTCCAAATTTACAGGAAGATTTTTCACCAAAAATTTTCTTTCGATTTCCATTTATTATCCCTCTAAAAAGTTGAGACTCCACTAACGGAGTCTCATGTTTTGTTCATAACGCTGTTTTGTTTGAATTGCATGTTTCAAATCATCATATCTCTTTGCAAGATCTCCATCTGGAATCACCACATCGATAACAACTGCCATGTTATCGATCATAGTGTCTGTAATTTCTTCACGCATTTTTAACAGAATACGATAACGCCCTTCCAAATCTTCCGTATCAAAAAACGCCATCATTTTTTCTTCTATTGTCATTTGGTCAATTGTCTTTTCTGCTGCAGGCGCGTCCTCAATTTTTTCAAAACGATATTTCTGCTTCACCTCTGGATATTTCACGTGATCCACTTCACTCACGAACATATCCAGTGGTCTTGCACAAACCATTCCATCACCATATAACGCCTGATAAACTACAAGTTCTTCTCCTGTTTCTGAATGATGCGCAATTGCAAGTATCTTATAATTCTTATTTTTAAAATGTCTGTAAGTCTCCCCTACTTCAGGTCTACGCTCCATTTATATACCTCCTAATGTAAAGCGACTAATCATGTCATTGCCCTCGCCTACAAAATCTCTTTCAAAACATAGTTTTCCATCGTATCCTTTTACCATTAAATCTTCCACTGTTCCAAGCACATTCTCTGGAATAACATCTTCTGGATGGTGATGGATCGCAGAGGCTACATGTTCAGAATGATTGTGTTCTGCTTCCATGGTCTGCAAGGTCACATCTCCTTTATCTTTATCTGAATTTACCTTTGCACGTTGCAAAATAGTTGTGTTCTGAGGTTTATCCTCTACCTCAATCACTTTTTCCACCTCTCGTAGCTTTTCTGTAGCTCTTCTCTTTGCCTTCTCAATATTCTCTCGAGCCACCTTTTGCCACTGCTCATTTTGATTTTGCCCAAACTTAATCTGCTGATTCACCTGTTCCCATGAATTTGGCTTATTTGGTTGTGCTTTATCTTCTGTTGCTTTTGCCTTTTTTACCAGTTTCGAAATAACTGCAATGATTATGATAATGGTTATCAGATCCATAACTCTTCCTCCATAAGTTTACTTGCTCTTTCTTCCCCTAATGCAACTTCTGTCACCTGCTTCATCGGTTCTGAAAATTCTTTTTCATATATGGCTGTAACTTTCTCAACTTTATCTACATGTGGCAAATCAAAAATTTCTCTATCTGTGTGATCTATATAAAAATATGCCATAGCTCTATACTCTGGCCAATTCTTATCCAAAGCCTCTTTTGTCATGGACATCAGATTTTCTATCTCGCTTTGTAAAATCAAAACGTCTTTCTGTTCTTTGATATTTTTTCCACACAAAGTAACTATGGTCGTGTATGTCAGATGAAAATCTTTATCTTCTTTACTTACCAAAAATTCACAGTTAAAATCATTCTGATATTTCTTCATTTCCTTTGCAAAACCAGACAATCTCTTTTGCACATTTCCCAAATCATTTTCCGACTTGCATGAAATCAACAACTGCTCCATCTCTTTTAAAATCGCATATACAACATCCAATTCCCCTTTTGCCTGTACATACTGATTCTCTATGATAGGACTTTGTTTTCTCACCTTATCGTAAGACTTCTGCCACTCTTTCACAAAAGATAGGTCAGCTCCTGCTGCCTTTAATTCTTTTTTTAATCCCTTTAAACTGTCATCAAAAAACATTGGTTTTCTCCTAGCCTATAGATATTCAAAGTATAACATATTTTTTAAGAAACACAAAGCTATTAAACGGAAGTTACTGGAAATATCTTTCGACATTTTTTTCATAAAAAATACGCCCAGATTTCTCTGGACGTATTTCCAATATAACTATTCTCCTACTGCTTTATTGGTGAGCATGGTGTAGAACAATTTCAACTTGTTCACTTTACCCATGCGAATATCCCCTTCACCAAGTCGAAGTACTTCTTTCTGACCCTCTTTTGCAGATTTCCATTCTACCAAATCATCCCCATTTGGATTACCTGTTTTTACAAAATTACAAAGATAGTCAGACATAGCATTTGTTAAATCATAATCTTTTTTCTCAAATGGTCTCCAGCCATTTTTCAAAGTACCAAACCAATACCATAAATCGCTGGAATGCCAAGCACCATTTTTATCCCCTGGAAGCTTTCTGTCAAAGAACCAGCAATAAGAAGGTTTTCTTTGGGTTTCACACCACTTTTTCGCCATACCAAAGATAATTGGTGGTGCCATATCCTCACTATTTGAACCGAGCATATATGAGATGTCCTTATGCTCTCCAGCTTCTACCGTTTCCATATTACCTTTAGTCAAGAAAAGAC
>CAZVOY010000081.1:0-6809 GCA_964628865.1 uncultured Lachnobacterium sp. | reverse complement strand
CTACTCTCAAAGTTGCATGTCCTGCACTTAGCAAATAAGTTTCAAGAGCATCTGCGACTCTACCATTTAACACCCATTCTCGCGTCTCATTTGGGTCAAGACTCTTTAAGCATCTTTTCCCTTCTGTCATTTTTCCATGACCTGCATCAATCGCGATCTTTGACAAAATTAATTCTCCTTCCCAATTATATAGATTCCATTTTATAATATTCTAAAAAGAAAACGATGTTACCTATCATACTCTATATATTTTTGATAGTACTTGCGTGGATATCTTCTGAAACAAAAAAAGCAGCCTATTCTTAATAATTAAGAATAAGCTGCTCAAAACAACTTTGATTTATTGGGCTTTTCTCGACAGACGGCAGACTGTTTCAATATGACCCGTATGAGCGAACTGATCAAAGGCTCTCACCTTCTCGATTTCATATCCACCCTCACAAAGAATACGCAAGTCCCTTGCCAAGGTAGCAGAATCACAACTTACATATACAATCCTCTCTGGCTGCATTTTCAACATGGTATTAATACAAGCTTCATCGCAACCTTTTCGTGGTGGATCTACCACAATTACGTCAGGCGTGAGCATTGCATCACCTTCGCTTAATTTTTCATAGAACTCAGGAAGCACCTCTTCCGCTTTTCCTACAAAGAACTCAGCATTTTCAATACCATTTAATTTTGCATTGTTCTTTGCGTCTTCAATCGCCTGTGGAACAATTTCTACACCATAGACTTTCTTTGCTTTTTGCGCTAAGAAAAGTGAAATAGTACCGATACCACAATATAAATCCCATACATATTCATTGCCTGTAAGCTCCGCATAATCCAACGCTGTGCTGTACAGTTTTTCTGTCTGAACAGGGTTTACCTGATAGAACGACTGTGGCGAAATACAGTAAGCTACCGCAGTTTCTGTCAGCGCGAACTCTTTGTCGCTACCTACCAAATCATCCCCCGTCGTACGCAGATGAATATAGTCGGTAATGTATGGCTGTCCCCAAATGCACTCTGTTGTATCTCCCAAAATAACATTAGTATTTTGGGTATTTATGTTGATTGAAATAGACGTCATTCCTTCTACTTCTGCCAATCTCTCAATCAACGCCTCCTGCGCTGGCAACGCCTTTCCATTGATAATTAAGCAAACCATTATCTCTTTGGTTGTAAATCCAAAGCGAATCAGCACATGACGAAGAAGCCCCTTTCCGGTGGTTTCATCATAAGCTGGTATATGATATTCCGTCATCCAATCTTTTACCACCCGAAGAATAGGTGCATTTTCTTCCACCCCAAGCAAACAGTCCTCTACTGGAATAATACTATGGGTGCGTGCTGCATAGAAGCCAGTTACAACATTACCATCTTTATCCTTGCCCACAGGAAACTGTGCTTTGTTACGATAGCGAAACGGCGTTTCCATCCCTACTACTGGTAGCATCTTCCTATCAATTTCCTCTTTTGGAAATCCGCCGATACGAATCAAATTTCCACTTACCTTCTGTTGTTTAAATTCTAGCTGTTTCTCATAGGATAAAGCCTGAATTTGACAACCTCCACAACGTCTGTGGTGCAGACATGCAGGTTCAATACGAAAAGTGGAAGGAGTTAATACCTCTTCCACTCTTGCATATCCGTAATTCTTTTTTAACTTAGTAGCACGGGCACGAATGACATCTCCAATCAAGGCATCCTTCACAAAAAAAGTCATGCCATCAAAATGTCCTATTCCTTCACCATCTACTCCCATGTCAGTAATTTCTAAATCAAATAAGTCATTCTTTTTCATCTAAGATTTCTCTCTTTATTATGAACTGGTTTTACGATAATTTGACTCTAAGAGTCTATTGTAGCCCTGCCACTCCAAATTATTTTCTGGTACGCCATTTAAAAGTTCCTTCATGGTTTCCATTTTCGCATCCAGATTATCTGCGAAGCTAAGGCAGAGGGCTTCTACCAAAGCAGGTTTCTTTGGTGAACCAAATTCCAATTCTCCATGATGTGCTAAAATACAATGCTTTAATTCATTCGCAAGCGTTACTGGGAAACCATCGATTTTCTTTATCTCCTCACTTACCAGTTCGCAACCGATTACAATATGTCCTAACAAATTGCCTGCATCGGTATAATCATTTTCTGGGAAAGTAGATAACTCTGTCATTTTTCCAATATCATGAAACATCGCTGCTGTAAGCAATAAATCTCTGTTTAAAATCGAATAGTTCTTTGCGAAGAAATCACAGTTTCTCGTTACACTTAACGTATGCTCTAAAAGCCCACCTACAAATCCATGGTGTACACTCTTTGCTGCCGAGTGAAATTTGAAACGCTTTTCAAAATTTGTATCATCAAAAAAAGCATGTAATAACTGACTCAAATATGAATTTTTAATAGAGTTAATATATCCCATTAATTCCACAAACATGCCATCAATGTCATACTCGCTGCTAGGCAGATAATCCTTTGGATCATATTCTCCTTCTTCCGCTTTTCTCGCGCGTTTGATAGAAAGCTGAAGATTTCCTTGATAGCTTGATACATCACCTGTGATGTCCACATAATCCATTACATCAAATTCCTCAATTCCTGCAGAACCTGGGTCCCATACCTTTGTATCAATCGTTCCTGTTTTATCCTGTAAAATCACAATATCATATGGCTTTCCTGCTTTTGTTAAAGCTGCCTGTTTAAATTTGCAAAGGTATACGCCGCTTACACGTTCTCCCTCACGAAAAGTTTCAATATATCTCATAACGCCTCCATTTATTCTAATACACCAATTTCTACTTCATAGGTAACTTCATAATACTCATCACCACTTTGACGCTGTACAGTGATTTCGCAGGATGTACCTGGAATCAACTGACTAATTTTGTCACTATACTCTATATCCGAAGCTACCGCTTCCCCGTTTATTGCAACAATGACATCACCACTCTGCAAGCCTGCATGCATCGCTGGCGAGCCTGCCGCTATCTCCTTGATATAAACCCCCATTGGAATTTCATAATTTTTTGAAATATCTTCTGTTACCGTAGAAATATAAAGTCCCACATAAGGAACATCTTTTCCATTAATTAAAAGCTCTATTATCTCTCTAAGCTCATCGATAGCTACAGCCGTAAGCGTACCCACATCTTGAGAACCACTAAATGATTGCATAACCACACCAACGATTTCTCCCTTGGTGTTTATTAAAATACCACTACCAGTCTCGCTCCCTACAATGTCCGTAGTAAACACAGAATAATTCTTATCCTGCGTTACAATTTCATTTTGAACAGATGTAATATTCCCTGTTAAAATCGAGTAATTTGTTCCTAACGGACTTCCCAATGCAATAACAATTGCACCATTTGTTACCTCCGTAGAATTTCCTAGTGTAACAATAGCAATTAACTTCTTTGTACTACTATTTAATTGTCTTTTTGCTACGGTCAGAATCGCAATGTCTGTATTTTCATCCGCCTTTAACAAGGTAGCATCTGCGCTTGCTCCATCTACAAACGAAACTCGGATGCGTGTCGCCTCTGAAATTATTTTTTTCTCCGTTAATATGTAGAGATAATTTTCATCCTCCGCAACAATTACTCCAGAGCCCTGTCCTTCTGTTTCAAAAGCGTTTTCTAACCATTCGGTATCGCTAGCCACACCTGTAACTGCCACAATAGACTTATTTACTTCATTTCCAATCTTGTACAACTCATCTTGAAGTGTCTGATAATCCGATATAGAAAGATTCAGATTTGGAGGAATTACAATTTCATTATCCTCTTCTTCCGTACTTTCTGTTTCCGTTTGCGCTTCAGTCTGATTTTGTATTTTCATCTGTGAGCTCTCATTTTCTGCAATAATATGCTCTTTGAACGCCGGTACAAAAAGCACTAAAATCACACACACCACAATGGCAAACACGAGTCCGCATAAGGCAGCAACTCCTATATTGATGAATATACGTTTCTTATTAATTGGTTTTTCTTTAATATGTTCACGAATAAAACTCATATCTATTCCTCATTAAGTCAATACGATTACAAAATAAACCATTTTCATTATATTGCGATTTATATCCCCTTGCAAGCATTTTTACCTTTTCCAAACAACTAGAATAAGCTATAATAATGGTATCTATTTATATTTTTGAGGTAACTATGAATCAGAAGGTTTTTAAAACATTAGAATATCATAAAATTTTAGATCAGCTAGCTGGTTATGCTGCTGCACCTGAAACAAAAACAAGAATACTAGAACTGACTCCTTCTACGGATGTAGATGAAATCAACCATTTACAGGAAACCACGAAAGATGCTCTTAGTCGTCTTTACAAAAGCAACTCTATTACTTTTGCAGGGCTTCAAAACATCAACGCATCTTTGAAACGTCTCTCTATTGGTGGTTCTCTTAACACTGTGGAGTTGTTGCAGATTAGTTCTCTTCTTGAAGTTGCAAAACGAGCAAAGGCTTATGACCGTTCCGATCGCGCAGAGGAAAAGACCGACTCTTTGACAGGGCTCTTTTCTCAGGTGGAACCCTTAACACCTCTTCACGAGGAAATCAAGCGTTGTATTTTAGGCGAAGATGAAATTGCAGATGACGCTAGTCCTGCCCTGTTCAAGATTCGAAAATCCATTCGCGGCATGAATGACCGTATCCATGCACAGCTTTCCACACTCATGAACAATGAATCTACGCGTGAACACTTACAAGACGCAATCGTAACCATGCGTGACGGACGCTACTGTCTGCCTGTAAAGATTTCTTCGAAATCAGCGATTCCAGGCATGGTGCATGACCAGTCTTCTTCTGGCTCCACAGTATTTATCGAACCTATGGCTGTGGTAAATCTAAATAATGAATTAAAAGAACTTTTTATAAAAGAAAAAGAAGAAATCAATGTGATTTTAGCTCGTCTTAGTGAAATGGTGGCTGGCTATGAAATGGCGTTAGCAAACAACTACACGGTCCTTTCCGAATTGGATTTTATCTTTGCAAAAGCAGCTTTAGCAAAATCCTACAACGGTGTTGCTCCTACTTTTAATGAAAACGGGATTATCAACATCCGCAAAGGTCGTCATCCATTATTAGATCCAAAGAAGGTAGTTCCAATTGATGTTTATATTGGAAAAGATTTTAAACAGTTAATTGTCACTGGACCAAACACTGGCGGTAAAACCGTTAGTTTAAAAACCGTAGGTCTTCTCTCTCTTATGGGGCAGGCTGGCTTACACATCCCAGCGGGAGATCGTTCGGAATTAGCAATTTTTGAAGAAGTATTCGCAGACATCGGTGATGAACAGAGTATCGAGCAAAGTCTTAGTACCTTTTCTTCTCATATGGTGAATATTGTAAACATTTTGGAGAAAGCAGATAGCAAAAGTCTTGTTTTATTCGACGAATTGTGTGCAGGTACAGACCCTACGGAAGGGGCAGCTCTGGCAATTTCTATTTTGCATAAACTTCACCTTTATGGTGCCATCACCATGGCTACCACCCATTACAGCGAATTGAAAGTTTATGCTCTTACTACAGATGGTATTGAAAATGCTTCCTGTGAATTTGATGTAGAAACCCTTAGCCCAACCTATCGACTTCTCATCGGTATTCCTGGAAAAAGCAATGCCTTTGCAATCTCTTCAAAATTGGGCTTAGACGATTCCATCATTGAAGATGCAAAAGGTCGATTGAACCAAAAAGATGTAGAATTTGAAGACGTACTTTCCAACTTAGAAGCAAGTCGAATTACCATCGAAAAAGAACAGTTAGAAATTAATCAATATAAAGCAGAAATTGAACACTTAAAGAAACAGTTAGAAAACAAACACGAACGCTTAGATCAATCCAAGGAAAAGATTTTACGCGAGGCAAATGAAGAAGCTTTCCGCATTATCAAAGAGGCGAAAGACTTAGCAGATGAAACCATCCGCAATTTCAACAAATACGGACAGGGCAATGCTCCTATGAGCCAAATGGAAAAAGAGCGTACAAACCTACGCAACAAGCTTTCGGAAAAAGAAAAGAACCTAACCAGCATCAAAAAGCAGGCGGTAAATCACAAGGCACCTAAGAAGCTTCATATAGGCGATACTGTAAAAGTACTTTCCATGAACCTAAAAGGCACGGTGCACACCTTACCAGATGCGAAAGGAAACCTCTTTGTGCAAATGGGTATTCTTCGTTCTCAGGTAAACATAAATGATTTAATTTTAATGGACGAAGATGTACTTGCTCCAAACAAGAAATACGGTGGCAGTGCAAGTAAGATTAAGATGAACAAATCCGCTACTATTTCTACTGAAATCAAACTAATTGGAATGAGAACAGATGAGGCCATTGCAAAGTTAGACAAGTATTTAGACGACGCATATATCGCACACCTTCCATCCGTACGAATCGTACATGGCAAAGGCACTGGAGCACTTCGTGATGCCGTGCATCAGCATCTGAAACGTCAAAAATATGTAAAATCATTTAAACTAGCAGAATTCGGAGAAGGCGATGCAGGTGTAACCATCGCTGAGTTCAAATAATCCAAGAAACGAACCACCGAAATGGAGGACTTTTATTATGGCTACAAAAACCAAAATTTTAATTGTAGATGACGACAACAATATTGCAGAACTCATCTCCCTCTATCTTACCAAAGAGTGTTATGATACCAAAATTGTAAACGATGGAGAAGAAGCACTTTCTGCCTTTGAATCATACAATCCAAATATGATTCTTTTGGATCTTATGCTTCCTGGCATGGATGGCTATCAGGTTTGTCGTGAAATTCGAACAAAATCCAATGTACCAATTATCATGCTTTC
>CAZVOY010000080.1:0-6888 GCA_964628865.1 uncultured Lachnobacterium sp. | reverse complement strand
TAAGTGCAAGCGAAAGCTTGACACGAATTTAGTATCCGCTACGTTTTTCACGAGCGAGAGCGCTCGCGCTTTTCATATATAGACAGGCTCATTTCGTAGTGTTTTGAAAACATTTACTGAGCTAAAGAGTGATTTAATAAAATACATGGTTTCCAATTACCGTTCCACTGATACTAGGGGTAACAGTGCGGAAAAACAATGCATTTGTCGTAATATTTCCATTTAATACTTCTTGTGCTGCCTGCATACAGCTGTCGTTTACACCCGCTGACAAGCGATATGCTAATCGCCCACTGGCTACTGGAGAAAACTGATTTTTTTGATAAACCACTTCCGTAATTGTGTTCGGAAATCTCGAACTATTTACACGGTTCATAATTACACTGCCAACTGCTAGTTTTCCAGCATATGGCTCCCCTTCAGCTTCACACTGAATAATCGCTCCCAGCAAATACAATTCTCCCTGTGCTGGAGCATAACTGCCACCTGACACAATGCCACTTCCAGACCCTTGGATTTCCTCCCAAAGTTCCAGATCTTGTTGTAATCTTTCTGCGTCTAACTTTGCTTCATAAGCTTCCCAATACGCAAGCTGTGCTTCTAAATCTTCTACCTTTGCCTCTGCACTTGCTACTTCATTACTAGTCTTTTCAATATCATTCTGCGTACTAGCAATCAAAGAATTCACCTGTGTTCTCTTTTTGCCCATTTCTTCCTGCATTGCTAAAAGAGAGGCTTCTTCTTGCTCAAGACGTGTTTTTTCTTCTTTAATCTGCGTCTGAAGCTCTTGGAACTCTACAAGTTTCTCTCGATCGTATTGCAGAATTGTTGCTATGTATTCCGTCTTATTTATAAAATCCGAAAAGGATTCTGACTCAATAATTCTAGCAACCATCGAAAGACTTCCATTTTCGTACATGTACTGAATGCGTCGTTTCATGTACTCATATTGCTGCTCGACCTGTTCTTCCGCTGTTTCCAAATTTTCTGTTGCAGTAGCAATGGCTTCCTGTTTTGCAGCAATTTGTTCTTCCAAATCATTCATATCGCTTACAAGCGTATTTAGTTCGCTATTAAAATCATTCAGATTATCTTCTAATTCATCTTTTTTGTCATTGATATCGTCTAGTGCATTCTCCGCATCTTCTACCTGCTGCTGTAGATTCTCCACCTGTTCCTGCGCCTGCTTCTTTTCATCATTTTTCTCAGTCGCATACACAGATGTAAATGACATTGCAAACAGCAATATTACAGATACAATGACTCGTTTTATGTGTTTTACTTTCATTCGATATCCTTACTGTAGCATAATTTTAATAATTTCTTTGTCTGTTTCTGACATACCTTCTCTAGCAAGTTTACCTACGTTTGCGATGGTGTTTTCTACACCCTTTGAGATGATACCATCACCACCATAGAATTGCTGACCATTTTTATACATTTCATATCCAAGGATGCCACTTTCTACTGCCATAGCAATCTTCGCTGCGCAGGAAGATTTTGCGCCATCACAGATGGTTCCAGATAAAATAGCTAGTGAATTTACGATGGTATGTGCTACTTCTTTGAATTTGCCTCCGTAGAGATATGCAATACCTGCTCCAGCTCCGCAACCAGCACTTATGGCTCCGCAATATGCCGACAAACATCCAATACCAGTTTTTAAATGTGTGGTAATCAGATCCGACAATACCAAAGCACGTAGCATTTCCTCTTCTGATTTACCCAATTCCCTTGCATATATAACGATTGGGATTGACGCTGTCATACCCTGATTTCCGCTACCAGAAATAATACATACTGGAAGTTCACATCCATTCATACGTGCATCGGAACCTGCCGCTGCATAAGCACGAGCCTTGTCCGCCAATGTGCACTCCCCGTTTTTATATATTACCTTACCAATACAGGCACCATAGTTATTCTTGATTCCTTCGTCGGCAATTGCCATATTGCAGGAAATCTGACAATTTAAGAGTTCTCTTACATCATCTAAATCGACTTCGTCTGCAAAAGAAACGATATCTTCTACATTCAAAAGTGTACGGTCCGTTTTGATACCGCCATCCTCTTCTTCCTGTTCATTTCTAACTAAGATTTCACCATTCTTTTCCACATATACCAAATTGGTATGACGATCTAGCAAACGTGCAGTGACCTTGTCTGTGTCATTTTTCATGGTAATAATAATCTCAAAAATATGTGTTGTATCTAATTCATTTACTTCGATTGGACATTTTTCCAACAGAGCTTTCATACATGGCACATCATCTTCGGTTAAAGAAGAAAGTACCTCTAATACCAACTCTGGTTTGTTTGCGACCGTCCCTGCTGCTACTGCTGCTGGAATCCCATGCATCCCACCAGTAGCAGGTACAACTACACTCTTTGTATTTTTAATGATATTTCCGCTTAGTCCAATTTGGATACTGGTTGGATCACTATCCAAATAATTACGTGCAATAGACGCACTATATGCGATGGCGATAGGTTCTGTACAGCCCATAGCTAAACGCAATTCTTCTTTTAAAATATCACAATATGCCTGATAAACTTCTTTTGTAAGACTCATCTTTTTTCTCCATTTTTTATTATTCAAAGTCCGCAGATAGTATAACATATATTCTTTTCTAAAAAAAGTTAATATTTTTGGAAAACCTCCGATATATGTATTACATAGGTTACGGATCCACAACCTAAAAAAATAAAAATTGGACAAATCAAGGATGGCAACTGTAGAAAAGGGATTTTTCTAACAGAAGTCGTCCTTTTTCTTTTCCAATGAAAGGAGTCAATGAAAAAGAATACCGTCCTAAGAAAAGGGGATGATATTTTGATTATTCAAAGTAGTTCAATCGGCACCAGTGCTAGCAGACGCTACTCGTCTACCCAATCCAGCTATATCGAGCACAGCGAATGGGACAATGCTACTGGTACCAGCTTTACAGAGGCATGTAGTAAAGTCGTTCAAATGACTGAGTACTCCGCCTCTAAGAATGGTGCATTAAATGACGTACCACAAAACACAACTGATACTTCGGAGTACAGTACATCACCAGATGAAATTCCAACAGAACTTTCCACGGAAGAAGGCTCTACGCTGGAAGATGAAATGCAAGCACTTATGTCACGTTTTGGAAATTATAAGGCAACCTCCATTCCAACTATCGAAGACAAAATAGAAATGGTGCGTAAAATTCAACAAAAAGCATTGGATTATCTGCTTTATATTCTCTTTGGGAAAGAAGCAAAAAATCCTACCAGTTCTGTGGCGCAAATTAACCGTACCTCATCTGCTGCGGAAGCCAGTACTACAAGCTTGTTCACTCAGACAGCTAACGAGCTAGGTGAACAACTTGGCACGGGAGGAAGCCACTATTCTTTCTATTATTGTGCAGAAAGTGAGACCACCTGTTTTGATGCCAAAGGTACAGCTATTACTGCCGATGGTAGAAAACTATCCTTCAATATCAGTTTAGAAATGTCTCGTTCCTTTGTGGAAATGGCCTCTGAAGAAATTGATTTCGGTCAGCCACGACTTTGCGATCCATTGGTTATTAATCTTAACACCAATGTCGCCAGCGTATCGGACCAGAAATTCTTCTTTGACATTAACGCCGACGGTGTTGAAGATGAAATCTCTATGCTGAATTCAGATAGTGGATATTTGGCGTTAGATAATAATGGCGATGGTACTATCAACGATGGCAGTGAACTTTTTGGCACTATTAGTGGAAACGGGTTCAAGGATTTACTCGCTCATGATGAAGATGGAAATGGATGGATTGACGAAGCAGATTCCATTTTCCAGAAACTTAAAATTTGGTCTATGGACGAAAACGGAAACTCTACACTTATAGACTTAGCAGAAGCTGGTGTAGGCGCTATCTACCTCGGCTACGAAGACACCGAATTCTCTTTGAAAAATGCAGAGAATGCAACCAATGCGGTGATTCAAAAAACAGGACTATTCCTCTATGAAGACGGAATGTCCGGAACTGTGCAGCAGATGGATCTAGCTGTATAACATAATTTTTTCTCATTATATATAAGAGCTGTCGCAAAATGGATTTTATATCCATTTTGCGACAGCTCCTCTCTTAATCACCATCTGTATAATCATTACATGGGGCTTCACTCCAGGTAATTGTGTTACCATCTGATACTGCTATCAGCGTTCCCTGCTTATCGCTACGGAAAACATCGATTTCCATAGCTTCTAATAGCTCTACCACTTCCTCATGTGGATGTCCGTATGAGTTGTTAGCACCACAGCTGATTACTGCATATTCTGGTGTGGTCGCTTCTAGAAAAGCTGACGAGTTAGAACTTGAGGAACCATGGTGTCCTAAGGACAACACATCGCAGTCTAAATCAACACCAGATGCTATCATTCTTTTTTCGCTTTTGTAATCCGCATCACCAGTAAAAATAAAATCACTTTCTCCATAAGATAACTTTATAGCTACTGAGTTTGCATTGCTGTCATTTCCAATTTCTTCTGGTGCTAAGATTGTGATTTTAGCATCACCAAAAGTATACTCCGTACCAACCGCTGGATGCTGTGCTGTCACCCCTTCTGCTTCGACTGCTTCGATAAAGGACTGGTAGGTACTACTATCATGTACATAATCACTACAAATAACATTCTTGACATCAAAAGCATACAAACAACCAATTAAACCACTGACATGATCGGAATCATAGTGACTACTAATCATATAGTCAATTTCTGTAATCCCCAGCTCCTTTAGATATGCTACTACAAAGCTAGAGGTATCACGTTCGCCACCATCGTAGATTAGCACATTTTCACCTAGTTGAACGAGAATACATAAACCCTGGTCTACATCTAGGAAGTGGACTTTCATACCATCTAAGGAATTTATTTCGCTTACATTTTCCACATAATTGCTTTGATTTTTGGGTGCGTCTTCGGTTTCATTGTTACTGGTAAAAAAGCTTACCAACAAAACAATCACAAACGCAATTGCGTAATATTTGATATCTTTTTTTCTCATTCTTCTTTTTGCCATTATTTCTCACCTTATACAAAACAAAAAGTCTCAGTATTTACTGAGACCTAATGAAGTGGATTTAATCCAGAGGGAGACGAACCCGTGTCCGAACATCTCCATCCCTACTATCTACTGAGTTTTCTTTACTCTGTTTTCTCTCTGACACCATTTTGACACCACTTTTAACAAATTTGTACCATATCCATCGCCAATGCCTGTTGCTCTTGCAGTATATGAATATACTTGGTATATGTAATTGTGATGTTTGCATGTCCCATCAACTTACTTACCACTTCAATTGGCACACCACGTCTTAGCATTGTTGAACCAAACGTATGCCTTAACGTATGAAGTGTAATCCTATCTTTGATAGTTGTATTTGCAACAAGTCTATCCAAGCTTCTCTGTAAATTTCTGGCAGAGTTTCGTGTACCGACTCTCGTACTACATACATAAATGGATTCGATTTTATTTCTTTCGTCATATAGCTTAAGTTCTCTTATATAATACAAAACCTTTTCATTTAACTTAATCACACGAACACCAGCAGACGTTTTTGTAGAATATTTTACCCTTGAGGAAACGTTAGAAATATTGTTCTTATCTGTCATGATATTACTTTGTATCGTCTTGTGAATATATACCAGCTTTTTAGTCAAATCAATATCACTCCATTCAAGAGCGAGTGCTTCCCCTACACGCAATCCAAGATTTAATATTAGCAACAAAATAAAGTAATCCCTACTTTTATATTCTCCTGACGACTTATACCTAGACAAACATGCTTCTTTGAACTCCTCAATTTGCTCATCATCCATAGTGATTTGATGCTTCGTTTCCACTTGAATGCAACTTTCAACGGGAATTAACAAACCCTCGCATGGATTACTACTGATTACACCTTGTTCAACAGCCTTCCTCATTACTGCACTCATCAGTTGTGCAAGTTTTTTTAATCCAGATCTCGCCAATGGCGTTGTACCCGCTTTCGTTGGATTTGCATGTTCATCAATCATATTCTGAACCATCTCTCTTGTTATATCACCTATCATTACATTTCCAAGAACTGGTTTAATCTGGCATTGATAAGTCCTATATAATCTGGTATAAGATGATGGCTCAATATAATTCCATTTGAAATTTTCCAACCAATAAATCATGTAGTCATCAAAACGAATACGTTTCGCATCTGTGAATCCATTTTCCACTTTAAGAAGATATTCTCTAGCCTTTTGCTTCACTTCTGACTTTGTAGCACCATAAAAATCTTTTCGCTTTCCTTTTACAGTAATTCTTCCAAAATACCGTCCATCTTGTCGGAACACAATTTGCATTTTATTAAGTTTATAATTTATCTCTCTCATTCTATCACCTCAAATCTGGCAATAAAATGAAGTTTACCCCTGTATTATAACATCTATCTATTTTTTCATCAATCGTAGAATATCTCACCTCCCACATTTTCTTTTATCCATTTCTCAATCAACTCATAAGTTGTTATATAATCCTTTCCCACTTTTACAACGGGCAATTCTCCCGAACGTAACAATTGTAATATTTTCGTTTTTTTAAATGGTAGGATTTCATACAAATCCGTTTGTTTTAAAATTTTCTTATTATCAGTATTACTCATTTCCCTCTGCATGAACATCTCTCTTTTACTTTTTACATTTCCAAGCCTAACTGTCGAACAATTATTTGATTTATCTTGCTAATTGCTTCGCTTTTCTTATCAACATGTCCCACTTTGCAAAGTACCTGCTTTTTATCTATCGTGCAGATTTGCTCCGCAAGGAAAATAGTGGGCTTTCCTAAATATCCACTTATATCTCTTGGCATTAGTTTCTGATGAACTGGAAAATCATCCTCG
>CAZVOY010000079.1:0-6903 GCA_964628865.1 uncultured Lachnobacterium sp. | reverse complement strand
AAACTGGTACAATCTTCTTAAATGCTTATCAGGAAGGTAACAACGTTATCATTCAAGTAGGTGATGATGGTAATGGTATAGACGTAGAAGCAGTCAAATCAAAGGCTGTAGATCGTGGTGTTATCACACAGGATCAGGCAGATGTTATGACTCAGAAGGAAGCTGTAAACTTATTGTTCATGCCAAGTTTTTCTATGGCAAAACAGATTACAGATATTTCTGGTCGTGGAGTTGGTCTTGACGTTGTAAAATCCAACATTGAAGCTCTCGGTGGCGATGTTGAAGTTAAGACAAAATTAGGTGAAGGCTCTACATTTACGGTACGTCTTCCACTTACACTTGCTATTATCCAGGCTTTACTTGTTAAGATTAGAGAAGAGCAGTATGCGATTGCATTAGGTTCTATCACAAGTATTGAAGATATTCCTGTAAAAGATATCAAATATGTTGAAGCAAAAGAAGTTATTCACCTTCGTGATACAGTTATCCCATTGGTTCGTTTAGACAGAGTATTAGATGTAGAACCACAGGATGAACCAGAACACTTGACAGTAGTTATCGTAAAACGTGGTGATCAGCAGGCAGGTCTTGTTGTAGATGATTTGATTGGACAGCAGGAAATCGTTATCAAGTCTCTTGGTAAGTATATGACTGGCAACAAGCTGATTAGTGGTGCTACTATCTTAGGTGATGGTGAAGTTGCATTGATTATCGATGCAAACACATTAATGTAAGCGGGGGTGTTAAAATGGCTGATTTAAGACTTGAAGGACAAGATGTAGAAACAAAACAGTATATTGTTGTTCAGATTGGTAGCGAAAAATACGGAATTGATATTAAATACATTGATAACATTGTTCGTATGCAGAAAATCACAAGAGTTCCAAAAGCTCAGAGCTATTTCAAAGGTGTTATTAACCTTCGTGGTGAAATCGTACCAGTTATGAGTATTAGAAAGAAAATGGGCTTAGAAGATGATGAAATTACTGATAAATCAAGAATTATCATCATTAAGATTGAAGAAAAAGGATCTATCGGAATTATTGTTGATGAAGTTAGAGAAGTAATCACACTTAATATGGCAGAAGTTGAAAAAACATCTGCAAAAGATAGTTTTATCAATGGTATTGGTAAGAATGGCGAAGAATTAATTTCGTTATTTGAAATTAACGCTGTGATTGATGAAAAAGAAGCAAACTAAATAGTATTTGTATAGTGAGGCGATACGCCTCACTATACACAATTTTGGAGGGATTATGGGAGAGTTTTCCTTAGACAATGTAAACGAAATGTACATAGATGTACTTCGCGAAATTGGAAATATAGGTGCAGGTAATGCAACTACAGCGATTTCTCAAATGCTAGGTGCACGTCTTAATATGGAAGTTCCAAAGGTTCAGTTGATGGAAGCTTCTGAATTAGGTGGTGCTATCTGTGATGAAGAAGAAACAATTGTAGGTATTTTCCTAGAAGTTTTAGATGATATAAATGGTAGCATGATGTTTTTGATGAAAATGGAATCTGCTCATATTATTGTAAATAAACTTATGATGCGTGATCCAGATTATAATGAACCATTTGATGAAATGGATTTGTCAGCGTTAAAGGAGATTGGAAATATCATAGCATCTTCTTATTTAACAGCTTTATCGTCATTGACAAGTATGAAAATACAGCCATCTGTTCCATATATCGCAGTTGATATGGCGGCAGCGATTTTAAGTGTGCCAGCAATTCAGTTTGGACAGTATGGTGATAATGCATTATTTATCGAAACAGAATTTGGGGATGACAAAGAAATGCAAGGTTATTTCATTTTGATGCCAGAACAGGATTCGTATGCAAAAATTTTAACTGCATTGGGTATTATGAACTAAAGATAGAGGATTATAATTATGGGGAACGTGATTAAAGTCGGAATGGCAGACTTAAATATTGCCAAAGCGCCTGATTCACTTATCACTCTGGGTCTTGGTTCTTGCATTGGGCTGGTATTATACGATCCTGCTTTAAAATTAGGGGGAATGGTTCACTACATGCTTCCTGATAGTACTAAATTAAAAAACAATTCAAATATTGCAAAATTTGGTGATACAGGTATCAAAGAGTTATATCGTTTGATGATTGCACAGGGAGCTTCTCCTAGAAGAATGGTTGCAAAGATTGCTGGCGGTGCAAAAATGTTCGAGGTTAGTGGTTTATCAAATGTAGGACATGTTGGCGAACGAAATGCAGAAGAAGCAAAGATTATTTTAAAGGAATTAAAAATTCCTTTGATTGCAGAGGATACAGGACTTAACTATGGTAGAACCGTAGAATTGAATTGTGAAAATGGTGATTTTCACATTAAGGCTGTTGGTAAATCAAGCAAGATTATTTAAAGAGAGAGATAAAGTATGAAAACAAAAGATGTACCTGCCATTATAATGCTTTTAGCAGGTGGTGTATATTGTTTGTTCGGTATTCGTTATCAGATACCATTAATGGATTTTACAGTTCAATTGCTTATCGTTTTGCTTATCTTTTGGATATTGGGCGGTATTATTAAAAGTGTATTGGACCACTTTATGGGTGAGATAGAAGTCAAGACCGAAGAAGAAGAAAACGAAGAAGAAAATGAAAAATCTGACGATGAAGATTCGGAAGAAGATGCAGAATCGGAAGAGAATGTAGAAACGGAAGAAAATCAATCATCAGAAGAGGAAGAGTAATCTAAGAAGTTGGGGCAATTTAGATGAAAACAGTAGATACGGACAAACTATGGAGTGAATATCAAAAAAAACCTACACAAGAGATCCGCGAACAATTAATTCTTGCCTACGCACAGTTGGTAAAATTGGTTGCGGGTCGCCTTAGTATGTATTTAGGTCATAATGTTGAATATGATGATTTGGTTAGCTATGGTATCTTTGGATTGATTGATGCAATTGACAAATTTGATATGACAAAAAATGTCAAATTTGAAACCTATGCAAGTTTGCGAATTAGAGGTGCTATTTTAGACCAGATTCGTAAAATGGACTGGATTCCACGTACAGTGCGTCAGCGTCAACGTAAGATAGATGAAGCAATTAAGCAAGTCGAAATGCGTACTGGTAAGGCTGCAACAGATGAAGAGATTGCCTTAGAATTAGGTGTTTCAGAAGATGAACTTATAAGTTGGCAGTCACAATTAAAGGTCACTAATGTGGTATCTCTCAGTGAATTTGAAGAACAAGGGCAAGAGCCAACGATTGAGTCGGTAAATAAAAACCGTTTTTCTCAGCCTGAAGATGTGGTAGAGGAAAAAGAACTAAAGCAGAAACTAGTGGAATCGCTTGATGTTCTGACTGAAAAAGAGCGAAGAGTTATTGAATTATATTATTACGAGGATTTAACGTTGAAAGAAATAAGCCTAGTGCTTGAGGTGTCAGAATCCCGAGTATCTCAATTACATACAAAGGCTTTATTAAAGATGCGTAAAAAAATGGGCGCATATATGGATATTTTAGTAGATTAACGATGGGGATAAATTAGATGAAAAACCAATACTTCCAACTTGAGTTTAGAGACACCAATGCATGCCTTCATATCTATCCGCCTGTAGACGGCGGACAGATGCTCAGTATTTCAGAAGTAACTGAGTACTTAGCTGCGAAGAAATTGGATAAATACGATTTAAAAGAATTAAATGCTGCAGTTGTAAATAAGAGTGAAGAGTCTGTGGTGTTTGTAGGTGACTGGGATGGAATTCCAGTAAGAGAGGCTATGAATATAAAGGTATCTTTGGATAAAATGAAAGTTACCTGTAGATTTTATGCGCCATCCATGGGCGGAGGTAAAGAATTAACAGCTGAAGATATTATTAGTGATTTAGCCTTTCATAAAGTAAAATTTGGTGTAGATGAAAATGTAATAAAGGAATTTTTAGAGAATCGCCAATACTGTGCAGATTATATTATAGCAGTCGGTACACAGCCAGTTCATGGTAGAGATGCTAAAATTGAATATTTCTTTAATACAAATAAAAATCTTCAACCAAAACGTAATGAAGATGGTAGTGTAGACTACAAAGAACTGAATACAATTAGCCATATTGAAAAGGGTCAGCTCTTGGCTCGTTTGCATAAAGAGGATCCAGGTCAGTCTGGAAAAAATGTTTTTGGAGAAGAAATTAAGCCACGTACAGTACGTACAGAACGTTTGGAATTTGGTAATAAAATTTCGATAAACGAAGACAGGACAGAGATTTATTCCGATGTTACGGGTCATGCCAATTGTGTAAATGGCAAAGTTTTTGTATCGGACGTATTCCAGGTGCCAGCTGATGTAGATAATTCCGTTGGAAATATCGAATATGATGGAAGCGTGGAAATCGTAGGCAATGTAAAAACAGGATTTTCTGTTCGTGCGACTGGCGATATTATCATTGGTGGTGTTGTAGAAAATGCATATGTGGAATCTGGTGGACAGATTGTTGTTAAACAGGGTATTCATGGTATGCACAAAGGGGTACTTAAGGCTACAACCAATGTTATGGCAAAATATATTGAAAATGCAAAGGTTATTGCTGGTGGCTTTGTGGAAGCAGAAGCAATTTTAAATAGCGACGTGTCTGCAACTGGAGAAGTGCGTGTACATGGTAAAAAAGGTTTAATTAATGGTGGAACTGTTCGTGCGGGCAGAAGTATTGAAGTAGAGTATGCTGGTACAGACATGGGAACCTTTACTACATTGGAAGTAGGAATTGATCCAGGAAAGAAAGAACGTTATATCGAATTAAACAAAGAAGTAGTAAAACGCGGCAAAGAATTAGAAGATATGAAGACAATCATTGATAATTATGCTGGCATGTTAAAAAGAGGAGAGGTTCTCCCAAAGGACAAACTACTTTACGTTCAAACGCTTGCTTTGGATTACAAATTGAAGAAGGAAGATTTAGAGCCATTGCGTGAGGAAATGAGAACGATTCATATTGAAATGATGGAATCTAATCGTTCTTATATTGCTGTTACAAGAACAATCTTCCCTGGGGTATCGTTGTGTATTTCAGATTTAAGTTATAATATTAAGGACAAGATGAATTATTGTAAATTTAAGAAAGTGGATGGTGCGATAAAAACAGTTCCTTTCTAACAGTGAGGTGATTTGATGGCAATCAGTCCAATTTTAAATAGTGGAATGATCCAAAGAGCAGATGATATAGGTTCTGTGAAACTTCAGCAGGATAGCAGACCTATGGTGGAGCAACAAAATGCTCAGGTACAGGTTGTGAAAAAAACAGAAGAGATGCGTCATCAGGTGAATAATTCAGATGATGCAAACAAACCAGACACACATGCTGATGCGCGAGAAAAAGGAAAAAACGCTTATTTGTTTCGAAAGAAAGCGAATGTCAAAAAAGAAGGGGAAAAATCGGAAGATCGTGTTGTAAAAAAGACCATGAGTGGTGGATTTGATATGAAAGTGTAAAGGATAAAATTATGGTAGCAGTTGAAGTTGTACTTATCTTAATAGGTGTAGCGTTTTTAGTGGGAAGTTTTTTTGTAACAGAAAAATTATCCCAGCAGGATTTAGAGCAGATTTCGCTTATGAGTGAAGCTGATTTGAAGGTTATTGCTGAAAAACAGGTAGAAGAAGTGAAATCTCAGGTGGAGAGTTCAGTAGAAGAAATTATTGATGAGTCACTTGAGATTACAAAGCGTGGTCTTGAAAAAGAAACCAATAATAAAATTATGGCTGTAAGTGAATATTCAGATACTGTTTTAGAGAATATTAATAAGGCTCACAATGAAATTATGTTTTTGCATAGTATGTTAAATGATAAGCAGGCAGAAACTGCGGAGATGGTAAGTGACTTACAGAGAGTGACAAAACAGGTTCGAGAAATGGATATTGAAAATACATTATCAAGAGTAGAAACACAGGCAGCGTCTGTAGAGCCAGAAGAAATGGATGATGAATTTATTGATAATATGAATGAAAGCGCAGAAGCTATTTTAAATAAGAATGAACAGATTCTTCTATTACATAAGGAAGGGAAAGACGAAGTGGAAATCGCAAAAACATTAGATTGTGGTTTGGGCGAAGTGAGACTTGTCTTGGGTTTATATCATGAAGCTTAAATATTATTTGCGCGGTTTAGGAATGGGTGTCATATTTGCAACGCTTATCATGACGATTTCCAGCGTTATTCATAATAATAATTTATCGGATGAAACGATTATAAAAGAAGCGCAGAAACTTGGTATGGTGATGGCTTCGGAAACCGAAGATACTAGTAGTTTATGGGGTAATTCTGATTCTACAGAAACAGAAGAGCCGGACACGGAAGCAATTGCCTCCACAGAAATTGGTACAGAAACGGAAGTTCCTGTTGTATCTGAAACACCAGTCGAAAGTGAGACACCGGTTGAGCCACAATTGCCAGCTGAAAGCGAAACACCTATTGCTTCAGAAACAGAAGAACAGACACCAACGGATGTGCCAGCAGATACAAAGGTTCAAATTACAATTAAACAGGGAGATAACGCAAGACAGGTTGCAGAAACTTTGTATGCAAACGGATTAGTAGATGATGCGGAAGCGTTTCGTAAGTATTTTGGAACCACAGGGTTGGCGAATCGGATTTGTGTAGGAACCTTTGAAATCCCTATGGGAGCGACCTATGATCAGATTATTGCGATTATTACTCTTTGATGATAAAAATATTGAAAATACAAGAAAAATACTTGCAAGAAAGCCTTTGGTATGGTATGATACCAGAGGCTATTTTCATAGTCGCGTAACAATAAACACGCATATGGATGTCAAAGCCGGTGCTGACATCACGCTTAGTCAGTTACTTTGGCGAATGAAGTATGCGGAAGATTTTAACCAATGGAGGTAAAGAAAATGAGCGTAATTTCAATGAAACAGTTACTC
>CAZVOY010000078.1:0-6953 GCA_964628865.1 uncultured Lachnobacterium sp. | reverse complement strand
TAAAGATGGTAAACAATGGTCTCTGTTTTGGATCGTTTGTAAGTACAGTCTGTCCAGAACGTGTTACAGAAGTCTGGAATGTATAACCAATTACCCATACGGCATATAAAAGAATAAATGCAGCATAGCGAGCCCATACCATATCTGCTGGAATTGCTGGTGTAACCATATAAAGAATAATTACTGAAACAGCCATAATTAAGTTACCAATTACCATGAATGGACGGAACTTACCAAATTTACCATTGGTACGGTCCATAAGAGCACCGATGATTGGGTCTGTAATAGCATCAAATACACGCATACCAGTAACCATAAAGGAAGCAAATACCATTGCGATTCCAAGAATATTGTTACCGAAAGTAGCAATGTAGGATAAAATTAATACGTAATATACGTTAGTAGCACCATTGTTCAATGGGAACAGTGCTAACTGATACATTTTGGCGCGGTTTACGCCATCATTAGCCTGAGTTGTTACATTTTCTTTACTCATTTTTCATTACCTCTCTTTATTTCTTAGAACCAGTTCTTTGTATCAACCTTCTGAACTACATATTCTGGATGATCTTCATCGGTTCTTACAATTACAGCATTATCTACTAAGCTGCCAGATTTCACTTCAAACTTATTTTCACCATCTACAAGGTTTACATTGAACTTGAATACGTTCTCACCCTTCTTGGTTTCTACTAAGTTGCCATTATGGTAAAGTGATACTTCTGTCTGATTAGAGTACACTGTAATTTCCTGAGCAGTTTTCTTTCGATATACGAAACGTCTATTTGCGATGTATACGAATGGGTCTTTTTTGTTCCAGTATGCTTTGTAAAGATAGAAACAGTCTTTCTTTAACTTACGATCAAAAGTAATCATACCTTTGTGGTTCATACCTGCTTCACCACCCTGATTACGAGCATCCGCTGCGAAATCGAACATATTCCAGATGTATGTACCCCACATATATGGATGACGTTTGAAGCATTCTAACATGAATTCATGGTAAATATTCTGATATTCTTCTGTATTGTCACCACGTTTTGGTTTTTCTGCGTGAAGATTTGGCATACCTTCTGCACCGTACTCAGAATATCCTAAGCAACGGTTTGGATAAATAAGGTGATAGAAGCCAATCCACAAATCATTTAACCAAAGGAATGGTACATACCAGCCAAGGTAGAGGTTCCAAGCTACGATATCTGTAATCTTTGTTACTCTGTTGAATGGTCCACACATAGCGTAACAAGCCATTGTTGTAGGTCTTGTTGGGTCCATTTTATGTACGAATTCCTGTAATTCTCTATGGTTCTTTAACATATCCTGTTTATCCGTTACCTTGATTGTGATTTCGTTTGAAATACCCCAGGTAACGATAGATGGATGATTATAATTCTGAGCGATGAGTTCTTCCATCTGGTCATGTGTGTTTTTATTTCCACCTGGCATATGGTGTGAAATGTATGGGATTTCTGCCCAAACAATCATACCCTCTTTGTCACACAAATCATAGAAATACTGGTCATGCTGATAATGAGCAAGACGAATGGTGTTTGCACCGATTTCTTTGATAAGCTCCATATCTAAGTCCATGTTGTCATGGTTAATTGCGTTACCGATTGCTTTCCAGTCCTGATGACGGGATACACCATGAAGTGGATAAGATTTTCCATTTAAATAGAAACCTGTTTTTGGATCAAATTCAATTGTACGAATACCGCATGTGCTAGATACTTCGTCTACTTTTTTTCCATCCTTCACAAGTGTAGCTTTTACTGTATAAAGATATGGATCTTCGATACCATTCCAAAGATGAGCATTTTCTACATTAAGAACTACATCTTTACCTGTTCCTGTAGCTACTACTTTTCCATCAGCATCAGAAAGTTCAATTTTAATTTCAACTCCTTCTGCTTTTGTGTATGTTTCTACATGAACATCCGCATTTGCCCCTTTTACTTCTGGAGTAATTTTTAAGCCCTTGCTTCCACAATAATCTAAATCAAAATGGTCTTTGTTTACTACTAACCATTCTACGTCACGGTAGATACCACCATAGAATGTAAAGTCTGCCATCTGTGGGTAAACACGATCGTTTTTACTATTATCTACTTTTACAACTAATTTGTTTGTTTCTTTTAACACATCCGTTACATCCACACGGAATGTAGAATAACCACCATCGTGCTGTGCAACTACTTCTTTGTCGTTTAAAACAACATTTGCTGTAGCGTTTACACCGTGGAACTGTAAATATACCACTTCATTTTCTTTGTCATACGATGGAGCTACTACTTCTGTTTCGTAGGTGCATGTACCACGTCTGTAGTCATCACCACCGTCCTGTCCATCCAGTGCGTTCCATGTGTGTGGCAAATCAAGTTTTGTCTGGCTTCCATCTAAATCCGTGAATAACCAGTTTTTCATGATCGTCGTTGTTTTTCTCATACTTCTTAACCCTTCCCAATTTAATTTTTAAATATATTGTTTTAAATCTTCAGCGGTGCCTTCAATCACACCGATTGTGTCTTTTACCTGTTCTGCAAACTGAAGGTTATCTTCACTCATTTCACGAACCTGCTCTGCACTAGCTGTCACTTCTTCTGTAGCAGCAGAAAGCTGTGTAATGTTTTCTACAATCTTATTGTTTGCATCTAAGAGACCATAAATCTGCTGGTCAATTCCATTGATATCATCAATGAGTGTTGTCATATTAGTATTCAAGTTTTCAAATGCATCAGATGCCGCCTGAATCTTAAAGCTCTGTGCTTCTGAAGCTTCTAAAGAGCTGGCTACCGAAGCCACTACTTCATCCGCATTAGCATTTAACTCATTTACGATACGTGTAATTTCTTCTGTAGAGATACGTGTCTGTTCAGCAAGCTGACGGATTTGATCCGCTACTACTGCAAAGCCTCGACCTGCTTCACCTGCACGAGCACTTTCGATAGACGCATTGAGCGCCAGCATTTTTGTCTGGCTTGAAATATTCAAAATCATACCCGTGATTTCTTCTACTTCTTTGGTTTTCTGCTGAAGTCTTGTCATTGCTTCTGTAACTTCATGGTTTGTATTTGCAATCTGTACTGACTGCTCTTTTAATTCCTGCATTGCAACGATATTTTCCTGGATGCTCTCATTTGAATCCACAGCGATTCCTACCATTTTCTTAGAACGCTCTCCAGTTTCTTCGATTGCCATCTGGATATTCTGCGTCATGGAATTCTGTTCTTCAATGCTCTGTGCCGTCATATTTGTCGCATCTGTAATCTCCTGCATACTAAGAGCAACGGATTCTGTTGTAGACACCAACTGTCCCACCAAAGTAGAACTTTCTTCTGCTTTATGCGAAACGGTTTTCGTTGTATTTACGATACCATCAAATACTTCCTGCTGTTTTGCATTCTGCGCAGCTACGGAACCTAAGGCATGGTCACTAAACAATTTTGTATTTCTACTTACATTTACAAGAACATAGAAGAAAAATCCTACTACACAGAAGGTGATTAAATTATCCACTTTAAATGCTGCTAAATTTGCCATCATCTGTGAAATGAATACAATAACATAGATTACCGCAAATGCTGTCGCACCGATTTTAAAAGCTTTGGTATCATAATATGGAACCAACAGCGCTAACAATGCGAACATTACATAGAAAATGAACGAAGCATCTGTTGTTAACCCAAGAATTACAACTTCGATTCCAGTTTCCGCCATAACAAACCAGTATAATTTATTACTTGCTTTATTTCTAAAATATGTAACAAAGTTTAATACAATGAATGCCACCGTCTGTACTGTGATTAAATATACAACTCCCATTGAAATCATATTTGACAAAGTCTTTAACCAAGCAAAGCCTACAAATAAGATCCACATCATTGTGGTGGAAACGAGGTAAAAACGATTCATAAGCTTGTAACGTTCATTCACGTCATTATATTTGAAATCGCCTTGTTCTTCTACTTTTTTTGCCTTTGATTTTAAATTTAACAAAGCCATAAACCCCTCCATCTTTTGTTAAAATTTATAATTAATTCATTATAACACTTTTGAAGGAAAAATACCACCACTTTTAGACATGCATTTTCATTCATTTACATTACAAATACTGTTTCAATCCCTCGGAAGAACCTTCAATTTTTCCGATGGCATCTTTCACCGAATTTGCATTTTTCAAATTACTTTCACTCATCTCTCGAACCTGCTCTGCACTGGCGGTTACTTCCTGTGTAGCCGCTGATAACTGCATGATATTATCCACTAGTCTGTTGTTAGAATCTGAGAGACTGTAAATTCTCTTATCAATTCCCTGAATATCACCAATGAGTTCACTCATGTTTTTATACAAAGCCTCAAATGCCTCTGCCGCTTCCGCAATTTTCTGATTCTGATTTTCTGTTGCATCTACAGAAACTTCTACGGAACCAACAACTTCATTTGCGTTTTCATTTAATTCATTTACGATACGGGTAATTTCTTCCGTTGACTGTCTTGTTTGTTCCGCTAACTGACGAATCTGATCCGCTACAACTGCAAATCCGCGTCCCGCTTCTCCCGCACGAGCACTTTCAATAGACGCATTTAACGCAAGCATCTTCGTCTGGTTTGAAATATTCAAAATCATGCCTGCAATTTCTTCTACTTCACGCGTCTTGTCCTGAAGTTTGGTCATCGAGCTTGTTACTTCTTTGTTTGTATCTGCGATCTGAACCGCTTGTTCTTTTAACACCTGCATGGTCTCGATATTCTTCTGAATGCTATAGTTGGATTCCATAGCAATATCCACCATCTGTTTTGAACATTCTCCAGTTTCTTCAATCGCATCCTGAATACGCTGTGTCATACCCGTCTGTTCTTCAATACTTTGCGCTGTCAGGGCGGTTGCTTCTGAAATTTCCTGCATATTAAAAGCTACGCTCTCTGTAGTTCCCACCAACTCATCGATAAGCGATGCACTTTCATTCGCCTGGTTTGATACCTCTTTTGATACGCCTACGATACCATCATACATTTCCTGCTGTTTTTCGCTCTGCTCTGCGACTGCACCCAATGCATGATCGCTAAATTTTTTCGCTGCATCACTTACTCTTTCCAACACAAAAAACACCAGTAATGCACACCACATTCTAAGGAAGAAATCCACATTATTGACTGCATTCCCCATTACTAACTGCACTACCGCCACAACTATGTATATAATTGCATATGCAATTGCCGCAATACGAAAGATTTTTGTATCATAATACGGAATTTGAAGTATCAAAACGACAAACAGGCAAAAAAACACAAACTGCGCATCTGTGAGAGCCCCAATAATTAAGGTTTCCACCCCTGCCTGAATCAGTACAGAAACATAGACTTTCTTACTTCCTTTATCCTTGAAAAAAGCAACAAAGTTTGTAACTACAATCGCCACCACCAATACCGTATTTGCATATACTGCAATTGGGTTAATGACTTTCCAGCTGAGTTTCAACCACGAATATAAAACAAAAAGCACCCACATCATGCAGGTTGCAATCATATATATTTTGTTTAGATATGCAACACGGTTTGCTTCAACATTAAACCAATATTTGTTTCCTTTTTCGTTCCCCATCTTTTCCTCCGAATACCTTATCTAGGTACAAATACATACTTTTCATAATTATACTATATTTTAAGTGGTTTGAGAGCATACAATTTTAAGGTTTTTGTATTATTTTCTACCCTTTCCAACAAAAAAAAGGCGTTAGCTTTCGCTAATGCCTCTTTTCACCATCCTTTTATAATAACTTAATTCCATTCACTTCACATTGCTCTACTACATCCACTGGCCAAAGAGAACTCTGTACTTCACCGATATGCGCTTTGCGCAGGAAGAACATACACATACGCGATTGTCCGATGCCACCACCGATGGTATATGGAAGTTCATCTTTTAATACTGCTTTATGGAAAGGAAGCTCAGCTCTATCCATGCAGTCTGCTTTCTCCAACTGTTCCATGAGAGCCTTTCTATCTACACGGATACCCATGGATGAAAGTTCTAAAGCAATATCTAGCACTGGATAATACACAATAATGTCTGCATTTAATGCCCAGTCATCATAGTCTGGTGCGCGTCCATCGTGAGGTTCACCAGATGTCAGCTTATCACCAATCTGCATCAGACAAACTGCACCTTTCTCCTTGCTGATAAGGTATTCTCTCTCTTTCGCAGTTTTATCAGGATACATATCCAGAAGTTCCTGAGATGTAATAAAGAAAATATCCTTTGGCAAAATCAAATCAATATAATCATACTGAATTGCCATAAACTGTTCTGTTTTTCTAAGACACTTATAAATCGTACGAACAGTCTCTTTTAAATAATCTAGGTTTCTATCTTCTTTCGCAATTACTTTTTCCCAATCCCACTGGTCTACAAAAATAGAATGAATATTGTCCGTATCCTCATCACGGCGAATTGCATTCATATCTGTGTAAATACCTTCACCAAGTGTAAATCCATATTTCTTCAATGCATAGCGTTTCCACTTCGCAAGGGAATGTACAACTTCTGCCGATTTATCATTTTGCTCTTTAATACCAAAGGAAACTGGTCTTTCATAACCATTTAAGTTGTCATTTAAACCCGCTGTAGGATCCACAAAAAGTGGCGCTGACACACGTGCCAAACGTAGTCTCTGTGCCAAAAGCCCTTGAAAGAAATCTTTTATCGTTTTTATCGCAATCTGAGTATCATGCAAATCCAACTCAGATTCATAATTCTTTGGAATTAACAAACGTTCCATACCTATTACCTCGTTATAAAAAGATATTCTTATTATACATCAGAGTTATGCTTTTTCAATAATATTTCTTAGAGAAAACTATATGCATTATTTATGATATTTATAATCTTTAAGCATAGATATCACTCTTTAGCGCACTAGTACCAAGATAATATTTTTCACTTAAATAATTTC
>CAZVOY010000077.1:0-6970 GCA_964628865.1 uncultured Lachnobacterium sp. | reverse complement strand
ATGGAAGTACTTCCAGCAACTGTATTTGGACATGGTCTTGAAGTAATCTGCCGTCAGGTTGCTACAGGAAGCTTTATCCGTAGATATGGTGAATATATTGAAGATGGTACTGTTTTAGAAGGTGGCTATGTAGAATGTACATTCAAAAATGACGCTCTTGGCGATCCACTCGTAACAGGCGAAGGTCTTGCTGCTCTTGGCATCATGACACCAGCTATGTTTGAAAGCATGAAAGAACAGACACTTGCAATTACAAAAATCGTTTCTGATGATTTAAAATCTATCGGTCTTGACCTTTGGGATATCAAATTTGAATTTGGTTACAACAATGACGAAGTAATCCTTATCGACGAAATCGCTTCTGGTAACATGCGTGTTTACAAAGATGGCAAAATCGTTGACCCTGTTGAATTAACAAAAATCATTAACAACAGATAATTCAAAATGAACTTTAAGAGCTATCGCAAAACGGATCTTTCTCCGTGGCGCGATGGCTTTTTTTATCTTACTTATTCATCCTAATATAATTCGTTTTGCGATAGCCCATTATTTACATATTGTGATTTTCTTTGCACATACTAAATATGACAAATGTATTTGAAAGGAGAATCTTGATATGGTAAAACGTGACGTTTCACATTACGCAGATAAATTCAATGATAAAACCAGTTTTCAGGAAATGGATAGCATTATGAATGATGATTTTCTCTTTGCTTCCTCCTGTTATGACTGTACTGGACTAATTCCATCTGGTGGACACGGAGAAGAAGAGGCTCAAAACTATAATGAGGTATATCCTTATCTACCTTCTACCCCTGGAAATGCTGGGCGGGAAGCGGAGGGCATTCATGTAGAAATGCGTAAAGAGGTAACTGACCAGCACCCACATACTCATTTAAAATAAAAAGAGGCTGTCGCAAAATGGATTTGTATCCTTGTCACGACAGCTTCTTCTATTATTCTTCAAGCTCATTTCTTGGGGGCTGACAACTTTTTCCCTTACAGACATAATAGGTAGTTTTCTCATTTTTTAATGGATACTCTTTTGTAGGCGACTCCTTCACTATCATCAATGTATTTAATCCTACCTTTAATGGTAAGTTTTTGATGTCTTTTTTCTCTTTCACCACTACCGTTACCTTCTCTGGCATCTCCATATAGTCCAATAAAGCGCTGAGAAATTGTGCAAATCCAGCAGGATAAAGTTTTGACTCTTGCATCATGAAAAGTATTTGTTCTTCTGCTAAATCCTTATATTTTTGTTCTTCGAGTAAATAACTCAGTCTCACCAAATTGTACGCCATCATGGAATTGCCACTCGGCATTGCGCCATCATAGGTTTCTTTGGGTCTTATGATCAGAGCGTTGTCTTCCCTTCCATTTAAAAAGAAACCACCTTTTGTTTCATCATGAAAATTTGCTACAGTTTTATCACATAAAACAGCAGCTCGCTCTAAATATTGGGTTTCCAAAGTTGCATCGTATAACGAAAGTAAGGCAAAAATTTCATTTGCATAATCATCCAAAAAACCTTTTCCACTACATTGTCCCTCTCGCCAACTTACAAATAAAGTATCCCCTTCACAAAGCTTATTCTCTATAAATGCTTGTGCCTGTTCTGCTACCCCCAAATAAAGTTCCTCCTTCGTGATACGATAGAGCTGACACATAGCGGCTATCATAAGTCCATTCCACGAAGTCAAAATCTTGTCATCTAGGTGGAGATGATAGCGCTTTCTGCGGTATTCATAAAGTGCTGGTAAATAGGAATTATATTCCGCAGTAATATGACCACTCTTTAATAGATTTGGAATATTTTTGTCTTCAAAATTTCCTTCCTCTGTAATATCAAAATACTTACAAAAACGCTCGCCCTCTTTCACACCTAGTACTTTTTTTATTTCAATCGGCTCAAATAAATAATACTTCCCTTCTACGCCCTCACTATCCGCATCCTGCGCACTATAAAACCCTCCACGAGGGGAAGTCATTTCCCCTAAGATGTAATCTGCAATTTTCTTCGCCACACCTTTGTATAGGACGTTATTGGTAAGTTCGTAGGCTTTGGCATAAGTCATCATAAGCCAAGCATTGTCATAAAGCATTTTCTCGAAATGAGGAACAAGAAAATACGAGTCTGTGGAATATCGGCAAAAACCACCACCAATGTGATCAAAAATCCCTCCACGATACATTTGAAGTAGCGTCTTTTCCACCATCTCCATAACTAGCTTCTCCTGCGTCCGTTCGTAATAATTCAACAGAAACAAGAGATTATGGGAAGCAGGGAATTTTGGTGAAGAACCAAATCCTCCATTTTCTTTATCATAAGAGATTCTATATAGTTTTAGAGCAGACTCTATCAAATTATCAAATTTATTACCTTGTATATTTTTGTCATTTTTCGTTTTTTCGTGTCGATAAGAATTTTTTTGTGCTGTTTTCTCTTTGGATATAAAAGCTACAATCTCCTCCGCTGATTCTAATAGTTCCGCACGATCTGTTTTCCATTTCTCACTAATTGCGCTAATTAAATTTAGAAATCCTATCGTTCCATACCGTGCATTCTTTGGAATATAAGTTCCTGCAAAAAATGGTTTCTGTTCGGATGTCATAAAAATAGATGTTGGCCAGCCACCACTTCCCGTAAGTGCCTGACACACCGCCATATATATACTATCTATATCTGGACGTTCTTCTTTATCCACTTTGATGGATATAAAATTTTCGTTTAAAATCGTTGCAATTTCTTCATCCTCAAAACTCTCATGTGCCATGACATGACACCAATGACAAGTACTATAACCAATACTTAGAAAAACTGGCTTATCCTCTTCCTTCGCACGTCTAAATGCCTCCTCACACCATGGATACCAATGCACTGGATTCTCTGCGTGTTGGAGCAGATATGGGCTTGTTTCATTTTTCAAATTATTTTGCATACATTTCACCTCTGAACTTAGTATGCGTGAAATCTACAATTTCAAACATAAAAAGAGCTGTTGCAAAATGGATTTTTAGATAAAAGAAAAGAGCTGTCACGCCACGGATAATAAATCCATTTTGTAACAACTCTTACATTTTTATTCATAAATTTCATTTAAGGTAACTGTAAATACTACATCTTTTCCTGCATATTCTGTGTTCCAGTAATCATCCGGGAAAGAAAGGTTTAAGTCAAATGTTTCTCCTACTGTGTGACCGATAATCCCTTCTTCAAAACCATCGATGTATGTGCCAGACCCAATTACCAAGTCAGTACCTGCACCATCTGTACTACCACCTTCAAACTCAACACCATCTATGTATCCTACATAGTCAATGTTTACCGTATCACCGTTTTCTACTTTTACTACCGGCTCCATATTTGCTAGCACCACGATACCTGCGATTACCGCCACGACCGCAACTACTGCACCTACAATTTTCAATTTACCAATCAGTTCTTTTTTTCTACGTTCAGCAGCACGTTTCTGCTTTGCTTTTTCTTTGTTCTCTTTTTTCATGTTACACCTCTATTTTTCATACTTTTATATACTATACCACAAAATTATGAAGAATGTGTGTAATCACAATTTTTATTTTTTACTTACAAAAAATTTCAAGAAATGTTAAAATTGCTATATGTGGTTCCGAATTTTGAGGTGAAATTATGTTTGAAAAAGGAAATTTTGTAGTAAATGCAAACAACGGAATATGCGAAATCAGTGACATCGTCACAATGAATATGTCTGGCGAAAACAAGGACTATTTTGTCCTGATTCCTATCGAAGAAAAAACTGCAAAAGTTTATCTTCCTGTTGACCTGGCAGAAAAACGAATCCGTATGGCTATGTCAGAAAGCGATGCCTGGGATTTGATTAAAGGCGTCTGCCACATCGAGGAAGCCTATGTAGAAAATGAGAAAGAACGCGAAAAAATTTATAAAGATGCGATTGCGAGCCGAGATCCAAAACGTTTAATCAGTATCATCAAAACCCTCTACCTCCGCAAACAGGAACGCGTAGAGGCTGGCAAGAAAAATACTGCCTTGGATGAACGTTACCTAAAACTCGCAGAAAATCACCTGCATAGCGAACTGGCTTTTTCACTGGGAGTAAACAAAACCGATATACCAAACATTATCGAAGAACACTTAGTAAGCAAATAAAAAAGACGAGCATTTTGCTCGTCTTTCGTTTTATCTTTCACCTCTAAATTTCTCACGCATCGTATAACGAATATCTTCATCAATCATCTGAATCATGATATCCGCAAACTCAGGATCAAACTGCGTGCCTTTTCCACGCTCAATCTCTTCACGAACCGTATCCTGCGCAAGAATGCCTCGATAACTTCTCTTTGAAGTCATGGCATCGTAGGCATCCGCTACACCGATGATGCGAGCCTCCTCAGGGATTTCTTCTCCCTTTAATCCATCTGGATATCCTTTTCCATCATATCTCTCATGATGCCATCTCGCACCAATCATAATATCAGGAATCTGCTCAATCGTTTTGAGAATATCGCTACCAATCGCAGGATGCTGACGAATCGCCTGATATTCTTCTTCGGTAAGTCTAGTGTCTTTATTAATAATCTCATCTGGCACACCAATTTTTCCAATATCATGAAGGAGTGCCATATGATAAATTTCATTCTGTTTTTTCTTTGTTTTTCCACATCTCTTGGAAATCTCCTTGGAGTATAACGCTACTCGAAGAGAATGTCCATTTGTATATGGGTCCTTGGCATCGATGGTGTTTGCCAAGGTCTTCATAACCTCTTCCGAAAGCTGAGCAACCTTATGGGTTTGCTCCTCAACTTCGTGCTCTAGGTTTTTCTGAAGACGACTCAGTTCTAAAATGCGCCCCACACGCTGAAGCATAATTTCATTTACAAAAGGCTTCGTGATAAAATCCATAACCCCCGCTTGGAAACCACGCACCTCTGTCTCTCGGTCATTGTCTGCTGTAAGCATGATGACTGGAATGCTTCTGTACTCTTCGTTCTCATGAAGTTTTTCAATTACCTCAAAACCATCCATCTGTGGCATATGATAATCCAAAAGAATCAAATCAGGAATTCTCTTTTTCAGCAACTCAAAGGCTGCAGGACCAGAATTCGCACATGTCACTTCAAAATGATCTTTTAAAATATTCATGGCCATTCGAAGATTTAAACCCGAATCGTCCACCACCAAAACCATTTGTCCCATAGTATTTTCTCCCAAAAAGTTACTACATGTTATTTTACAACAAAATTCGTCAGAGTGGAAGTTGTATACAACCTTAGATTCCAAGAAAATGATTGTAAAGAAAGATATGGTATGTGAAAATGAAAGCAGAAGAACTTTGGGATAAAAAAGATAACATCCAGAAAGGAATCTGATATGAACAAAAGAATTGACGGACTAAACTTCATACGCATCCTCGGCATGTCTATGATTTTGCTCTTTCATGCATGGCTTCTGTATGGTTTTTCTATTGGCTGTACATGGCTGGATGAAATGATTTCCATGGGCGCAATTTTTGTCACCGTATTTTTTATGCTGTCTGGTTTTGGTTTGCGGAAAAGCAATGGAAATTTATCTATACGAGATAGACGAAGTGTTTTGAGTTTTTATAAAAAACGTGTGTTAGCTATCTATCCTTTGTTTCTGCTACTTACTATTGTAGCTTTGCTTTTCCAGTTTCGCGTAGAGGATTCATTGGTTGAAACATTCGCCCGTATACCGATACAATTTTCTATGCTA
The DNA here is from genome assembly GCA_964628865.1 of uncultured Lachnobacterium sp. Lineage (GTDB taxonomy): Bacteria > Bacillota > Clostridia > Lachnospirales > Lachnospiraceae > Roseburia. Next base: position 1,236 of record CAZVOY010000077.1, on the reverse strand, counting down.
CATATTCTATTCGGAAAAGATATGCATGGATTTCTGTTCAACGATAACTGCTGGTACATCAGCGCCTTGTATGTGCTGTATCTGCTGTTTCCTTTTTTGAATGAGGCAGTAAAACGGTTAAGCTTGTGCGCGAAGGTTTGTCTTTGTGTCGTGCTATGGATGATATCCGCAGGAGTGTACTTCTATTGTGTGTACTGTACCAATCTCGTGTTTCTAGATTACTATCCAAACCCATTTCTACGTATACCTGAATTTACGATAGGGATGATGCTGGCGGATATCAGCGAAGAAGTGGTGAGTCGTAAGCTTTTGAAAAACGGTTGGGGTTGTGGTGTGATTTTAGGAGTCGTGGTTCTTGTAGCAAATGTATGCCTATTGGCAATGTATCCACATTTTAAGAATGAAACCAATCTGTATCATGTACTGGTGATTCCATGTACTGCGATTTGTTTTCTCGTAATTGCAAATTGGGATTGGCTGAACCAAATAGGAAGTAAAAAGATAGTGGGCTGGATGGCGGGACTAGGATTAGAGATGTATCTATGTCAGAGTTTTGCGACGCTGGTACTGACACATGTGACGGTAGATGGTAGATGGGATGAGTTGGTGTTTATTGGTTTGACGGTGGTGTTTGCTGTGGTGGTAAATACGGTGTTTACGAGGCCTGTCGGCAAGTGGTTAAGGAAATCTTTATAAAATCAGAAAAGCGGAGGCAAAAATTTTCTATTTAAGAATCGTTTTGCTTCCGCTCATTTTATATATAATTCTCTTTTTTCAAAAAATCTAGAAATGCTTCACACCCCTCTAGAACGTCCTCGTACGTCTCATCAAAGTTTCCCGTATACCATGGATCTGCGATATCACTACCTTTTCCTGCAAATGCTGGTAACTTATAAATCTTATCCTTTGGATCCCCACCAGCGATACGCTGCATATTTCGAATGTTCGCAGTATCCATCCCGATAAGAAAATCATAATACTCATAATCCGCCTGCGTCATCTGAACTGCACGATGTGGGACTACTGGGATACCTACCTGGCGAAGCTTCGATGCCGTTCCGTAATGAGGGCCGTTACCAATCTCTTCGCGGCTGGTAGCCGCGGAATTTATTTCAAATAAGTGGTCGATGTGTCGAGTTTTCACTAGGTGGGTGAAAACGGATTCTGCCATGGTGGAGCGACAGATGTTGCCGTGGCAAACCATGAGCACTTTTATCTTTTCTTTCATAAGTTCTC
>CAZVOY010000076.1:0-7027 GCA_964628865.1 uncultured Lachnobacterium sp. | reverse complement strand
TGATTACACCCACTGCTGCTCCAATGTAAGCTCCTGCTATTGGAATTAATGCAGTAAATCCGATAAACACACCAATCATAACGGCGTATGGGAATTGGAAAATAAGCATTCCAATAATACATAAACCACCTAATACAACTGCTTCCGTACACTGTCCTACGATAAAGCTACTAAAGCTGCTATCAAAAACCTCTGTTACATAGAAAATTTTATCTGCAATTTTTGGTAAATAGGTTTCAATCAATCGTTTGCACTGCGCACCTAATTTTTCTTTTTCAATCAAAAGATAGAGCGAAAAAATAAGTCCAATTACAAAATTTACCACTACATTTGCTGCAGAAGTAACCGCCGTCATAATAGAACCAAGTGCACCGCCTACTCCACCAAGTACACTCTTAATCAGAGTTTCTACTTCTGCAGAAAGGGATGTAATATCAAATCCATTTTTTAACTCAGGGAAATATTGTAAAATCTGGTCTTTTCCCACAAAGTTAACCACCATCTCAAAAACTCCTGGAATCAAACGAATGAAGGATGCAATACAGTTAATTAACTCTGGTAATACGAGATTAACAACCAGTACAATAATTCCAATCAAGCTTAAAAATGCTAAAATCAAGCATACAATTCTTTTCGCTTTTTTAGCTACATCCACCTTAAACAATTTATCGTACCAGTTCTCATAACATCTCATAAGAATATTAATCACATATGCTAATACGCACCCAATGATAAGCGGCATTGCTGCACTTATTGCCAAGAAAAACAAACCTTCTAGCTTCTCCCAGTAATGAATCACTAAAAAGACTAAGACAAGTGTAGCAGAAAAAATTAACGCTCTATGCGATTCTTTTTTTATCTCTTTCATAAACATTACCTCAACTCAATAAAAAATATCTGGCAGAAAATTTTTCCACCAGATATATTTTATCCTTTTTTTTCTTTTTAGAAAAGGGTTCTCTATAAAAATTTAGAAATATTTTACACCCCTAAGTTTGCCTCAAATTCTTTGATTAACTGTGCTTGGTATGCTTCATCAAATGAGCCTTCTAATAATTTAGGAAATGCTTCGTTAAGAAGTCTTTCCCAACTGTATCCTTCTTTACCTACAAGAATTGGATAATACCAAACACCATTCTTCACTGCTGCATCACGATCTCCAGGCGCATCACCAACCATAAGTGTTTTATCTGCATCATAGCCCTTTTTAACAATCTGCGCGATACAGTATGCTTTTGAACCAGCTTCCTGGCAAAGAAGCACGCGACAATCTTCTTTTAATTCGTGTTTTGTCCACTCTGCATCTACAGCTTCACCATTTGCAGAAGAAACTGCTACAAGATCGGCTTCTTGACACATTTTATCCATTGTAACTTTTACATTATCAAATGGCTTGTCCTCCGCCGGTAAATTATTGATCGCTCTATTTGTACGAACACTCCAAAGTAATGCTTTTTCTACGCATTCGCTGTCACTTTTCTGTGAGTATGCCATGAGAGCTGGATTTGATAACTCTTTTGCTTCATTTGTCCATGTAACAAATTCGTCTAACCCTTCAAAATGACATCCTCTTTTTTCCATTTCTACTAAAGCGAGAGCAAGTCCTTTGAAACGGTTGATACCTCTCGTGATTGAGTACAAATTAATATCTAACCATAATTTCATACATTCCTCAAATTTGTCTTCTAAACCATATGTGTAAATCCACTGTGGTCCAAAACACTCTCTATGTTTTACTTCCATGGTATCCATTGCGCATCCATCACTATCGATACATACAATATAATCACTCTGTTTAACAAAATCAAAATAGCCCATATTTCACGGTCCCTTTCTTTACAAAATATTTTGTCAAAATTCACATCACATTTATAGATAAATTTTACCACCTATAGCAAGCTGTTTCAACCAAAATTTTTCTCAATTTCCTGTATGCAAGACCATTGACTTCTTGCTTCAACAAGCTATAATTAATATGTATTAATTACAATACTAAAGAAAAGAAGGTTGTATACAATGGCTTATAAGCACACTGCTACATCAGATGGCGTTTACGCGCAATTAAAAGAACAGATTTTACATTTGGAGCTTCCACCAGGAGCTGCAATTAGTGAAATTGAAACTGCGGAAAAATATAAAATTAGTCGTACGCCCGTTCGCGATGCTTTTAAACGTTTGGAACGCGAGGGACTTCTTGAAATTCGTCCACACATTGGTACTTTTATTTCTCTTATTGATTTGAATGCAGTATCTGATGTTTTATATATTCGAGAAGTATTAGAATATTCCGTTCTCTCTGATTTATCCCAAATATATGATAAATCTCAGGATTTGCGCATTCGACTCATTTTACAACATCAGAAAGAATTATTAGAATCTGATATGCCAATCGATGAATTAAGTCGTGCTTTTATTAACAGCGATAATGAATTCCATACTGCACTTTTTGATGCAGCTGGAAAGAAGAACATCATCAAATTTTTATATGCATATAATTCACAGTATGAAAGGTTTCGTACTTTCATAAACTTTAATGGAAAAGATGATTTACAAAAATTGTATGAGGCTCATATCGAGATTTGGGATTGTGTTGTAAACAAAAACCTGAATGGCTTGAGAGAGCTCATCAATCATCATCTTTATGATGGCTTTAGTTCTAGTAGTGACATTATTAGCAAGTCACCGGAATATTTCACAAAACTATACTAGTGCCATCGCTTTTATTTAATTTGTTCGTAAGAAAAGAGGCAATTTTATGAAAATAGGTTTTGATAACAACAAATACCTGAGCATGCAATCAACGCATATTATGGAGCGTATTTCAAAATTCGATAACAAACTCTACTTGGAGTTCGGAGGAAAACTCTTTGATGATTATCACGCATCACGCGTTTTACCAGGTTTTGCCGCTGATAGTAAACTCCAGTTACTCTTACAGCTTTCTGATCAGGCAGAAATCGTTATGGTTGTTAGTGTAGAGGATATTATTAAAAACAAAATCCGAGAAGATTTGGGTATCACCTATGATGACGACGTTGTACGTCTTATTGATGCCTTCCGCACCAAAGGTTTATATGTGGGAAGTGTAGTTTTAACCAGATACACAGAGCACCATGCCGTAAATCATTTCCAGAAAAGATTGGAATCCCTCGGTGTAAAAGTATATCATCACTTTACTATTCCAGGTTATCCAACCAATGTATCTTCTATCGTATGCGATGAAGGTTTTGGTAGAAATGATTATATCGAAACCACCAGACCACTGGTTGTCGTAACTGCGCCTGGTCCAGGCAGTGGCAAAATGGCGACCTGTCTTTCACAGCTCTATCATGAACACAAGCGTGGCACACATGCAGGATATGCTAAATTTGAAACATTCCCAATCTGGAACTTACCTTTGGATCACACAGTAAACCTTGCATATGAAGCTGCTACTGCGGATTTAAATGATATTAATATGATTGATCCATATCATTTAAAAGCATATGGCATTACCACAGTAAATTACAATCGTGACGTGGAAATTTTCCCAGTCTTAAATGCCATTTTTATGAAAATTTATGGTACAAGCCCTTATGCCTCTCCAACTGATATGGGTGTAAATATGGTAGGAAATTGTATTATCGACGATGACGCCTGCCGTGAAGCTTCTCAACAGGAAATTATCCGCAGATACTACAAAGCTTTGGTTGGTGTAGCCGATGGTACACGCACCGAAGAAGAATTAAACAAATTAGAATTACTCATGCAAAAGGAAAACCTTTCTGTAACCGATCGTCATGTTGTTCCACCAGCAAGAAGCCGTTCAGCAGCAACCGGTGTCGCAGTTGCTGCTATTGAACTTCAAGACGGACGTATTGTAACAGGAAAGGCTGGCGAACTTCTCGGTTCTAGTGCAGCTGTTCTTATGAATGCCATCAAAGACTTAGCTGGAATTCCACACGAAGAACTGATTCTTTCACCAGAATCTATCGCTCCTATTCAAGCGTTAAAGACACAGTATTTAGGTAGTAGAAATCCTCGTCTTCATACAGACGAAGTACTCATTGCGCTATCTGCTACTGCTGCAACCAATGAGCAGGCAGCACTCGCATTACAGCAACTTCCAAAACTCCGCGGTTGTCAGGTGCATTCTACAGTTATGATGTCTGCGGTAGATCATAAGATTTTCAAAAAATTAAAATGTGATGTTACATGTGATGCCAAAACAGAGTAGATATGTAAGATAAAGAGAAAAACAAAAAAGACTTCGTCGCCCACACATGCTTTCATGAATGTGGGCGTATGAAGTCTTTTTTACTTGGCTAAACATTTTTTTATCCAAATCGCTAATATGACACTCGTCATAACCTCAGCCACAGCAAATGATAACCACACACCTGTCATTCCGAACAAACTAGCCATTACAATGGCACATACAATAATTGCAACAAAGCCTCGGGATATCGATGCCATAAACGCGCCTTTTGCCTGCCCTGTAGCACTCAGATATCCACATGCTGCAATGTTAATTCCTGCAAAGATAAATCCCACAAAATATAATTTAATACCTGAAATTGCATAGGAAGCCAATTCCAAAGATTGTTCACTATTAAATACCGCAACAATCTGTTCTGCAAATACCACAACTCCAATCAAAATGATAAGTGCCATGACAACCGCCGTTATCAAACTTAACTGAAACACCTTCTTTACAGCGTTTTTATCCCCTTTTCCATATGCCTCACTAATTAATGGCTGGGAACCATTTGCCACACCATTAAACATCGAAATAGCAACAAGTGCTGTATTTGCCACTACTCCATAAGCCGCAACACCAATATTTCCTGCAATTTCTAAAATCAGCCAGTTATACACGGCAGTTGTCACACCAGAGGACAATTCTCCCACAAAAGCAGATATCCCAAGCTGACAAGAACTCCATAAGCTTTTTATCGAAGGAATGTGCCACACAAATTTTAAGGTATTCTTTTTCTTCAAAAAATGAATGCTACAAATTGCCACTCCAATTACGGGTGAAAATGCCGTAGCCAATGCTGCACCTACCATTCCTAATCCCAATGGGAACATTAAAATATAGTCAAAAACAATATTAAACAAACTACTGCATAGTGTAGCTGTCATGGCAAGTGCTGGATCATCATCATTTCGAACAAATGCGTTAAATACGGTATTTAACATAAAAAATGGCGTAAATACCATAAACACTCTAGTATAAGGTGTACCTACCGCCGTAATGGTAGTATCTGCACCAAGTAATTCCATTAAAGTAGCAGGAAACGCACTTCCTACTATTATAAACGGTACACTTAGAATAATGACCCACAGGATTGCATTGGAGAAATGTTTTTCCGCATCTGCTACTCCTTGTGCCTTACAAATAGTATATCTTATGGCAGCTCCCACTCCTATCAAAGCACCAATTGCATAGATAATCGCATATAGGGGAAGCACTAAATTTAATGCCGTAATACCATCTGCCCCTGCTGACCTGGAAATAAAAAAAGTATCCGCCAATATATATATGGACACGCCCATCATCCCTAAAATATTTTGGGACACGTATCGTGCAAATTGTTTATTCATAGTTATTTCACTCATTTTTTTATCCTTTCACTCACTCCATTCATCATATCACAAAATGTGACTTTATCACATTCTTTCAGAAAATTATGGTATACTATAGATTATAGACAATGTATCATCGTCTTAGACTAGTTCACATTATTATAAAGGAGAATAATCATGGCAGAAGTTATTTTAACCAAAGACAATTTTGAATCAGAAGTATTAAAGAGCGACCTTCCAGTATTAGTAGATTTTTGGGCAAGCTGGTGTGGTCCATGTATGATGCTTTCACCTGTGATTGCTGAACTTGCTGAAGAATTAGACGGTAAAGTTAAAGTAGGAAAAGTAAATGTAGATGAGCAAAACGAATTAGCTATGCAATATCGTGTCGCAAGTATTCCAACCCTATTACTTTTTAAGAATGGACAGCTCACAAAAACATCTGTTGGATTTATGCCCAAAAATGACATTATCGAGACACTTGAATTAAACTAAATTTTCAACAAACACTTGCATTTTCATATACAAATGTTATAATAGCTTAGGATTGTTATTTTTTTAACAAACTTATGGTATTAAATATAAGAAACACAGGAGGACTCTAACATGGGACATTTAACAGGAAAAACCGCAATTATCACTGGAGCAGGTAGAGCTGTTCTTTCTGATGGTCGTTGTGGCTCTATCGGATATGGTATCGCAACCGCTTACGCAAAAGAAGGATGCAACCTTGTAATCACTGGACGTAACGTTCAGAAGCTTGAGGATGCAAAAGAAGAACTCGAAAGACTCTATGGCATCGAAGTATTAGCTGTTCAGGCTGATATTAGCGCTGGTGCCGATAATGAAGCAATCGCTGCTTCAGTAGTAAAACAGGCTATAGATAAATTCGGACGTATTGACGTTCTTATCAATAATGCACAGGCTTCTGCTTCTGGTGTTACTTTAGTAGATCACACTCCAGAACAGTTTGATTTAGCTATGTATTCTGGATTATATGCAACCTTCTACTATATGAAAGCTTGTCATCCACACCTCGCTAAAACACAGGGTTCTGTAATCAACTTTGCTTCAGGTGCTGGACTTTTCGGTAACTTCGGTCAGTGTGCTTATGCCGCAGCAAAAGAAGGTATCCGTGGTCTTACACGTGTAGCTGCTACAGAATGGGCAAAGGACAATATCAATGTAAACGTTGTATGTCCACTTGCATGGACAGCACAGTTAGAAGGCTTTGAAAAAGCTTATCCTGATGCATTTAAAGCAAACGTTCATATGCCACCAATGGGACATTTTGGTGATGCTGAACAGGAAATCGGCCGCGTATGTGTACAGCTTGCAAATCCAGACTTTAAATACATGTCAGGTGAAACACTTACACTTGAAGGTGGAATGGGTCAGAGACCATAAATCACTCTTTAGCGCAGGAAATTATATTTTTTAGATACTACGAAATGAGCCT
>CAZVOY010000075.1:0-7114 GCA_964628865.1 uncultured Lachnobacterium sp. | reverse complement strand
TAAGAGAAACTACGAAAAGTCTCTGAATGTGTTTCTACGCTCCGCGGACATATCACTCGGATTGTTCGAACGTTTGGAAGACATAAAATATAAACAATAGCAGAAAGTGCTTTTGTAGGAATATGTGCATTTTTCAAAATCCGAAATAAGGAAGTAAAAAATAAGGACGAATTATATATAAGATGTATAAGTAAAGTAAAAAAGCCATCGCGCCACAGACAAATAAATCCGTTTTGCGACAGCTTTTATTTAATTTGTATGACGATTGATAAAGTCGGTTTTGTATTTTGAGTACATAATTTTCTGGCTTCGGTATAGTCCGGAGTAACCAGAGAGCATGTAACTGAAAGCCACAGCCAAGAGATAATAAGGCATACCTTCGAATCCGAAGAGTTCAAAACTGATAAGCAAAGCACTGATTGGACAGTTGGTTACACCGCAGAATAATGAAATCATACCGATTGCAGCGCAAAGAGATGGGCTTATCCCAATAAATTGTCCCAGAAGGCATCCAAGTGTAGCACCTACAAAGAATGTAGGGACAATTTCACCACCTTTATATCCAGCACCAATGGTAAGAGCAGTAAATACCATCTTTAAAAGAAATGCAGCGGGAACTACATGTCCCTCCATTGTCTGTTCAATGATATGCATGCCCGCACCATTATAATCATTGGAGCCAATAAGTAATGTCAAAAGTACGATGACACATCCACCGACGAAAATGCGAAGGTATGGATTTTTAAATAACTTTTTATATAACTCTTCGGTGCGGTGCAATAATCCACAGAAACCGATACTAAAGAAGGCACAAATAATAGCAACGAGAACTAACTGAAGAGCAGGTACGACCTGAAGTGTAGGTATGCCTGTCACGTGGAAGGATTCGCCTGCTATACCAAATAAAATAGCAATACCATGTGCAGTCAAAGAACTTACGACACATGGAACCAAAGCCATGTAATACATAACACCGACGCTTACCATTTCCATTGGAAAGATAGCAGCTGCCATAGGTGTTCCGAACAAGGTAGAGAAGGCAGCACTCATACCGCACATAATAATGACATGGGTATCCTTTTCGTCAAATTTAAATAATTTGCCTAATGCATTACCAATACTACCACCTATCTGAAGCGCTGCACCTTCACGGCCAGCAGAACCACCAAAGAGGTGAGTTAGAGCAGTGGAAATAAAAATGGATGGAGTCATTCGCAGAGGGATACGATCTCCAGAATGGATTGCAGAGATGACTAAGTTGGTTCCGCCATCTTTTTCATTTTTCATCAGTCGGTATAATAGGACGATAGCTAGTCCTGCAAAAGGAAGTAGATATATAATCCAGCTGTTTTGCTCTCGCACAATTGAAACAAAAGAGAGGACAAAATAGAATGCACTACTTACAACTCCTACAATTGCTCCAGTTAAAACTGCAAAAATGACCCATTTTGCAGTGATAACTGTGTTTTCAATTAATGGCTTAATATGTCTTAGATAAAACTTTTTCATAAATACACCTCGTCTGCTATTTTTATAGTATCAAAGCATAGGAAAAATAACAAGAAACAAGCCTAAATTTTATCGAAAAAACGCAAAATGTTTTATTGTCAGTAAATGGAAAGAGTGATAATATAATGGTAGGTTTTTAGTGTTAGGAGGAAAAGGGATATGAGAACAAGTGGCGTGTTAATGCCAATCTCTTCTTTGCCATCACCATACGGTATTGGAACAATGGGTAAGGCAGCGAGAAAATTTGTGGATTTTTTGAAGAAAGGCGGACAGAAGTATTGGCAAATTCTTCCGATTTGTCCAACCAGTTATGGAGATTCCCCTTATCAGTCATTTTCTAGCTTTGCGGGAAACCCATATTTTATTGATTTGGAATACTTATGTAAAGATAAATTATTGACGAAAAAGGAATGTGAATCTTTTGATTGGGGCGGAAGTAAAAGTTACGTGGATTATGGCACAATGTATGTGTCCCGTTATGCCTTATTGAAAAAAGCTTATGCTCGATTTGTAGAAGATATCCCACAGGACTTTTATGAATTTTGTAATCGTGAGCATGAATGGTTAGATGAATACGCTTTATTTATGGCATTAAAAGATGCAAATGACGGCAAGGCTTGGTTAGAGTGGGAAGACAGATATAAATATCGTCATTGGGATGCCATTCATGCGGCAAGAGAAGAATACAAAGAAGATATTTTATTCTATAAAATGCTTCAGTATCTTTTCTTTAAACAGTGGACAGAGTTAAAGACTTATGCAAATGAAAATGGAATTGAAATCATTGGTGATGTTCCAATCTATGTAGCTGGTGATAGTGCTGATGTTTGGGCAAATCCAGATCAGTTCTACTTAAATGAATACAGAGAGCCAATTGATGTAGCGGGATGCCCACCAGATGCGTTTTCAGCAGATGGACAGCTTTGGGGAAATCCTTTATTCCGTTGGGACGTAATGCGAAATAATGGGTATGATTGGTGGACAAAGAGAATTGCTGCAATGGCAAAACTCTATGATATTGTTCGTATTGACCATTTCCGAGGATTTGATTCTTACTACGCAATCCCTGCGAAAGATAAAACTGCAGTAAATGGTGAATGGAGACAAGGTCCTGGAATGGATTTGTTCCGTGTATTAGAACAGAAACTCGGACGCCTTCCAATTATCGTAGAAGACCTTGGTTTCTTGACACCTTCCGTATATCAGTTATTGCATGACTCTGGATTCCCAGGAATGAAAGTTATCCAGTTTGCTTTTGACTCACGCGAAGGAAGTAATTATTTGCCACATACATATCCAAATCATTGTGTAGTTTACACAGGTACACATGACAATGATACCTGTATGGGTTGGATGAAGACAGCACCAAAAGAGTCTGTAAAGTTCGCAAAAGAATATTTGAATCTTACAAAAGAAGAGGGCTATAACTGGGGTATGATGAGAGGTGCATGGGCATCCGTAGCTGACATGGCGATTGTTCCAATGCAGGATCTTCTCGGACTTGGCACAGAAGCACGTATGAATGTTCCATCTACACTGGGAAATAACTGGAAGTGGAGAGCTACTGAGGATCAGATTGATAGTAAATTAGCAAAGAGACTTTATAGTTATACACAAATGTATGGACGTTTGAACAGATAAAAGAATGAGGTAATTATGTATCATTTTATTGTAAACTTAAATTCCCGCACTGGAAAAGCTAGAAAAATTTGGGAAGAACTGAGAGAGGAATTAGAACGTCGTGAAATTATGTATGCACTTCACGAAACCAAGTACGCAGGCCATGCCATTGATATTTCCAGAAGATTAGTAAAAGAAGCAGATGAGCCAGTAAAAATTATTGTAATCGGTGGCGATGGTACTTTTAACGAAGTAATCAACGGCGCACGTAATTACGAAAAGTTGATTTTAGGATATATTCCTACAGGTTCCGGAAATGACTTGGCAAGAGGCTTGGCTTTGCCAGAAGAACCTATGGAAAACTTAAATCGAATCTTGAATTCTACCGAGTATTTAAACATGGACTTAGGCTGTGTTTCTTGGGATGAGGGCGAAAGCAAAAAATTCTTTGCAGTAAGTGCAGGAGTAGGAGTAGATGCGGATGTATGTCGTAGAGCACTGACATCCAGCCTGAAAAAAATATTAAACAAGATTGGTTTAGGAAAACTTACATATGCGATTCTCACCATTGAATCCTTATTTGCATCACCACAGATGAATGCTCATATCGTAGCAGACGGTGTGGATTATGGAATTTTGGACAAAGTAACCTTCATTTCATTTATGAATCATAAATGCGAAGGTGGCGGAGTTCCAATGTCGCCAGTTGCAGATGCTATGGATGGAAAGATTTCAATGTGTTGTATCAATGGCATTGGAAAATGGCATTGTTTGACACTTTTCCCAGCTTTGTTAGGTGGAAAACATATTACAAATCCAGCCTATCTTGGCGTGGATTTTAAAGAAGCGGATATTGTATTAAAGACACCAAATATCTGGCACACGGATGGAGAAATGTGTTCTTATAATACAGTAATGCATGTGGAATGTCTTCCAGGTGCGATTAAGCTGTTAAAATAACAGACATATATTTTCCCTTTCACTCATATATTGAGAATATACGAGTGGAGGGGATTTTTTTATGGATATATATAAGGATATCGCCAGTCGCACAAATGGCGAAATATACATAGGTGTGGTAGGGCCTGTAAGAACAGGAAAATCTACTTTCATTAAACGTTTTATGGATTTGTGTATTCTTCCCTATATGGAGGATGGTCATATAAAGGAACGAACTATTGATGAATTGCCACAGTCTTCTCAGGGGAAAACCATTATGACCACTGAGCCGAAGTTTATTCCTCAGAACGCAGTAAATATTCGTGTGGATGAAAACACGGATGTAAAAGTGCGCCTTGTAGATTGTGTAGGCTTTGTAGTAGAAGGTGCAAATGGACACATGGAGGGTGAAAACCAGAGAATGGTGCGTACTCCTTGGTTTACGGAGGAGATTCCTTTTGAAGAAGCTGCGCAAATTGGTACATTAAAGGTTATAAAAGAACACGCTACGATAGGCGTAGTAGTTACTACAGATGGAAGCTTTGGAGAAATCAATAGAAATAATTATTTAGATGCAGAAGAGCGTACCATAGAAGAAATGGAAAAGACAGGGAAGCCATATGTCATTGTATTAAATAGTGAGCGCCCATATAGCAATGAGACGGAAAGTCTTCGGATGGAAATGGAAGAAAGGTATGGTCGACCAGTCCTTGCAATCAATTGCAGACAAATGCAAAGGAGCGATGTAGTAAAAATATTAGAAAGTGTTTTAATGGAGTTTCCAATATCTGCTGTTGAATTTTATATTCCAAAATGGACAGAAATGCTGGATAATTCCCATCCAGTAAAACAGGAACTCATAAACTATGGTATGCAATGGATGGAACGGGTATCAAAGATGCGAGACTTGTATGACGAAGAACAGGGAACTGCTTCTACAGAAAATGCGCAGATAGATAGTATTTGTATTCCTTTCATCCGTAAAATACATACCACGGATGGAAGAGTAGAACTTCGCATGGATGTGGATGACAAATATTATTTTGATTATATCAGTGATATTGCAGGCACACCGATTACTAGTGAGTATCAAATGATAAATATGATTCGAAGTCTGTCAGCGAAAAAACAGGAATTTGAAAAGGTAGAGGATGCAATTCAAAGTGTAGAAGCAAGAGGTTATGGCGTGGTCTCTCCAAGTCTTTCTGACATCACGATGGAAGAGCCAATGCTTATTACCCATGCTGGAAAATATGGTGTAAAAATCCGAGCAAATTCTCCATCCATTCATATGATTAAAGCAAACATCGAAACAGAGATTGCACCTATTGTAGGAAGTAAAGAACAGGCAGAAGATTTAATCACCTACATCAAAGATGGAGAAAATTCCGCAGATGGTCTTTGGAGTACAAATATATTTGGAAAATCTCTCGGTGAGATGATGGAAGATGGAATTCGTGATAAAATTGATAGAATGGATGACGAATGTCAGACACAGTTGCAGAACACCATGCAAAAGATTGTCAATGACAATAATGGCGGATTGGTTTGCATTATATTATAACTAGTGTGAAAAGTAAAAACGACATCATCGACCGCACATGCTTGTATGAATGTGCGGTCATTATTTTAGAATATTTTAAGATATAAATTGGTGCGTGATACTAGAAAATAGATGTATACTTTGTTACAATTAGAGCGTATGAAACTGGTACATTGGAGGAACGAATTCAAATGCAGGTAATATTTATACATCACAGTTGTTTTTTAGTGGAAGTAGATGATAAAGTATTGATATTTGACTATTTTGATGGAGATAAAGTAAATGGCTTTCAATTCACAGGAAAGATTCCTGAATACGAACCAGATACAAAGATTTATATGTTTGCCAGTCATAGTCATAAGGATCATTATGATATGGATATTCTTCGTTGGGCGGACAAGTATTCCAATATCAAATATATATTTTCAAAGGACATCAAAATTAGTCCAAACTTTTTAAAAAAACATGGTATTGATCCAAAAATTAGAGAAAAAGTTACATTCGTTGCTCCAGATAAAAGGTATGAGGTGGACGACTTAAATATTCGTACACTTCGTTCTACGGATGCAGGTGTAGCCTATTATGTAGAAACAAATGGAGTATGTCTTTATCATGGAGGAGATTTAAATAACTGGAAGTGGGACGGAGCAGGTGATTTAACCAATGGTGTGCAGGAACGAAACTACCATTTCCAAATCCGTCAGTTGAAAGGAATACCAATTCACATAGCCTTTGTGCCTATGGACCCACGTTTAGGTACTTATATGTATGACGGTTTCGATTATTTTATGAGAGAAACCGAAGCAGAAATGGTATTTCCTATGCATATGTGGCAGGATTATACAGGAATTAAGAGATATAAAGGGAAAATTTCGAATTTAGGTATGGCGGAGAGAGTCATGGATATAACCCGAGAAAACCAGGTGTTTCTGATACAAGACGAAGAAAGGAAATTGTAGCTGGTTTCTAGGGAAAAATCGTTGAAATATTAAGATAAATCGTTTATAATACTTAAATACTGGCAAGATATGGACTTGCTATTGAATGCGGAGGAATAAAACATGGTAGATTTTATTTTATGTGTAGTGCAGTATATTTTAATTGCAATCGTTCTTTTAGCTGTAGGCGGAATTGGAGCTCTTGTAGGAGTGAAATTACGTAAACGCTCTGATGCAAAGAAAGCTGCCGCCGCCACAGAAGAATAGAGGCACAAACAGTTCAGTCATGACAAATGTTACAGACACACATGCTTGCATGAGAGTGTCTGTAATATCTGTCATGAACTGTGCGCCCGATTATGAGCAAAATTAGCTGCATTGCAGAGAGAAAGCATCGTAGATGCGATTTTGCGAATGGCGCGACTGAACTGAAAAAAAACCTAGCCATGTCGAAGGACATGGCTTAAGCTATGTTTATTTGCAAATTTGGAGGATAAAGTAATGAAAAAAAGTTTAGGCGTAAACGAATTACGTAGAATGTATCTTGAATTTTTCGAGAGTAAAG
>CAZVOY010000074.1:0-7188 GCA_964628865.1 uncultured Lachnobacterium sp. | reverse complement strand
CAGGAAAAGTAAGTAAAGTAAATGACTGGAGACTTCCAGCAGCAGAACGTGCAGCTGCTTATGTAAAGCTTCTTACCGTAGAAGAAAAAATTGGTCAGCTCTTTATTTCGGACTGGCGTATGGGTAAATATGTTCCAGAAGCTCAGGCAAATGCAAAAGGTGAAAAATCCGAACCTAGATTAGATGAATCTGGTACATTGGATGAAGCACAATTTATTGGTAAAACGATTTTTGGTGAGCAGAATTTGCCAGGTACTTCTACACTTTTAAAAGAATGGTTTGCCCGTCACTTAATTTTACGTGCAAATGCCAAGACAGAAGAAATTACAGATTATTTGAACCAGCTTCAGGCAGTAGCAGAAGAATGTAAACATTTTGTACCTGTTAGTGTAGCTTCTAACTCTCGAAATGAAAATGGTGAAGTGGTATTTGGTATGAATGATGCAGGCGGTATATTCCCTACATGGCCAGGCACACTGGGTATTGCAGCCGCAGCAAAAGGAGATTCCATTAAAGTTGTGGATCAGTTCTCTGAAGCAGTTCGTCGTTCATGGAATGCAGTAGGTCTTCGTAAAGGCTATATGTATATGGCGGATGTAATGTCTGATCCACGTTGGCAGCGTTCTTATGGTACATTTGGTGAAGATCCAAAATTTGTGAAAAAAGCATTTGAGCATATGATTCCACGTATTCAGGGTAGCAAAGATGGTGTAACCGCTGACGGTGTAGCCATGACAGTAAAACATTTCCCTGGTGGTGGCGCTCGTGAAAACGGTTTTGACCCACACTACGCAGCAGGACAGTGGAATGTATATCAGACAAAAGGAAGCTTACAGAAATATCATATTCCAGCTTTCCAGACAGCAGTAGATTTAAAGGCTTCTTCTATCATGCCTTATTATGCAAAGCCTGCAAAAGAAAAGAGTGCAGATCAGAAAGACAAAGCTGGAAAGAAAATGGAAATGCAGCCATACGGATTTGCGTTTAATAAACCTTTCATCGACGGACTTCTTCGTAAACAGATGGGCTTCCAGGGCTATATTAACTCTGATACAGGTATCGTACATAATATGAAATGGGGCGTAGAAATGCTTGACGAACCAGAACGTATCGGTTTCGCAATCAACAACGCAGGTGTAGATCTTATCAGTGGTCTTTTCGACAATGAATACGGTATGGAAGCTTACAAACGTAGTAAAAATGATTACTATGAAAAACACGAAGTTCCAGAGGGATTTAAGAAAGAAGAAATCGTACTTACAGATGAAGCAATCGACCGTGCAGTAACACGTACGCTCACAGAAATGTTCGAACTCGGTATGTTCGAAGATACTTACCGTGATGTAAAAGCTGCAAAGAAGGCTGTAGCTACAAAGAAAGACTGGGACAATGCATATGCAGCGCATCTCAAGAGTGTAACCGTTCTTAAGAATGACTGGGTATTACCACTTACACCGGAAGCAACCTGGGAGAAAAATGTTTATGCAGAAGCCTTCCATAAGGATCCTCGTATGGCAGAAAAACTCACCGCAGAACTTCGTGGTATGCTTACACAGATTAATTTGGTGGATAGCCCAAAAGATGCAGATTATGCAATTCTCATGCTTTATCCATCATCTGGTGAATATTTCAACGCTACAAAAGGCTACTTAGAATTAGATATCTGTGATGGAAAAGTAGTACATGATGTAGATGACAAGTGCCGTCCTGTAGAAGCAACTCATGTAGAAACCACACTTACTGGAACAGAACGTATTGCAGACATCGCAGATACCGTACATGCAAACGATGGAAAAGTCATTATCAATGTTAACTTTACGTTAGCTTGGATGCTCGGCAATGTAGAACCTTATGCAGATGCATTAACAGCAGGATTTGACACCTATCCACAGGCAGTGCTTGATGTTATCCGCGGTCTTTATCCACCAACAGGAAAGCTTCCATTTACACTTCCACGTGGCGACGAAGTTCTCGCAGTAAATGCAGACGGCGTATGCGTAAGCCCTAACGACGTACCAGGATATGATAAAGATAAATACATGCCAGACGAATTGAAAGATGAAAACGGCAAAGCATATGCTTACCGTGATGCACATGGAAATTACTATGAACTGAATTTTGGTTTGAGATGGTAGCAAATGTTCGGCTCGCTTCTTCGGAAGCGAGCCTTACTCATTGTGCAGGACCAAGTTGATTAAGAAGAAGTGGCTTCGCCGTATCTAAACGATTGTTCTTTTTAAAAATGTTACTATATGAAAAATTCGAAAGAGAAGTAACTAAAAATTGGGGAAAAGAGTTACTTGAACTGTAGTTTTTATGTATAGTAACATTTAGGTTCTGGGAAGCTAGGTTTTGCTCTTTTTCTAATGAGAAAAGTTACTGGAGACATAAAATTTTTCTATATGCCCATTTTTAAGATTAATTTCAAATTTACTTTACAGAGGGTAGAGTTTCTAGATATAATTGTAAAAATGAAAGAGAGGAGGTTTTATATATTTACGAAAAGATGCTTGAAAAGAGCGGCGAAATAGAAGAAAAAATAGTGAAGCTAAAAAAACAGTTGGAAATATTACCAGAAGGAAAGTTAGTTTGTAACCTAAATGGACCAAATAGTAAATGGTTTCAAAGTGATGGACATAATAAGGTATATATCCCGAAAAGAAACCGTGCGTTGGCTGAAAAGTTAGCTGTAAAAAAGTATTTATCATTTCTTTTAGAAGATTTAACACATGAAAAAATTGCAATAGGCTTTTATCTAAGACATCATTCGAATTATGAACCGAAGGCAGAAAAATTGCTTACAGAATCGTCTGAAATTCAAAATCTTCTATCACCATATTTCTCTCCGTTATCTAAGGAATTAGATGATTGGATGAAATCCCCTTATGAACATAATTTAAAACATCTAGAGCACCTTAATCATAAAATAAGTGCAACAGAATATGTGCGTTCAAAATCAGAAGCAATGATTGCTAAGGTGCTTAAGCAAAACAAAATCCCATATCGATATGAATGCAAATTAATATTAGATGAAATAGAAATGTATCCTGATTTTACTATTCGTCATCCAAGGACGGGGGAGTATTTTTATTGGGAGCACTTTGGTTTATTGGATAAACCTGATTATGTAAAAAGAATGCACTCTAAGATGAAGCATTACACGGATAATAATATTATGCCTAGCATTAATCTAATTACTACATATGAGACGAGGGATAATCCGTTATCGTTTGAACTGGTTGAGATGCTAATAAAATATTATTTCCTATAAATAGTAATCATACAAATCTTAAATGATGTAAAAAAATTCTACGAATCATAGAATATGAATAGAACCGCAATTTCCACAATTCTTGGATTGGCAAGACACATATTTTCTGTCATACTTTAATTACATAAAGCGGCCGCTTAAAAGGAGACAGACAAATGGATCAGATAAAGATAGGAAAATTTATCGCAGAGATGCGAAAAGAACAAAATATGACGCAAATTGATCTAGCAGATGCACTGGGTATTAGTAATAAAACAGTATCCAAATGGGAAACAGGAAACGGAATGCCAGACTATGCGCTTGTAGAAAGCCTTTGCGGAGTATTAAAAATTAATGCGAACGAGCTTTTATCTGGGGAGCGTCTGCCTTCAAATGATTACAGTAGAAAGGCGGAGGAAAATATTATGAGTTTAATGCAGGAAAATAGCACAACCAAGAAAAAGGAAAGATTTCAAAATATTGGAATCATAATTGGAACAATAGGATTATTATTTACCGTATCGTGGATGATTACAATGTCTGGCGGTATAATAGCATTTTCACTCTTTATAGATATACCGACAATCCTCATCTGTAGTTTAGTAGTTACGTTCATATTAATTATATCAGGACAATGGAAAGCTTTTTGGAAAGCGTTTACCTATTTATGGAAAGAAAATGTTCAGGAGGGTGAATTAAAAGATGCGCTTTTGGCAATAAAGACTGGAATAGCAGCATTTATTCTATCAGGGGCATTAATGACAGCAGCTGGCACAGTAATATGTTTCGCAATTGTAAGCGATTCTGGAATGAGTGAGTTAACAAAGAATCTGGCAGTTGCACTATTAGGAATAACATTTGGATTATTTATGAGTCTGATTTTGGCAGCAGTTTATTCGAAACTAAAAAGTAAGCTATAAAATAGCGGGGCAAAAAAGCCTCGCTATTTTTGTGTGCTACAAACGTTTGAAAAATTTAAAAAAACAGGTTGACAAACGCAATTAAATTGCATACAATACAAATAAAGAAAAACAAATTGCGCACAATTTAATTGAATTTACAAACCTATTTTAATCAGGAGGAAAACGAAATGACAATTTATGATTACACAGTAAAAGATGCAGAAGGAAATGACGTAAGTATGAAAGATTACGAGGGCAAAGTATTACTTATCGTAAATACAGCAACAGGTTGTGGCTTTACACCACAGTACGAAGGGCTTCAGGATTTATACGAAAAATATCAGGCACAGGGTTTTGAAATTTTAGACTTCCCATGTAACCAGTTTGGAAACCAGGCGCCAGGCACAGAAGAAGAAATCGAAGATTTTTGTCAGTCTAGATATGGTGTAACATTTAAAATGTTTAAAAAAATTGCGGTAAATGGTGAGTTTGAAGAACCATTATTCACATATTTAAAAGCGCAGAAGGGCGGAATGATGAGAAAAAATATCAAATGGAATTTTACAAAATTCTTAGTTGATAGAAACGGAAATGTAGTAGATCGTTTTGCACCAATGACAACACCAGAGCAGATCGATGAAGCAGTAGCAAAACTTCTCTAATAAACAAAATTAAGCACGGAAATATATCCAGTGCATAAACTAAAATGGTGTCATGTAAATGAGGTATAGAAAATTATGGAATATATTTATAACACAGAAAACGTATGTGCTAGAAGAATCAAAGTAGAAATAAACGGTGACGTAGTCACAAATGTAGAATTTTTGGATGGCGGTTGTAGTGGAAATTTAAAAGCGGTTCCAAGACTCGTGGATGGAATGACGGTCGAACAGATAGAGAAAACATTAGGTGGAATCACTTGTGGACGTAGACCGACTTCATGTTCAGATCAGCTGTCAAAAGCAGTTCGCAAAGCCTATGAAGAATCTCAGAAGCTATCTTGAACAAACGATGAAATTGTGCTAGATTAAATAGCATAATGTAGCACAGTAAACGGAGGCAAAAGATGTCTTTAGAAAACTATGAACAGTTAAAATTAGAAAACCAAATATGTTTCCCGTTGTACGCAGGTGCAAAGGAAGTGGTTCGAAAATATAAACCTTACTTGGACGAATTAGATTTAACATATACCCAGTATATTGCGATGATGGTGCTTTGGGAAAAACAGAGCATGAATGTAAAAGAATTAGGAGAAATGTTGTTCCTTGATTCTGGTACACTTACGCCACTTTTAAAAAAATTAGAAGCAAAGGGCTTTGTAACTCGTTGTAGATGCAAAGAAGATGAAAGAAATCTCATTATTTGTATTACAGAAGAGGGGGATAAGTTAAAGGAAAAAGCAGCGGACATTCCTATGAAGATAGGAGGTTGTGTAAATCTTACACAGGAAGAAGCAATGACATTATACCAACTTCTTTACAAATTATTAGGTTCCATGTAGGGCATATAACAAAAGCATGTGATAAATAAAACCCCATCCAATATAGGATGGGGTTTTTTGTGTTGTCATGCATCCAAGGGAAGGTTCCTTGGTAAGCATTAAATTCTATCAATATTTACTACAATATGTCTTGGCTGACCAGAAATCATAATAGGTGAAAGTTCAGCCTGAATAAGTGGACGAATGTATTCAACTAATTCCTTGCTTATGCCTGTACCTTCATCTGTAATCCATTCTAATGGAACTTTCTTTTCAACGTTAGCAATTTTATCTACGTCGTAAAGATCAGTTGTACAGATGTATGGATCAGAAGAAACACGTTTAAGGATAACCATCTTGCCAGTTTCTCCATTAGCAGCTGCAGCAACAGCTGTACCACCTACTTGGTAAGCTTCTGTAATATCAACACGTGATGTAAGATGTCCAGCACATCTCTGAAGAGTAGCCAATTCTACAGCACGAGCTTTGCAGCCGAATTTTTCTCCACAAAGGTTTGCAAGATATGTAGCAGTACCGCTTAACTGTTTGTGACCAAAAGAGTCAACATATTCAGAATGAGCACCATGTTCAAAAACATATTTGCCATCAGCAGTTTTAATACCTTCCGAAACAGCAACTACGAGAGCTTTCTTTGTTAAGAAAAGTTTTTCAACTTTTTCAAGGAATTTATCAATATCAAATGGAAGCTCTGGTAAGTAGATTAAATCTACGCCTTCACAGTCTTCACATTTTGCAAGACCTGCAGCAGCTGTAAGCCATCCAGCGTTACGTCCCATGATTTCGATAATAGTAATCTGTTTGTTATCATATACAAGACCGTCACGAATAAGTTCCTTAGTAACAGAAGCGATGTATTTTGCAGCGCTACCGAAACCAGGTGTGTGGTCTGTTACATCTAAGTCATTATCGATAGTCTTTGGAACACCGACAAAACGAATTGGGCTGCCGATAACTTCTGCACGTTTCGAAAGTTTATTGATAGTATCCATTGAGTCGTTACCACCAATGTAGAAGAATGCAGTAATTTCTAATTCTTCTAAGATTGCAAAAATCTTGTCATACATTTCTGGGTTTGCGTCATATTCTGGAAGTTTGAAACGACAAGAACCTAAGTATGCAGATGGAGTTCTTTTTAATAATTCGATATCCATTTCTGAGCGGAGCTTGTCATCCATGTCAACGATATTTTTTTCTAAAAAACCCTGGATACCATGACGCATACCATATACTTTTGGTGCGCCTAAGTCTTTTGCTGTTTTGTAAACCCCTGCCAAACTTGAGTTAATTACGGATGTAGGACCACCTGACTGGCCTACGATAACATTTCCTATCATAGTTCTCTTCTCCTTTATCTTGAAAATATTAAAAATGTCGGTTACCATTATTATACAGAATATTCTGAAAATACGCAATAAAAAGAGAAGTACGAAATTTTTTTGTTTTTACTCTAAAGAAAAATATAAATCATCCGATAAAAAAAGTAAGAAACTAATTTCAAGGAAGAAAGGAGATGCTGTTTATGCGTATAGATGCAT
>CAZVOY010000073.1:0-7244 GCA_964628865.1 uncultured Lachnobacterium sp. | reverse complement strand
ATTTGCTCTTGCAACAGTTGCAGATGAAAGAAATGGTTATTTAGCTGGTGTTGACGTATTAGTTGATGGTGGTTCAGTAATCGGGAAAGATTTTATCAAAACAAAATAGTCTTATATAAGAAGGTGCTATATTTAGTGCCTTCTTTTTTTGCGATTTCCACATATCTCCGAATATACATTTAAATAATAGTATGATATAATATCCAAGGAGTTTATCTTAAAAAAATTGTGAAAGGGAATTGAGGACTTAGTTGTGAAAATAAAAATACAAAAGAAAAGCTATGACGAAGTATTGGCGATGCCAAAACCTGCACACAAAAAACCAATGCGTCAGTTGGGAATTTTGCGTCCAATTATAAAATTGGTGTGCTGGGTATTGTTAGCATTTAATAAATTTTCCTATGAGAAAATTGGGATGGAGAAGTTAAAAAAAGGTGAGCCATGTCTTGTGCTTATGAATCATTCTAGTTTTATCGATCTTGAGATTGTAGCCTTTTTAATGGCAGATAGAGAATGGCATATCGTAACAACGTTGGATGGATTTGTTGGTAAAGCCTGGCTTATGCGTTTCATTGGATGTATTCCTACAAAGAAATTTATCAATGATGTTGCTTTGGTTCGAGATATGCGTTATACCGTAAAGGATTTGAATGCATCAGTTATTATGTATCCAGAAGCGAGTTATACCTTTGATGGAACTGCGACACCATTACCAGAGAGTCTTGGTAAATGTGCAAAGCTTTTAAATGTGCCAGTTGTTATGATTCGTACAGAAGGAGCATTTTTGCGTGACCCACTTTATAATGGTTTGCAGGTTCGTAAGACTAAGGTTTCTGCAACCATGGAGTACATTTTATCTCCAGAAGATATTAAAGAAAAATCTCCTGAGGAATTAAACGAAATTATTAATAAACAATTTGATTTCGATAATTTTAAAACCCAGCAGGAAAAAGGTGTTCTTATTAAAGAAAAATTCCGTGCAGATGGATTGCATAGAGTATTGTATAAATGTCCACATTGTCAGGTCGAAGGAAAAACCTATGGTAAGGGAACTACACTTACCTGTCAGAGTTGTAATACGGTATATGAGCTGACAGAAAATGGATTTTTAAAATGTCTAACAGGTGAAACCATGATGAATCATGTTCCAGATTGGTATACATGGGAGCGTGAAAGTGTTCGCAAAGAGCTAGAAGAAAACACCTATCGTTTAGACATTCCAGTAGATATTTATATGCTTGTAAACACCAAATGCGTTTATTTGGTGGGAGAGGGACAGCTCGTTCACACGACAGAAGGTTTCCACTTAACGGGTTGTGATGGACAGATTGATTATAAGTTGAAACCTCAGAAATCGTATAGTTTGTATTCGGATTTCTTCTGGTATGAAATCGGAGATATGATTAGTGTGGGAGATGATAAAATACAGTACTATTGTTTCCCTAAAAACAAGGAAAATGTTGCAGCGAAAACTAGACTTGCAGCAGAGGAACTTTTTAAGTTGACAAAAAATAGTTAGAAATAATATTTGCGAAAAGTAAGGACGAGGAAACTCGTCCTTTTTTATGTTTTGGAAACAGATAACAAAATCAAATAATTGTTTATTAAATGTCTGATTTTCGGGTTTTGTGAAAAAATGAATGTTGTGCATGTTTTGTAAATTTATTATAATAGAAACAAGGTTAATTTTGAGAGTTATGCAATATGAAATGCATACAGAAAAGGAAATTCAAGGAGGAATAAATGGAACAGAAGAAAGAAAAAGGCAATTTTATGGAAAATCTTGCTACTGTCATTGTAGATAAGAGAAATCTGTTTTTCTTAATCTACATATTTGCAGCAGTATTTTGTGTTTTTTCCATGAATTGGACAAAGGTAGAAAATGATGTTACCAGATATCTGTCTGAAGAAACGGAAACCAGACAGGGTTTGGATACTATGAATGAGTATTTTGTATCTACGTCAGATGCTCGTATCATGGTTTCTAATATTTCATACGAAGATGCAGAAGACCTGTATGATTTGATTGTGGAAGTAGATGGTGTTTCCACAGTAACTTTCAATGATTCGGAAGAGCAGTATAAGGATGCGAATGCATTGTTTTCTGTTATGTTTGAGGAAGCTGCACTAAGTGGTTCAGCGATGAATGCACTCGATGAAATTAAAGTGATTTTGAAAGACTATGATGTTGCCTATGATACAGCAGTCGGTTATGACGAAAATGCAGAGCTCGCAAATCAGATGGCAATAATTCTGGTGGTGGCAGTAGTTATTATTGTAGTTGCATTGGTTTTAACTTCTACCGCATATATGGAAGTTCCAGTACTCTTGCTTACTTTTGGGACAGCGGCACTTCTTAATATGGGCACGAATTTCATGCTTGGAACCATCAGTTTTATTTCGGATTCTATTGCAGTTGTATTGCAGCTTGCATTGGCGATTGACTATGCGATTATTTTGGCACATAGATATTCAGCAGAGCGAGAATTGCTACCAACCAGAGAGGCGTGTATCACAGCTTTGTCAAAGGCAATTCCTGAAATTGCAGCCTCCTCTTTGACTACAATCAGTGGTTTAGCGGCACTTGGATTTATGGAATTTGCAATTGGTTTAGATATGGCGATTGTACTTATCAAATCCATTCTGCTTAGTTTGTTATCGGTATTTACTTTAATGCCAGGCTTGCTTGTTCTTTTTGATCCATTGATTCAAAAAACGAGACATAAAAAATTACTTCCAGATGTGTCTGCACTTGGAAGATTTGCAGTAAAAAGTAGAAAAGTGGTTACACCAGTTTTCTTGGTTGTAATTGTAGTTGCATTTTTCTTTTCAAATGCATGTCCATACTGTTATTCTTATACAGATTTGGTAACCTCAAATATGAGTGAGAAACAGGAAGCGTATCAAAAAATAAAAGGTGTTTTTGGCACGAACAATATGGTAGCATTGCTCGTACCATCTGGTGATTATGAAGCAGAAGCTGCTATTTTAGCAGAGTTAGAGAAATACGATGCTGTGAAATCTACTATGGGTTTGGCAAATACAGAGCTTATGGATGGCTATGTATTGACAGATGCTTTGACAGCGAGAGAGTTTTCTGAGGTTATGGGTATCGATTACGAAGTTGTAGAGATTCTGTATAGTGCCTATGTCATGGAGGACGAAAAGTACGGACAGCTGCTTAGTATGGACACGCTGGAAATTCCAATATTTGATTTGTTCTGTTTTCTGAAAGATACCATGGATGAAAGTGGTATGGAATTAGAGGGCGAAATGGCAGAGATGGCAGATATGCTGGATATGCTGGATATGGCGAGAGAACAGCTCAGAACAGATGAGTACAGTCGTATGGTTGTTTACCTTACTTTGCCAGAAGAAGGTGATGAAACTTACGAGTTCTTAACCACAATACATAACACTGCACAACAGTATTATACAGAAGATGTATATGTAGTAGGTAACTCAACCAGTTCGAGAGATTTGTCTTCTTCTTTTGCGACAGATAACCTGATTATAACAATTTTGTCTATCGTATTTGTTATAGCAGTACTTTTATTTACATTCCAGTCTGCTGGACTTCCAGTACTCCTTATTATGGTTATCCAGGGTAGTATCTGGATTAACTTTGCAGTTCCAACGATTACACAGGAACCTTTGTATTTCCTTGGATATTTGACGGTAAATGCAATCCAGATGGGATCAAATATTGACTACGCGATTGTAATTTCCAGTCATTATAAAGAACAGAAAGAAAATGGGCTTTCACCACAAGAGGCTGTTGTTGTAGCAGTAAATAAAGCATTCCCTACAATCATTACTTCGGGAACAATTCTTGCGTCTGCTGGTTTCTTGCTTACGATTATTTCGACACAGCCAGTTATCTCTATTTTAGGTGGCTGTATTGGTCGAGGAACCCTTATTTCTATGGTACTCGTTCTCTTCGTATTACCAGGCATTTTGGTAATTGGTGACAAGATTATCGAAAAGACCAGCTTCGAAATGAAGGGTATTGAAATTGGTGAAAGAGAAGAAACTGGTACAATGATGGTAAAAGGCCATATTCGAGGTTATGTATCAGGCGTTCTGGATGCGGAAGTAGATGGTGTGCTTCATGGCAGGGTGCATGCAGCTGTTGCGACAGGAGGAACTGTCGATGTGGCAGAACATGATCCAGAGGCGGCAGATAAAGCAAGAGCGATGTTTTATAAAGACGCCACAGAACCAGAAGAAAATACGCAGGAAGGAGGTACAGGCAATGAAGAATAGAAAATTCTTGAGTGCTATTGGAGCGTTGGCAATGGTAGCGAGCATGGCAATTTCTATGATGCCAGTACCATTCCTTGGAACAGAGACAGATGTAGAAGTTGAAACTGAAATTGTGGCAGAGGAAGATATTCCAGAAGATGCCATCTATATTTCAACATCACAGGATTTAGAAGAATTGGTAGAAAACTGTCGTGTAAACACATGGAGTGTTGATAAGACGGTTGTATTGGCAAATGATATTGAAATTGACTCAACTGGTTTTGAAGGAATTCCTACATTTGGTGGAACTTTCTTAGGACAGGGGCATTCTATTAGTGGATTATATTTAACAGGAGAAGGTTCTGTTGTGGGCTTTTTCCGTTACCTTCAGGAAACAGCGGTGGTTCGTGATTTGGTAGTTAGTGGAACTGTGAAACCTGAAGGTACAAAATGTGTTGTTGGTGGTATTGCAGGAAACAATGCTGGTACAATTCAAAACTGTGCATTTAATGGTACTGTTTCTGGTACACAGCAGATTGGTGGCCTAGTAGGTATTAATGAAACCTCAGGCTTAGTGCAAAACTGTATTGTTACAGGTAATGTTTATGGTAACCACTTCATTGGTGGTCTGGTTGGTGAAAACCATGGCGTTGTTCGTAAATCAAGCAATGCAGCAGAAGTAAATACAAGTTCTGTTCAAAATTCGATTGCGTTAGAGGATATCAGTTTAGATAGTTTAACCAGTTCAGAAAGTGCTGCATCGACAACAGATATTGGTGGTATCGTTGGTACAAACAGTGGTGTTATTCGTGAATGTACAAACAATGGTTTGGTAGGCTATAAAAATATGGGCTACAACATTGGTGGTATTGCGGGTAATCAGAATGGTTATGTCGTAAATTGTGTAAACAACGCGGAGGTTTTTGGACGTAAAGAGGTTGGCGGTATCGTGGGACATATGGAACCAAATATCGTATTAAACTTCAGCGTGGATGGTTTACAGCAGCTTTCAGATGAATTATCTGATTTAGAAGCATCTCTTGGAAATATCAAAGGAGTTGTGGAAAACAACGGAGATGAAATGGAAGCTGATTTTGATAGACTGGATACAGAGTTGTCAAATGCGCAGAATGCAGTCGATGTCTTGCTTGAAGCATTAGGAATTGAAAAAGCGGATAAAGATGATGTAGAGGATTTGGAAGAGGACTTAGAATCAGATATCGAAGATACATTTAATGATTTGGTGGATATCGAAGATTCAGAGGACTTAGAAGACTTTATTAATTCGGAAATGGAAAATTTAGAAAACTCTATAAATACAGAGGATCTAGAAGACTTTGAAGAGTATAATCCAGATGAAATTGACAAGGACAAAGCAGTTGCAGCGATAAATGATTTTGGTGATTCTATAGATGGTTTACAAGAGGCAATAGATGATGTATCAGATCTTGTAAGTGAAACTTCTGAGGCTATATCAGGTGATTTAGACAAAGTACTAGATGATCTCCAGGATGTTACATCAACGGTGGAATCTCTGGATGATACCATTAACATGGATGTATTTGACTCTTCAGACGATGATACAGAAGTAGACACATTGGGAAAAGTAGCAGGCTGTCTCAATAATGGTATAATTACTGGCGAATACAATGTCGGTGGTATTGCTGGTATTATTGCAGAAGAAACAGAATTTGATGCTTATGAAGACGTGGAAACAAATGGTGATGTTTCTTTGAATTTTAACTATGAAACAAGAGCAGTTATCCGAGGCTGTAAAAACTATGGAACCATCGTGGGTAGTAAACAGGCGATTGGAGGTGTCGTAGGGAAGATGCAGATGGGCGTCGTATTAGAGAGCCTTAACTTCGGTAACTTAGATGCATTAAATGCAGATTATGTCGGTGGTATCGCTGGCGATAGTTATACAATCATTCGTAGATCTGGCACAAAGTGTGTTATCGCTGGTGATAAATGCGTCGGCGGTATTGCTGGTGCTGGTAATGAAGTAACAGATTGTTATGCCTTTGTTGAGATGAAGGCTTATACAGAAAAAGCTGGTACCGTTGTGGGGGAAGCAGCAGAAATTCCTGATGGTGAAGAGGATGTTATCTTTGGCAACTATTACTTTGTGCCTGGTGTTGATGTGGGTGGAATTGATGGAGTTACATATACAGGAGCAACAGATCGTCTTTCTTTAAAAGAATTTTTACAGTTAGAAGGTTTGGATGAAACTTTTGGTTCTGTAACAGTTCGTTTTGTAGTAGATGGACAGGATGATGTGGTATTTCATATTTCTGCTGGCGAAAGTTTGTCACTAGATGATCTTCCAAAATTAGAAGTGGCAGAAGGTGAAGAATATCAGTGGGAAATCCAAGAGGATGTTACTTATGAAAGCCTAGGTATGGGTGAGACTGCAAAGGTTGAACTTTTATCAAAGGAAAGCATCACAAATATCCTATTTAACCAGACCTATGAAGCATCTTTTGATACAAAAAATACCGTAATTCGTAGTAAAGAGGCTACAGAAAATTACTTAGCAATCATCTTAGCAGAAGGTGTATTTGCAAGTAATACAACTTTAATAACAGAAGATGTACTTGTAGATGAAGCAGAAGTAAACGGAAAAGAAGCTTATGCAAATTGGATGGTAAGCCTTTCAAATTCAGGAGTAAAGAAACTTCATTTCTATATTCCAACGGAATTAAATGCAGAGTATGTTCAGGTGCTTGTGAAAGACGCAGAGGGAAATTGGACAGAGCGTGAATCTATAGTCGATGGCTCATATGTAGTCTTTGAATATACAGATGGAGATGTAGGATTTGCGCTTGTACAGGATACTGGTGCAGTAGTTCTTCAGATTGTGAAGATTGCAGCTGTGGTTGTTGCAGTTCTTGTAGTATTAGGTATCGTGGTTAAGAAACGCAAAGCTAAAAAAGAGAAGAAATAAATCACTCTTTAGCGCACTAGTACCAAGATAATATTTTTCACTTAAATAATTT
>CAZVOY010000072.1:0-7289 GCA_964628865.1 uncultured Lachnobacterium sp. | reverse complement strand
TTCCAGCTTCTAAAGCTCCAAAATTCAAAGCTGGTAAAGCTTTAAAAGATTCTGTAAACTAATTTAAGTTATATAGAAAACGAATGCTGCCGTACCAAAGAGGTACGGCAGTTTTTTTGAAGGGAAAGTATATGAGATTAGATAAGTTTTTAAAGGTATCTAGGTTAATTAAAAGAAGAACCGTTGCAAACGAGGCCTGTGATGCAGGGCGAGTAAGCGTAAATGGAAAAGAAGCAAAGGCTTCTGTAAATGTAAAAGTGGGAGATATTATTGAAATTGCATTTGGACAGAAAACCGTAAAAGTAAAGGTTTTAGCTATTGCAGATACCACAAAAAAAGAAGAAGCTAAAGATTTGTTTGAATATGTATCATAATTTTTTCTGCCTCCTAATATAGTTACTATATAGGAGGTTTTTGTATGGAAGAACATAAAGTAAATAAGACGCACAAAATCATGATTTTAGATCGCAAGAGTGGAAGTTTTACAGGCGTAATAGATGTCATTTCTTTTGATATATCAGAGATTTTATTGGAAACAGAACAGGGAATGCTGAATGTCAAGGGGAAGGATTTACATGTAAATCGCTTAAATCTGGAAAAGGGAGAGGTTGATATAGAAGGGGCAATCGATGCGTTTTCTTATTCTCAAATTCCAGTCACGTTAAAAAAATCTGAGAGCTTTTTAGGAAAAATCTTCAAGTAGTTGAAAATACATAGGGCTATGGTCTATAATAGATAGAATAAATGAAATGGATGAGGTAGCCCATATGAGCGCAAAGCGTAGAGGGAAAGGACATAATCCAGGCACAGTAAGTATCATATTTATCGTAGTGGTATTTATACTGGTTATGTCAGTTCAGATTTACAAATTAAAAGAAAAAGACGATGTACTGGCAGAACGTGAGCAGCTCTTAGAAGAGCAACTGGCGGACGAGGAACAGCGCGCAGAGGAATTGGAAGAGTTGGATTTGTACACCAAGTCCATGGAATACATAAAAGATATGGCAAACAAGTTGGGACTTGTTTTTGAAAATGAGATTATTTTTAAAGAAAGCGACGAATAATGTATATTCGTCGTTTTTTTTGACGAAAATTTAGGCAAAAGCGAGTGCAGATTTTGACAAAGAATTTACATACGGACCTCTATAATAAGCAGATGAATAAATAATGGAGGTTGCTATGAAAGAAAATACTAGAATAAAAGAAAGTGGGAAGGAAATTTTAAAAGGTGTTTTGGCATTCTTAAGTTGTGGAATAGGTATTATGGAAATATACCCTTTATTGCCAGCCTTTTTTGCAGTGTGTAGTAAGTCTGGACAAGCATCCATTTGGGTTATGGCAGGTGCGTTAGCAGGTATGTTCTGTTTTATGTCTTTGGAGGTTGTGCTCAAATATCTTTTTGTATTAATCGTAATTACCGTAGGGGTGAAACTCTATGTATGGTCAAATCGTTATTGTGAAAGCTGGCTTATGGCACTTCTGGCATCGGCATCGGTGACAGCAATGAACTATG
Organism: uncultured Lachnobacterium sp.; assembly: GCA_964628865.1. Taxonomy (GTDB): domain Bacteria; phylum Bacillota; class Clostridia; order Lachnospirales; family Lachnospiraceae; genus Roseburia. Next base: position 5,776 of record CAZVOY010000072.1, on the reverse strand, counting down.
CAGGTAATGTTTTTGAGTTAGAAGGAGTGCAACTTATTTTCGCAGGTTTGTCGGAAGGAGTTATAGTGTTCGGTGCGACTGTATGGTTGCATTATCTTATGGGGCTGCCTGCACGGTGGAATTATTTGTTTGAATCAGGACAAAACAAAAAGATACAGCAGATAGAACCGGTGAAAGAGCAGCAGACACAAAGAATGGAATCCTTTGCATATGCGGTAAATGGCTTGTCGGATGCGTTTTTTGCTATGAGTCTGCCAAGGGAAAAACAGACTATGGAAGATGTTAACGCTTTGGAGCAGGAGATTACAGGAAGAATGTGTGCCAGTTGTGATGGTTGCGCGATTTGTTGGAATGGAAATCGCATGCGTCGACAAGGTGGAATTCGCGCCTTGCTTCATGCGGTTGTGAACCATGGAACAAAGGAAGAACTATTAAAAGAACCATATGTGGACGATTGTTGTCAGTATGAAAATATGGTGGATGAAGCGTTGCAGGCATTTAGCAGACTGGAGTTGAATCATGCGTGGTACAATCGCTTGCAAGAAAATCGATATGTGATTGCGCAACAGCTCGATGCCATGGCTGGACTTATGGAAGAGTGGGCAAAATCCAGAGTAAATGTGGACAAGCAAAACAAGATGCTGATGGCAGAGATTGTGTATGAGGTAAAAGAAAAAGGGTTGATTGTAGAAGATTTGCACATTTATGAAGAAAACAAACAACTTTGTATTGAAGGTTTGGTTTCAGCGAAGTGGAATGGTGGAATTCCTACCAAGCATTTTTTAGCGGCTGTAGAAAAAGCAGTAAAGAAACCTCTGCGCATGGGTAAGGAAGGGAAAGCGATATTAACACATGAGCCTGCACTTTTGACAGTATATGAAGATACAAGATTTTATGGATTGCAGGGGATTGCTACCGAACGAAAAAACGGTTCTATGATTAGTGGAGATAGTTTTTCGTTCTTTGCTATGGATGATGGAAACTATCATATTTGTCTTTCGGACGGAATGGGCTCTGGAAGCAGAGCAAATCAGGAAAGTGAGATGGTAGTGGATTTATTACAGAAATTTATAGAAGCGGGATTTCGAAAAGAAACCGCCATTAAACTTATGAATTCCGCAATGGTGCTTCAGGGAGAAGAGAATTCGTTTTCTACATTGGACTATGCAATGATAAATTTATATTCAGGACAGCTTGAGATGGTAAAAATCGGAGGCGCTGCTACTTTTATAAAAAGAGGAAATCAGGTGGAGTGTTTTGATGTGGATACCTTACCAGCAGGTGCGGATGTCAGAATGGAAATTGAGAGTACAAAAAAACAACTTCAAAATGGTGATTTTCTTGTAATGGTTACGGATGGTGTGATAGAATATCTTCATGTTAGAAATCCGAAAGAAGCCTTGTCAGATATTATTGCAATGGCAAATACGGATAATGCAGGAGTTTTAGCGGAGACAATTTTAGAACAGGTACTGATTCGAACAGGTGGCTATGCTATGGACGATATGACGGTGCTTGTCACAGGAATTTGGGAGAAATAATGCTACATAAAGTACAAAAGTATATAGAAGAATTGAATATGATTTCTTCAGGCGACAAAGTGCTGGTGGGAGTGTCTGGAGGAGCAGATTCGGTGTGCTTGCTTATGATGCTCTGTGCACTTAGCAAGGAGATGGACTTTTCTGTAGAAGTAATACATATAGAGCACGGGATTCGCGGAGAGGAAAGTAAAAGAGATCAAGGCTTTGTAGAAGAACTGTGTAGACAGATGAATCTTACTTGTCATGTACGCAAAGTGGATGTAATTGGATTTGGACAAGAGGCGGGTCTCGGAACAGAGGAAGCAGCAAGAATATTGCGCTATCAGGAATTTGCCAGTTTAGCAAAGGCGCTGGATGCAAAAGTGGCTTTGGCACATCATATGGAAGATAATGCTGAAACGATTCTATTTCAGTTAGCAAGAGGAAGTTCTTTGACGGGATTATGTGGCATGCAGCCTGTACGAATGGAAGAGCAGGGCGTGATGTATATTCGTCCTTTCCTTTCTTTGCATAGAGAAGAAATTGAGAGCTATTTAAAAATGCAAAAACAGGAATATTGTGTGGATAGCACAAACCAACACTTGGATTATAGTAGAAACTATATTCGACATGTGGTGCTTCCAGAATTAGGAAAAATCAACGAGCAGTCGGTTGCGCATATAAATGAGACGGCTTCTCATTTGTCAGATATCAGAGCTTATGTGGAACAGGAAGTGAACAAAGCATGGTTAGAGGTTGCGGAGTGTAACGGAGATATTTTACTGGATGTAAAAATGTTACAAGGTTTGCACATTGCGCTTCAAAAGGAAATTGTGTATAAGGCGATTGCAGAGATTTCAGGAGGAAAGAAGGATATCGCCGCAGTGCACGTGAATGATCTGCTTGCCCTTTGTGACAACCAGTCTGGAAAGATGCTAGTGCTTCCAAATGGAATAATTGCAACAAAAGAATTTCAGAGGATTCGCCTGACCAAGAATAAGAAACAGGATTTTACACAAGATGCTTTTTTTCAGGTGAGTGCAGAAGAGTTAAGTGTATTATTGGAAGAAAAGAAGAGCATGGAGGTTTCTCTTGGAAATGGAAAAGAAAAAATTTGCATGCGAATGATTTCCGATGAGGAGGCAAAGGGACAGATTCCGAAAAAAACGTATACGAAATGGTTCGATTATGATAAAATAAAAGAAGGTTTTGGTATACGAACGCGCAAAAGTGGAGATTACTTTATAGGAGATGTATACGGACATCGAAAGAAGGTAAAACAATACTTTGTCGAAGAGAAAATACCAGTAACTAATAGAGAACGTATATGGCTTCTCACACAGGAGGAAGTGGTACTCTGGATAATTGGCGGACGTATCAGTGAACACGTGAAAGTGACAGAGGAGACAAATAAAATTCTTGAAATTACTTATGATGGGGGTAAATAAATGAACGCAGAAAACGGACAGAAAATCACAGTGTATTTAACAGAAGAACAGATTAATAAGCGTGTAGCTGAAATTGGTGCAGAGATTACAGAACGTTTCAAAGGAGAATCGGTATATTTGATTTGCATTTTGAAAGGATCTATTTTCTTTACAACAGAATTAGCAAAACGCATTGATTTGCCATTGGAAATGGATTTTATGACAGTATCTAGTTATGGTGCTCAGACGGTTTCGTCTGGTGTAATCAATGTTAAACAGGATTTGTCAGGTTCGATTGAAGGAAAAAATGTAATCGTCGTAGAAGATATCATTGACTCAGGAAATACACTTAGTCGTTTGCTTCAGTTATTTAAGAGTAGAAATCCAAAGACGCTTACACTTTGCACATTGTTGGATAAACCTGAAAGACGTGTGGTAAAAGATGTAAACGTAGATTACACAGGATTCGTAGTTCCAGATAAGTTTATCGTGGGATATGGATTGGACTGGGATCAGAAATTTCGAAATCTTCCATATATTGGATTCGTGGAAGACTAAAAGGAGACTAGTAATTTGAATACAAAAAGAAAGAATTATGGTTTTGGTGGATGGGGATTGTTTTTTGTCCTCATCCTCGCTTTTATAATAATCGCCTATAGTATGGACCAGAGTGCGCAGGCGACAAATATTACAAAAGCGCAATTTGCAGAGGCTCTTCAAGAGGGAAATGTAGCTTCGGTAAAGATTTCCCAGAATGCAGAGGTGCCAACGGGTAGCCTATCTATTATTATGAAAGACGAAACGACAAGAACGATGTACGTTTCGGATGTAAATGAAATACAAGAGCTGATGGCAAGCTATGGGTTTGATAATTATTATTGTGCCAATGTGCCACAGAAGACATGGGTAGAAACCATGCTTCCATATTTGTTTATTTTTGGGGCATGTTTCATACTATTTTTGATTTTGAACAACAACGCAGCACAGCATGGTGGCAATAATAGTAAAATGATGAACTTTGGAAAGAGTCGCGCAAAGTTATCGACAGATAGTGACAAAAAAGTAACCTTCGAAAACGTAGCAGGACTATGTGAAGAAAAAGAAGAACTAGAAGAAATTGTAGATTTTCTGCGTGAGCCAAAGAAATATACTAAGCTAGGTGCGCGTATTCCCAAAGGTGTACTTTTGGTAGGCCCTCCAGGTACAGGTAAAACGCTTCTTGCAAAAGCTGTTGCAGGAGAAGCAGGAGTTCCATTCTTTAGCATTTCAGGTTCTGACTTTGTAGAGATGTTTGTAGGTGTAGGTGCGTCTCGAGTGAGAGATTTATTTGAAGATGCAAAGAAAAATGCACCTTGTATCGTATTTATTGATGAAATTGATGCAGTAGCAAGACGTAGAGGTACTGGTATGGGTGGTGGACACGACGAACGTGAACAGACCTTAAACCAGATGCTGGTAGAAATGGATGGCTTTGGTATCAATGAAGGTATTATCGTTATGGCAGCTACGAACCGTGTGGATATCTTGGATCCAGCCATTATGCGACCAGGTCGTTTTGACCGAAAGATTATGGTAGGACGTCCAGATGTAAAAGGACGTGAAGAGATCTTAAACGTTCATGTAAAAAACAAGCCGCTGGGTGATGATGTGGATTTAAAACAGATTGCTCAGACTACGGCAGGTTTTACTGGTGCAGATTTGGAAAATCTCTTAAACGAAGCAGCTATTGTAACTGCTCGTGAAGGAAGAGGCTATATTACACAAGAGGATATTCGAAAATCCTTCGTAAAAGTAGGTATCGGTGCAGAAAAGAAAAGCCGTGTGATATCAGATAAAGAAAAACGCATTACAGCATATCATGAAGCGGGGCATGCGATTTTATTCCATGTGCTTCCAGAGGTTGGACCAGTCTATACGGTTTCTATTATTCCTACAGGTGCTGGCGCAGCTGGTTATACAATGCCGCTCCCAGAAAAAGATGAAATGTTTAATTCTAAAGGTCGTATGTTACAGCAGATTATCGTGGGACTTGGTGGACGTATCGCAGAGGAATTAGTATTTGACGATATTACGACTGGTGCGTCACAGGATATCAAGCAATGTACGAGAATCGCAAGAGATATGGTTACCAAATACGGTATGTCAGACAATGTGGGCTTGGTATGTTATACCAATGACGATGACGAAGTGTTCATCGGACGTGATTTAGCACACACCAGAAGCTATAGTGAAGGCGTAGCGGCTACTATTGACGGAGAAGTGAAACGTATTATTGACGAATCCTATGCAGAAGCAAAACGTATTATTATGCAGCACAGAGATGTGTTAGAACGTTGTGCAGAGCTTCTTTTGGAGAAAGAAAAGATTACAAAAGAAGAATTTGAAACACTTTTTCATGAAGAAACCGTTGAAAAAATGGAATAAATAGGTGAAAAACAAAACCGGATTGCAAAAATCCGGTTTTTTTATGCATATTTTGAGTCAAAATGGACAAACTTTTAACGAAGGTAAAAAAGTGCACAAAAAAACTTGTAAACTTTTGTGAAGTTTGTGCACACTTCTCATGGGATTAGTGCTATTATAATCCATGTAAAAACCCCCCAATACATTATATATAGTTTTTACTAACCCCATAGTAAAAATACCTTCTCCTAAAAAGACAGCTGATTCTTTCGCTGTCTTTTTTACTGTCCAAAAATAAAAGTAAATTTTTACTTGTGTAATTATGTAGCTTATGCTATACTCTAACCTTGTCAGGAGTAATTCTGACAAACATATGGGTGGATTCCCGAGTGGCCAAAGGGGACAGACTGTAAATCTGCTGCAAAT
>CAZVOY010000071.1:0-7409 GCA_964628865.1 uncultured Lachnobacterium sp. | reverse complement strand
CACGTACCCATGCTGTACCAAGTTCTTTTGCAAGTTTGATAAGTCTAGGATTTGTTGTATCAATTGGGTCATACCACTGCTGTAAATTTCCCATATTTGACCAGTCTTTAATCACTGGAAATTCTTCTGTACCATCTACCTGTGCTTCTGTATAAGCCTTCCAGAAAGTACCGCCTGTTACTTCTGTCATTTCCACGTTGTAAGATACAAGACGTGGATTTACCTGACGAAGTTCATTTAATTCTGTTGAAAGTGTAACAAATTTTCCCATTGGTTTTTCCCCCTATTTAACTAATTTTAGGTTTATTTTATTATAACAAACAAACTTCTTTTCGTGAAGTGGCAAAAAGGTAACAAGTGTAACCTTTTTGTAAATAAGTAAGATATTTTAAAATTCTTTTTGTCGTGCCTCTGATTTTGTTGTTTTACAGATTTTGTACATACTATGTAGCTCCTGTCTCATATATTAATTCCATTATAAGAGGAAACGCCTAAAAAACCCATTATATTATAGGCAATTTTAGCCAAAAGGAAAAAATAAATGTCGCATTTTATTTTTACAAAGCCTGTCAAATATGCTATATTTTTTATATAGACACACGGAAGGGGGACGGTGACTATGCAATTTATTCGTTCAGAAGAACTTCGACCAGGTTTACGTATTGCAAAACCGATTTATAACAAAGATGGTGTGCTACTTTACGAGCGCAATTCCAGACTTACGCCTCCAGCAATCAAAAGTATTCGAAACTTTGATTTAATCGGAATATATATTTTGGAACCAGCAGAACCTGTGCCACCCTTTACGAAAGAAGATTTAGAATTCGAACAGGCACAGACCGTTTACTTGTTTAAGTTAAGAGATATTTTTGAAAAAATATACAAGCGACAGCCTTTGGATAAACTTGAGCCTTTAGTAGAAGATATTGTGAAGCGCTACGGAAGTCTGAGCCATCGAGTAAACTTCAATCAAAATCTCAGAAGTGCTCATGATTTTATGTATAAACACGCAACCAGCACAGCCATTTTGGTAGCGATGATTGCCCAGCATATTGATATCTCTGAAGAGGACTACAACTCCCTGATTACTGCCGCATTACTTTACGGTTTCGGCTATCGCTTCCTTGCCAAAAAAGTCATCGATAAAGCAGAAGAGTTTACGGAATACGATTATAAATCAACGCAATCCGCATTGGAAAAAGGGTTGTCTTATTTGACGATGTCTACAGACCCAATCAGTTTTTTACCTAAAGCAATCCATGTTATGGAATATTACATTTTATCAAGCAATCCTGATCGTAAAATCGAGCATCCCGCAGAGGACATTTTATTGTTAGCTGAAGTCTTGAAGGTTGCTATTGAATTTGACATGCTTACCGGTATGATGATGGGACATAAACCTCAATCTGAAATCATGGCAATGAAACACCTAAAAGAACATAATACGGAATACAACGAAACCATCGTTGATATTTTGGCACAGTGTATCCATATCATTCCAAGAGGTGCCAGCGTGGATTTATCTACAAAAGACAAAGCCATAGTATTGGTGGAAAATCCAGAAAATTATATGGAGCCTGTCATCCTTCGACTTTTTGACAATCAAATTTATGATTTAAGCGATCCAAATGTGAATCAAAGATTCCAGATTGTGGATATTATGAAAACCATGGATAATCGTGTGGAAATTGATGAAAATACAATCAAACAATTCAAAGCTGACAAACGAATAATAGAAATAACAAATCGTTTTCGTAGAAAGAAAGTATAATCATAAAAGCCGTCCATTTTCATATCGAAAATGCGACGGCTTTTTCTTATTGTAAATAGTAAATCATAAATAGAATACTTGCTATGGTAGCAAATCCTACGGCACCTATAACAGCACAAGCAATCGTCGATGCTGTTATCTTTTCTTTTTTGAAAAAATCAACCTGCTCCGAAGAAGCAGACAACGTTACAAAAGGCTGTCTTATATTTTGATTTGGATTTACAAATGAAAATCCATGTTTCGAAAAATAAAACGAAGTCCATGCTGGAGTGGCATTTACTGATACACTACCTAACCCCATCACTTCCTTTGCATATTGACGCATGGTAATAAGCAATTGACTTCCAATTTTTCTGCCCCAACACTGGGGTAATACATATAGCATGGTAATCATCCCATCAGACTGAAGTCCACCAACTGCAATCAACTGGGTCTGATCAAAGGCACCCCACAACATCAGCTTGCCTTCTTGATATAGCCGCTTCATATTTTCTTCTGAAATATAATTTTCCACAAAGGGAATGCTCTGCTCAAATTCCATACGATTTCTTAAAGAAACATCAAACACATATCTGGATAACCCTGATGCATTTGCTAAATCTTCAGCTTGTAAAACTCTAATTTCCATGATAATTCCTCACTAAGTCTCCTGTTCTTTTAAACGATCCAATAATCCACTATATCGTTTCAACTGAGAAGTATTTTCTACCATAGTATAAAACACTTTTTCATCTCCCACAAGTGTTACACATCTCTTTGCACGTGTTACTGCCGTATACAAAAGATTGCGATTCATCAGCATCTGTGGTCCTTGGAACAGCGGAATAATAACCGCCGGATATTCCGACCCTTGGGATTTATGAATCGTAATGGCATATGCCAGTTCTAACTCTTCCAAAAGTTTGAACGGATACTCCACCTTTTTCCCTTCATCAAAAGAGATTGTCATGGTTTCTGCAAACGGATTTATTTCTTCAATAATTCCCGTGTCTCCATTAAAAATACCCATTCCTTTGTCTACACAAAGTCCATATTTGGTTCGAATCTCCCATTCCAGCTGGTAATTATTCTTTATCTGCATTACCTTGTCGCCTTCACGGAAAACTATACCACCATGTTCTTTCTCACGCTTGGATGGGTCCGCTGGATTTAAATACATCTGTAATATAGTATTAAAACGCTCTACTCCTAGCAAGCCTTTTCGCATCGGTGTCAAAACCTGAATATCATATTCTGTTGCTTCTACATAACTTGCTTGTTTTTTTATCAACTGCAACGTTACATTTATGATTTTGTCCGCTTCATATCTCTTAAGGAAGAAGAAATCCATACTTTTATTATCAAGAGTGACCTCCTCGCCGTTATTAATTTTATGGGCATTTACGATGATATCGCTTGTACTTGCCTGTCGGAAAATCTTGTTTAGTTTTACCGTATGGAACTGATTGGATTCTATGATATCCTTTAGCACCGCACCCGGTCCTACACTTGGTAACTGGTTTACATCTCCCACCAAAATCAAGCGCGTTCCTGCTGCCACTGCTCTTAACAGCGCATGCATAAGCGTGATATCTACCATCGACATTTCATCAATAATGATTACATCTGTCTCAAGCGGATTTCGTTCATTTCGTTCGAATCCGCCTTTTCCTTCCACTCCACCATTTACCTCTAACATGCGATGAATGGTACGAGCTTCAAAACCAGTGGTTTCGCTCATTCGTTTTGCCGCACGTCCAGTTGGTGCACCAAGAAAAATGTCCATACCTTCCATTTCAAAATACCGAATGATAGTATTGATCGTAGTGGTTTTACCTGTACCTGGTCCTCCAGTAATAACCAAAAGTCCATTTCGTACGGCTTCTTTTACCGCGCTTCTCTGCAATTCATCTAATTCAAGTTCCGTCTGCTTTTCGATGCGCTTGACACGCTTTTCAATTTCTGCATCTGATACATCATAGCTGATATCCAATTGTTTTAACATGGATGCTACATTATGCTCCATTTGATAAAAACTAGCTGCATATATCTGCGTCACATCATCTTTTTGACACATTCTAATCTTACGATCAATTGCCAAATTCATATAATGCTTTTCGATATGCTCTCCATCAATTTCCAGTAGATGACTGGCTCTTTGCGTTAGCATATCCATCGGCAAATAGGTATGACCTTCATTTGTCGCCTGTAATAGCGCATACAAAACGCCACTTCGAATACGAAAATCCGAATCTGTACGAATACCTACTCGGCTAGCAATTTCATCTGCAGTCTTAAATCCTACACCTTCAATATCGTCTGCCATCTGATATGGGTTTTCTTTTAATACACTATATACTTCCTGTCCATACTTATTATATATTTTTACCGCCAGATTGGTAGTAATGCCATACTGCTGAAGAAAAATCATCGCTTGTCGCAGATCTTTTTTTGCATTGACCTGCTCTGCTATTTCCCTTGCTTTTCGTTCACTAATTCCCTTAATTTCCGCTAAACGCTCTGGCTCTTCTTCTATAATACGAAAGGTATCCTTCTTAAAACGACGCACGATTCTAGCCGCCAGCGCAATACCTATTCCTTTTATCGCTCCAGAACCCAAGTATCTCTCAATAGCAATTTCATCTTCTGGCGCTTTTTCCTCAAAGGAATGTACTTTGAACTGAAGACCATAGGTAGGATGTTCCGTGAACTCACCTTTTGCTTCGATATTTTCTCCTTCTACGATATCAGAAAAAATGCCTACACAGGTGATTTCCTCTTCCTCATAGACAAGAACCAGTACTGTATAACCATTTTCGGTATTTCTATAAATAATATGGTCTACGTAGCCGTTGATTGTTTCCACGTGTCTCTCCTTAAAAATTCAGTCCGCCACCGTTCGCGAGTAAACTTGCTCACTGATATGGCAGTCGCCACATCTACCAGTAAGCAAAAACACCTGGACGTGCATATGTGCACTCCAGGTATTTTTTCACTGCCTATGTGGCTCATTGCTTACGCACATCATCCACAGTTGGAATATTATAATTACGTTTCATTTGTTCAAATAACTGCTGTGTCATATTGCCACCGATTTCGTCTACCATCATGTCAGCAATATCTTCAATGGCATAATCCATAAATGTGTCGGTATACTGAGAAGCAGTAGATGATTCTTCGTCTTCATCTGTAAAAGTATCTTTTACCTGTTTGATAATCTGCTCTACAAAATAGGATTCGAAGTCTTTTAGGACATCCAGCAACTCTTCATCTGTAGAACTAGATGAAAGATTATTTGCTGAGCTTGTCAAACTATCTGTTTTTGAACTGGCAGCACTATTGGTGGCTGTTGTAGTCGCAGTAGAACTTAACATAGAACTTAAATTTGAAATATCCATGCTCATCTATTTATCCTCCGTATTATCTCTTAAGTTCGTTTGCCGTCTGTAACATGGAATCTGCAGTCTGAATTGCTTTTGAGTTCATTTCATATGCTCTCTGCGCAATAATCAGATTTACCATTTCATCTGCAACCTGTACATTAGAGCCTTCCAAATATCCTTGTACAACCTTGCTGGCAGTTGTTCCATTTTCGCCTTCTAAAATCGCTTGACCAGAAGCATCTGTCACTGCAAGTCTACTATACGATAAACTTTCTAAACCAGTTGGATTTGTGAACTGATAAAGACCAAATGTCTGATTTAAATTTACATATGTACCATCCGCAAGCTTATATCCAATGGAACCGTCCTGAGAAAACATCATGCTTTCTGAGCTTACATTCTGTGGAACATAAATTTCATTTCCTTCTCTGTCTAAAACAGGATAACCTTCTGCTGTAGTCAGCATTGTATTACCATTTCCATCAATAGACCAAGTAAACGCGCCATTTCTGGTATAGTACAATTCTCCATCCGCACCGCGCACTTGGAAAAATCCATCACCTTCAAGGGCGAAATCTGTTAAGTTTTCTGTGGCTGTCAATGCACCCTGGGTATAAAGCGAGGTAGTCGCTGCCACACGTGTACCCAAACCTACCTGTGCAGCTACTGGTTTCTCTTCGCCATTTGCAGAAGTCGTTACCGCCTGAATATTTTGATATAATAATGATTTAAATTCTGCTCTTGCAGTTTTATAACCTGTTGTATTTACATTTGATAAGTTGTTTGCAATTACGTCTACGTTTGTCTGGCTTGCTTTCATTCCTGAAGCACCAGTATATAATGCTCTCATCATAATTTTTCTTCCCCCTTAGGTTTTACTACTGAACCTTACCAAGGTTAACTGTGGTTTGCAATGTTTCATCTACGGAAGTAATAACTTTCTGTCCAGCTTCATATGCTCGCTGAATCGCAATCATATTTACCATTTCATCAACTACATTTACATTTGAACTCTCCAAAGTTCCCTGACGAACACTTGCATTCGACGCGGTGATTACCCCGCCTTCTACCAGGTTGTACATGTTTTCACCGTATTTTTCGATGTAGTCATAATCTTCGACGTTTACCACACCCATGGTTCCTACAATTTCTCTATTCTGATAAATATATCCTGCTTCGTCTACCGCAAAATCAGCAAGAGGATTTACTCTAACATAATTTGCTTCACTTGGATCCATATTTAGTGCACCCGTAGCATTTAATACATAGTCACCATCTTTTGTTCTAAGGTAACCATCTGTATCTACTACAAAGTTACCATCACGAGTAAGTTTTGCGGAAGTGTTTCCATTCTTGTCTGTGAAAGACACTACAAAGAAGCCTTCTCCTTCAAGTGCGAAATCCGTTTCATTATCGGTTACTTCGAAACTTCCAGTTTCCCAATTTGTATAAACCTCACCTAAGTGAGTAACCAAAGAAATTTCACCGATTGTTTGAGGGAGGCCATAATGTGAAGTGTCATTGATTTTAATTGCCAATTCATCGGCAAAGGTACGTGATGTAGTGCCTTCTTTTTTGTAACCTGTTGTATCTGCGTTTGCAAGGTTGTTTGTCAATACATCAAGTCTTTTCATTTCGTTTACCATCCCAGTATGGGCGGTATACAAACCTTTAATCATAACTATAGCCCCTTTCTTTAGATTTGCTAAAAAATATGTGGGAGCCACTTGGGTAGTCTCCCACATTGTATATCGGAATCTTGTTTTTAAATATTAACCTTTTTCTGTGATATTTTTGTGAATTTTATTCATCACGTTTTCCAGCTAAAAATTCTACATATTTTCCTGTACCTACAGCAACACATGTCATTGGATTTTCAGCTGTCATAGTGTTAATACCTGTACGTTCTTCAATAAGTTCTTCTAAACCACGAAGAAGCGCACCTCCACCTGTGAGTACGATACCTCTGTCTGCAACGTCAGCCGCAAGTTCTGGTGGAGTTTTTTCTAATACTGAGTGTACTGCTTCCACAATCTGAAGAGTAGGTTCACGAAGAGCTTCTTCTGTTTCTTCTGAACTTACTGCGATTGTTCTTGGAAGACCTGTTACTAAGTTACGGCCTCTTACATCCATTGTCTCTGACTGAGCCATTGGGAAGCATGTACCAATCTTAATCTTAATATCTTCTGCAGTTCTTTCACCAATAAGAAGATTATGTTTTTTACGCATATAACGAACCAATGCTTCATCAAAATCATCACCAGCAATCTTGATAG
>CAZVOY010000070.1:0-7465 GCA_964628865.1 uncultured Lachnobacterium sp. | reverse complement strand
CATTTCGTAGTATCTTAAAAAAATATAATTTCCTGCGCTAAAGAGTGATTACATTCTCTCATGGAAAGTACGCGCAATAACTTCATCCTGCTGCTCTTTTGTAAGCTTGATAAAGTTTACCGCATATCCTGAAACACGAATTGTAAGCTGTGGATACTTTTCAGGATGTTTCTGAGCATCGAGAAGAGTATCTCTATTTAATACGTTTACGTTTAAGTGATGTCCACCTTTTTCTACATAACCATCCAACATAGCAATGAGATTGTTCTGTGCATCTTCATGTGTTTTTCCTAATGCATCTGGAACAATGGTAAAGGTGTTTGAAATACCATCCTGTGAATCTCTAAATGGAATCTTAGCAACCGATGCCATAGAAGCTACAGCACCATTGGTATCACGTCCATGCATTGGGTTTGCACCTGGCGCAAAAGCTTCTCCTGCTTTTCTACCATCTGGTGTAGCACCTGTATTTTTACCATAAGATACATTTGATGTAATTGTAAGAATAGATGTGGTCTGGATACCGTTACGGTATGCATGGTTACCTTTGATATAACCGATAAACAAATGAAGAATTTCTTTTGCAATGTCATCTACGCGGTCATCATCGTTACCATATTTAGGGAAATCACCTTCAATTTCAAAGTCAACAGTTACACCATTTTCATTACGAATTGGTTTTACTTTTGCATATTTAATCGCTGACAACGAGTCTGCTACTACAGAGAAACCTGCAATACCTGTTGCAAACCAACGAGTAACCTTTTTATCATGAAGTGCCATTTCTAATTTTTCATAGCAGTATTTATCATGCATGTAATGGATTACGTTAAGCGCATTTACATAAACGCCAGCAAGCCATTTCATCATGTCTTTGTATGCATCCATTACTTCATCATAATCTAAATATTCAGATGTGATTGGGCGGTATTTTGGTCCTACCTGTTTACCACTGATTTCATCCACACCACCGTTGATTGCGTAAAGTAAACATTTTGCAAGGTTTGCTCTCGCGCCAAAAAGCTGCATTTCTTTACCGATTCTCATAGAAGATACGCAGCAAGCGATACCATAGTCATCTCCGTGGTAAACTCTCATGATATCATCATTTTCATACTGCACTGCAGAATGTTTAATAGAAACATCTGCACAGAACTTCTTGAAGTTTTCTGGCAGTTTGGTTGACCAGAGAACAGTTAAGTTTGGTTCTGGAGCAGCACCAATATTGTTTAATGTATTTAAATAACGGAATGACATTTTTGTAACCATGTGACGTCCGTCAACACCTACACCACCAATGGATTCTGTTACCCATGTTGGATCTCCAGCGAACAGTGCATTATATTCAGGAGTTCTAGCGAACTTAATCAAACGAAGTTTCATAACAAACTGGTCAATGATTTCCTGAATTTCTGCTTCTGTAAATGTACCTTCTGCGAGGTCACGTTCTGCATAAATATCAAGGAATGTAGAGGTACGTCCTAATGACATCGCTGCACCATTCTGTTCTTTTACTGCTGCAAGATAAGCAAAGTAAACTGCCTGTGTTGCTTCTAATACGTTAGTCGCTGGCTTACTGATATCACATCCGTAAATCTCAGCTAATTTCTTTAACATTTCAAGCGCACGAATCTGTTCTGAAAGTTCTTCTCTATCACGAATTACGTCATTGTACATAACGGTACGTGTTGTAGCAAGCTGTTCTTTTTTATCTTCAATCAAACGATCCACACCATAAAGTGCAGGTCTTCTGTAGTCACCAATGATACGACCACGTCCGTATGCATCAGGAAGACCAGTGATGATATGAGAAGAGCGACAAGCTCTCATTTCTGGTGTGTATACATCAAATACACCTGCGTTATGTGTCTTTCTGTGTGTGGTAAAGTATTCTACTACTTCTGGATCTACATGATATCCATTATCTTCGCAAGCTTTTACTGCCATACGAATACCACCATAAGGCTGTAAAGAACGTTTAAATGGCTTGTCCGTCTGAAAACCTACGATTTTTTCTTTATCTTTGTTTAAATATCCTGGGCCATGTGAAATAATAGTAGATATTGTCTTTGTATCCATATCTAATACACCGCCTGCTTCTCTTTCCTGTTTTGAAAGATCAAGCACCTGATTCCAAAGATCTAAAGTATCCTGTGTAGGACCTTCTAAGAATGAATCATCACCATCGTATGGATGATAATTTTTCTGAATAAAGTTTTTTACGTTAATACTTGTTTCCCAAGCTCCACCCTGGAAACCTCTCCATGCATTCTGCATTGGCATTACCTCCTAAATCTATATAAATAATTTTTTAACATTGTGTCTAACCGTGTCTATCTTACACTTTGTATACAATATACACAAGTCATTTTCCTTATGTTTTTTGGAAAATACAAAAAGCGACAGGAAGCAGTTTCCTATCGCTTTTATCATGTTCACTTTTGCAATTTTTATAATTTGAATCGGTATCCTACGCCCCAACTACAGAATTGCTTGCCAATTCTGTGCGCGCATGCGCATCCACAGACGATTTGGGCTCATTAACTTACAATTTAAAGCGGTATCCTACACCCCAAATCGTCTCTATGTATTGAGGCTTTGAAGTATCCATTTCCACTTTCTCACGAATCTTTTTAATATGTACAGTTACTGTAGCAATGTCACCGATAGATTCCATATCCCAAATTTCGCGGAACAATTCCTCTTTCGTATATACGTGGTTAGGATTTTCCGCAAGGAAAGTTAATAAGTCAAATTCCTTTGTGGTAAATTGCTTTTCTTCACCATTTACCCAAACACGTCTTGCAGTTTTATCAATCTTAATTCCTCGAATTTCGATTGTATCGTTTTCTACAACGTTACTGCCTATCAGACGTTCATAACGCGACATATGTGCTTTTACTCGTGCCACCAATTCACTTGGTGAGAATGGTTTTGTCACGTAGTCATCAGCGCCTAATCCCAAACCTCTGATTTTGTCGATATCGTCTTTTTTCGCTGACACCATCAAAATCGGTGTATTTTTCTTTTCACGAATCTGTTTGCAAATTTCAAACCCATCGATACTTGGAAGCATCAAATCTAAAATAAACAAATCGAAATCTTCTGCCAATGCTCTGGCAAGACCTATCATTCCGTCATTTTCTACCTCTACTTCAAATCCGCTCAATTCCAGATAGTCTTTTTCAAGCTCCGCAATAGCTACTTCATCTTCTACAATTAAAATCTTACTCATTTGGTACCTCCTCATATTTACGAATTACAAAGTACATAACTGTACCTGTTCCTTCTTTGCTCGTTGCCCAGATTTTTCCTCCATGGTCCTCCATGATTTTCTTAACAATGGATAATCCAATACCACTGCCACCAGTCGCCGAATTTCTAGATACATCACCTCGGTAAAATCGATCAAATACATATGGTAAATCCTTTGCTGGAATACCGCGTCCATTATCTTCGATTTCCACCTGAATGAAATCTCCTACATCCTTTATACGTATATTAATAAATCCATTTGATTTATCCATATATTTAACAGAATTTCCTACGATATTGTTAACAACCCTGCGTAATTGCTCTGGGTCTGCAATCACCACAACATTGCTATCTGTGTAATTATAATAAGCAAGTCCAATTCCTTTGGTTTCTAAATCAACACCTATCTCTTCTATACAATCTGCAAAATATTTTTCTACATTTATCTTTGCAAAATTATATGGGATTTTATTCGTATCAATCTTCGAGTAAAGCGTTAACTCGTTAATCAGCGTATCCATTTCATTGGCTTTGCTATAAATCGTACGCACGTATTTATCAATTTTCTCTGGCGTATTCGCTACACCATCAAGAATCCCTTCCGCATAACCTTTTACCGCTGTAATCGGTGTTTTCAGGTCGTGCGCAATATTACTGATTAAATCCTTACTTTCCTGTTCTGCTATGATTTTTTCTTCTGCGTTTTCTTTTAGTCGGCGACGCATCTCCTCGAAACTGGTACACAATTCGCTGATTTCATCATCTCCACCCGCTTCGTTTTCGATTTTAAAATCCAAATTACCTTCTTTAATGTTTTCTGCTGCCACCTGTAATTTTCGAATTGGTGTAACCATACTCTGATAAATCCAAATCATAAGCATAATCGCTGTTAACACCAGGATAATCATAATCGCAAACACTACCTCAAAGAAAAGTCCTCTTACGGTTGGCATCTCGATATTTTGTGCAAGCATCTGCCATTGCACACGGAAAAAGGATACTATCATCAATAACGCTAATAAAATTGGCGTAAAAAGAATAATGCAAAAAGAGATAATCAATTTTGATTTAAGCTTCATAAATTTCACCCCTCAAAGTCCAGCTTCTCTCTGGCTTTTGTTATACAAAGAAAAACATGGTATAACTCTTTTCTAATTATACCATGTTTCTTTTGTAAACCTATGAAATTTCTATTAATTATTATAAACTTTTAATGCTTCTACCTTGTCTGTCTTTTCCCATGGTAAATCTAAATCTGTTCTACCAAAGTGTCCATATGCTGCTGTTCCGCGGTAGATAGGTCTTCTTAAATCCAACATCTTAATAATACCTGCTGGACGAAGGTCAAATTCTTCACGAATAATTTCTACTAATTTTTCATCAGAAAGGACACCTGTTCCAAATGTATCCACCATGATTGATGTAGGTTTTGCTACACCAATAGCATAAGATAACTGAATTTCACATTTCTTTGCAAGTCCTGCTGCAACAATATTTTTTGCAACATATCTAGCTGCGTAAGCTGCTGAACGGTCTACTTTTGTGCAGTCTTTTCCTGAGAATGCTCCGCCGCCGTGACGAGCCATTCCGCCGTAAGTATCTACGATAATTTTACGTCCCGTAAGACCAGCATCGCCGTGTGGTCCACCAATTACAAAACGACCTGTTGGGTTGATGAAGAATTTTGTTTCTGCATCAATTAATTCTGCTGGAAGGATTTCATCAAATACATATTTTTTGATATCTGCATGAATCTGTTCCTGTGTTACATCATCATCATGCTGTGTAGAAAGAACAACTGCTTCCAAACGTTTTGGTGCACCACTTTCATCATATTCTACAGAAACCTGTGTCTTTCCATCTGGACGAAGATATTTTAATGTGCCATCTTTACGAACTTTTGTAAGCTGTAATGCCAATTTGTGAGCAAGCGAAATTGGATAAGGCATGAGTTCTTCTGTTTCGTCAGATGCGTAGCCGAACATCATACCCTGATCTCCTGCACCTGTATCTAAATCATCCGTAATCTCTCCTTCTTTAGCTTCCAATGCTTTATCTACACCCATAGCAATATCTGCTGACTGCTGATCCAATGCAACCATAACCGCGCATGTATTTCCATCAAAACCAGTTTTTGCATCGTTATATCCGATTTCATTTACTGTTTTTCTTACAATTCCAGGAATATCAAGCTGAGCTTTTGTTGTAATTTCTCCTGTTACTAAAATAAATCCTGTACAAGCTGCTGCTTCACAAGCAACACGGCTCATTGGATCCTGTGCAAGACATGCATCCAAAATCGCATCGGATACTGCATCACACACTTTGTCTGGATGTCCTTCTGTTACTGATTCAGATGTGAATAATAATTTTTCCATTGTTTTCTCCTTTTTGTTCTTTTTTGTTTGTAGCGAATAAGCAGGTCTCAAAATTGTAAACAATTTTGAGACTCGCGTTGCTCGTCAAATGAAAAGGGATGTAAAGATAAAACAACTTTTCATCTTTACATCCCTTTTCACCCGACTCTGCTTATACGCGCAAATCCTCTTATTGCTCGATTTTACTCGCTCAGGTGGGCACCTTCCAATTTCTGGGGTTGCCGTGACTTCCTCGGTCCTATGTACCTCCATCACTCTGAATAAGAGAAAAGTTAGAATATTGAATTTTCAAAACTTACATTCGTAACATAACTCATATTTTCGCATCTGTCAAGCCCTATTTTATTGACATTTGTTTTCATAAATTTTATACTAGATTTATCTATAGTTTTAGGAGAATAACATGATAAGAAAAATACCTACCAGATCATTAAAAATTGGCTGGGTTGCTTTAGAAGCAATTATTACACCTTCAGGTCAGATTTTAGCACCTGCAGGCGAAATACTTACCAGACAAATTATAAATAAAATGAAATTATACAACGTGGACTATGCTGTAGTAGATGTTGAGCTTGAACCAGACCAAGAACCAGAATTTGCAGACGAACTAATTTCGAGCACCCCTACTGTTATGGCTCCACCACCAACTACACCTCCGCCACCAACTGTCATTCCAGCTTCGGCTGTCACCGTTCAAAAAGCGGAAGAGCCAAAGGTAGAAAAGCCAAAGGTAGAAGAACCAAAAACGCGTGTAGAAGAGTCAAAGACACATTCTCAAAAAGTCGTAGAGTCTAATGAGTTTAAAGATTTCCAGCTGGATTACTTTAAAGCCCTAGACTATTTAAAAGAAGTTTTCGAGGGTGTATCATCCAAGAAAGGCTATGCTATTGACGAAGAAGCTTTAATAAAAAGTATTGCTCCTCTGTTCATTTCACGAAATACGATTACAGAAGTATTTGATATGCTTCATCATATGCACGCACTCAATGATACGGTATATGCACACTGTATCAATGTTGCACTCATCGCCCGCATGATTGGACGTTGGTTACATTTAGATCAGCGCGCATTAGACGTTCTTACCTGCTGTGGTTTACTTCACGATATCGGAAAACTTTCTATTCCAGACGAAGTTCTGAACAAACCTGGCAAACTGACCGATGAAGAATTTGAACTAATCAAAAGCCATCCAAAGATGGGTTACGAAATGCTTCGTCATCAGGATATCGACAATCGTATCAAACAGGCTGCGCTTATGCACCATGAACGTTATGACGGAAGCGGTTATCCAAACGGCTTAGCCAGCGAATTCTTACCTGATTTTGCTATGATTATTGCCATCGCAGACGTATACGATGCTATGACAGCTGCACGTTCTTATCGCGTGCCACTTTGTCCATTCCAGGTAATTGAAAACTTCGAACGAGATGGATATCAGAAATACCACACCAAGTACATCTATATTTTCCTTAATCGTATCGCTAGCACTTACCAGAATAACCGCATTATGTTAAATGATGGACGCGGTGCGAAAATCGTAATGTTAAATCAGAACCACTTATCGAAACCTGTGATTCAGTTCGATGATGGGGAATGTATGGACCTTTCTACACAGAAAGAATTTTACATAACTAAGATCCTTTAAAAATAAGCTATCGCAAAATGGATTTTATATCCGTGGCGCGATGGCTTTTTTATATGAATATAAATCCTAAATATAATTTGTCCTTCTTTTACTGACGTTTTCTTATTTGAAAAATACCATAGTCCTAAAAATACTTTCTGCTAGATGTTTTTGTGTCTTACAACCGCTTCGACTATCCGAGTGATAA
>CAZVOY010000069.1:0-7630 GCA_964628865.1 uncultured Lachnobacterium sp. | reverse complement strand
TAAACTTCAAGAACGTCTTCTTTTGTAATCCATCCATTTAAGTATGCGATTTCTTCGAGACATCCAATTTTACGATGCTGATGTGTTTCTACAGTCTTAACGAAGTTTGTAGCATCTACAAGACTTTCATGTGTACCTGTATCCAACCATGTGAAGCCCTGTCCGAGAAGTTCTACGTTAAGCGCACCATCTTCAAGGTAAATACGGTTTAAGTCTGTGATTTCTAATTCACCACGAGCAGATGGTGCAAGGTTCTTCGCATATTCTACGACTTTGTTGTCATAGAAATATAAACCTGTTACACAGTAGTTGCTCTTTGGATGTTCTGGTTTTTCTTCGATAGAAATTGCTTTTCCATCTTTATCAAATTCTACAATACCGAAACGTTCTGGATCGTCTACGTAGTAACCAAATACGGTAGCCCCTTTTCCGCTTTCTGCATTTTCAACAGCTGCTTTCAAACGTTTCTTAAGACCATGTCCTGCGAAGATGTTGTCTCCGAGAACCATAGCTACTGTATCATCACCGATGAATTCTTCACCAATGATAAATGCCTGAGCAAGTCCGTCTGGGCTTGGCTGTACAGCATAAGAAAGATTTACACCAAACTGATGTCCATCACCAAGAAGCTCTTTGAAACGTGGTGTGTCCTGTGGAGTAGAGATGATAAGGATATCGCGGATACCTGCATTCATCAAAACTGACATTGGATAGTAAATCATTGGTTTGTCATAAATTGGAAGTAACTGTTTTGAAGTTACCATGGTAAGTGGATAAAGACGTGTGCCTGAACCACCTGCTAAAATAATACCTTTCATAGTAAGTATCTCCTCTCCTTGCGCAAAGCGCAAACTCATTCATCTTAATGATTTAATTGTATTATAAAAGGTGACCATAGGTCACCTTCAAGTAATTTTTTCGTAAAAATTGTTTTTTATGAAATTTCCACAATTTTACTATATAGAAATTGTATGTATTTTTGCACTTTGAGCATTTCTTCTCAAAAGCTTGTTCAGTTTTTGTTTTTCCTTCTCCTCCGTCAAGTTAGAAGGAATGGCTCCAAATCGGTAATGACGCATAGATTCCCTTATAATAAAATCACGATACTCTTCTGCTTTTTCTTCTTCCTTATTCTTTTGGAGTTCCGAAGCCGCATAACTAAACATCAACTCATAAATGCAAATTTGCCCTGGCTGTACCCCTTCCATCAATGCGAATTCGCATAGCTCGTAAACCAACTGCTGATAACTCGCCTGTTGTTTCCCCTTTATTACAAAAGCCAAATTGCAGATTAATTCCATCTCCACTCGCGTGAAATATTTATCACCTTCACAAAAAGCAGCATTGACTGGCATTGTCAATTCGAATGCATCTATCGCCTCATTTAAATCCCGCTCTTCCCATTTTTGATTAGAGATTGCTTTTAGCAGAATCCGATTACTAATTAGTTCCTGCTGATTATAAATGCCTGATTTATTCAATCTCTCTTCCAACTCAGATTGTCTTATTTTTCCTCTCTCATAATTATATCCGTTGATATAAAAAGCCACCTCGTTTGCAAGTGCCACGATATCTCGTTCACCTGCAATCACTCTAGCCCTTTTGTATTCACCACAAATCCCTAGTCGCTCAAACAACTCCCTTACAATCATCATGGACGGCTCGTTATCACGAGCAACGATTCTGGCAACGGTTCTTTCCGAACAAATTCCACTTGCCAGCTTATGGTAGGAAAGTCCACGCATCCTGCGACGAAGATCAATAACATCCTCTACACAGTGAACTTCTCCTTCTATATAAAAATAGGTAAAATTTTCTGTGTACATCGGCTGGTCATATCTATTATACAGCATTTTCAGCAACTGCTCTTTTCCGGCCTCATTTTCTGCCATAAATTTTAACAAACACAAATCCGCCTCTGGCATCCCTGCTTCCATCATTCTTTGGACTAACTTTTGTTTGTATTCGAGCACCTCTACAAAATAATAAAGACGCGCAGTTTCACGCAGAGCATCCACCGCTTTCAAGCAAGTATCATGCGCTGATCGCATCTGCTCCACGGTAGCCTTCTCCTGTAACGCAAGTTCACTTACAAGACTCGCAAGTCTAGGATACACCTTTGCTCGTCCTATTAAATCCATGGAAGCATTATCCACATATTTCTCTATCATCTGGAACTTATTCCATCTCCAAATGTTTTCCTCTGCGCCTTCCTCCACGGGACAAATCAGGTAATATTCCATCAGTAAATTCAGTTCCTGATCTGCCAGCGGATGTGCACCCGATAATGCCGCCTCCACAGAGGGAATCGTGCAAGACACTGCCAAATTAATTTGTTTTTGTAGTTTCTCTTTTTCTGCACTCATCATTTGCAATAATAAATAGCGCATGGTTTCGATAAACTGCATCTGCACTGGATTTGGATTCGGATTCTCCTCTAAGGCAGCAATCCCATCCAGCACTCCCTTCATGTTCTTTTTATTCACACAATCCAAAATATGTATTCGAAGCTGCCATTCCTGATATTCCTTGAAACGCAAATATTCCTCAAACTCATCTGCCGATGTCCCCAAACGCGCCATCAATCGATCGCGCATCAATTTTTCAGGCAAACGGTCTCCATTTTCAAATTTGCTATATTCACTTCCAGAACAAATCCCTTTTGCAACTCTCTCTCTATTAATTCCGCACTTTTTACGAAGCGCCTTCATATATGCATGATGACTTATTTCATCCCTATGATTTACGTACATATGCTTTTCCTCTCATTAAAAAAAGTGACGCAGTCTCCATGACTGCGCCACTTCTAATTTCTTATATTTCAATTTATTCAAAAGTAGCTTCACCAATGTAGCTTATGCCGATATAACTCTTGCCTGCATTGATGTAAAGCTCATTTCCGTCTTCATCGTAAAGCATTATACGTGATTCTACGCTACTCTTTGACCAAGTAATCTTCTGAACCTTTCCATTTGAAACGTAGTATCCACTTCCACCATTCTGCCATTTAACATCGCGGTGTGTTCCATTTGCGTGGAGACCAATCTCACATTCCAAAACAAGAACATTGGTAAACTCAAGCTGTGTACCTGTCACACCATCCACCTGAGCATTTCCATTGTGCTCTTTGAAATAGGTGTTTGTTTCTTCATTATAAGTAAATGTAGCTTCTGCTGCACCATAGTCTACTTCTACTACTGTACAAGCATCTCCGTCTGGAGCAACTACATCTTCTGGATCATTAAACTTAAAAGCAGTATCTTTCTTATCTTCTTCGATATCGGTACGATCCCCAGCTTCTGCCATAGCCTCTGCAAGCCCTGGTCCATTGAAGTATCCAGTATGTTCTAACGAAATACCAGCTGCCTGTCTATCTGTATCTCTAGCAAAAAGGCCACCTGTATTGAAAGTACCATCATAGTTTGTCAAATTTAATGATTTTACATATGGTCGAATTGCCTCTGACATGCCCCAGTTTACATATACAGCATCAAAGCCTTCTGAGATTTCTGGGAAATACATACGGCAACTACGTACCGAGCAAACCTTTGGTACCTGTGTATAATCACCATACATGCACATGAAACGTGTAGAGCCACCTTCTACTGGAATCTCAAAAATGATATCTGCCTGAGCCACACCATACTGTGGAAAAGCAGCCTTCACATTATTTACCATAACTGCAACAGGACGTTTTCCAATCGCTTCATCAGTCAAAGTAGGAAGACCTGTTAAGAGGTTCGTGCTACCTGGAGTAACGATTTCTTCCTCTGTCTCTGTAGGTGTTTCCGTCTCTGTGTCTTCTCCCTTACCACAGGCTACAAACGAAAATGCAAACACTAACATCATGCTAAGTAAGATCAATTTTTTAATTGTATTTTTCATTGCTTCACCCCTTGTGAAAAATTTTCTATTTATATTTTATCAAACAATATATAGTATGACAATAGAAATTTCTAACAAGTGGTTGAGTAAATTATCCCAAATCTAAAGTTTCTTCCGACCGTGATAATCTCCTAAATTCCTCTGTGTCAAAAAATTCCTTTGGGGCTACCCCTAATCCTTCACATATTTTCAATATTGTAAAAACACCTGGATTTTTTGAAGTACCATCCACAATATGTAATAGAGTGGATAAAGGAATTGTAGATTTATAAGATAGTGCATAATAGGATAAGCCTTCACTCTTACAAATCTCATTTATTCTGTCCACCAATACAACCTGCTCTCTAGTCATCTTTCGCCTCCTTTTGTGACACTTCTGTCACAATTCCATTTTATGTTGTTTTTTATTATTTTCTCTGTCATTATTTGTTACAATAAAAAGCGAAAAATGTTACTTTTTGTTAGCATATGTAGGGCTACTTACGCCTATCAATTATAATTTTAACAACATAATGAGAAAAGGAGAAAGAGATATGGATAAGGTATTAAGTGTACTTATCATTGAAGACGACACAGAGGCAGTAGAAGAACTTAAGTCTCTCATGACCGATTTAGAAGACATCAAATTTGTCGCTCACACCAACAATTCTACCGATGGTATTCGCTTGACGAAAATGCATTTACCAAATGTAGTCATTCTGGATTTAGAGCTGCATCATGGCGGTGGTAGTGGTTTACTTTATTTGAAAGAACTAGGTGAATTATCACTAGAACATCCACCTTTTATTTTGGTGACTACTCACAACATGAGCGATGTTATCTTAGAGCAAGCTAGACTTTTGGGTGCAGACTTTACCCACACGAAATTTGAGGAGGGTTATTCAAATCAGTATGTCATTGACACGATACGTTTGCTCCGCCCAGCAATCCTCAAAAAGAATTCTGAAATTTCTGCAAGAGCAATCTTAACCCCAGCTCAGTTGGAAGAGTATTGCATTACACGTATTCGTCGTGAGTTAGACCTCATCGGTGTCAAACCAAGTGTATTAGGTTATACCTATTTGACACATGCTATTCTAAACCATGTTCGAGGAAAACGTGGACACATAAAAGATGAGTTGGCACTGCAATTTGGTAAAACACCAGAAAGTATAGAACGCGCTATGATTACTGCAATACGTCAAGCATGGTTAACCACACCTACGGATGACTTAGAAAAATATTATACTGCACGTTATCACGTAGAAAAAGGATGTCCTACTTTGATGGAATTCGTATGTTACTATGGCGATAAACTCAAGGTGGAAATCGAAAGCGGAAACTTACAGACAGATTTAAAATGGAGATAAGATAGATCTCAGCTCTACATATTGAAAAAAGAGAAGGCTAGCTCAAGATGTCTACAATCTTGAGCTAGCCTGGTATTGTATGGCGTCGCGAGTAAGAATCTAGAATATGCGACGATACAATTAAATTGAGCGAAAAACAGGAGTTTTTCGGTTGAAAAATTTTGGTATTTGAGATTAACCAAAGATATAATACATCCAAATGTCAAAAATATCACCTAACCACTCTGGCATTTCAGTTACCTCCTTTTTTTAGGAAGTATACGTTCTTTTTCCATCGTACTAAGTTAGATATTGTGGTTGCTTTTTGTTTGTATAATTTTAACTTTAGGAGGATATATGTTATATCAAATTATTAAATATTACTCTATATTTTTCTGTTGTATATATATTTATTTTAAGATTTTAAACTACACATCACTTAAGAAATATGAAAAAATATGTCTAGGAATAACATTGCCTATTTTAACAACCTTAATTTTTGCGCTTAAAATATATTTAACAGAATTAACTTATATTCTTCCAATAGTATTGTTATGGCTTATCTTAAGCACACTCACAACTCGACCTCAAGAATCTTTTGTAGCAACTGTTGTCTCCTTTGTAATAAGTTTCTGTTGTCATGTCTTACCGAGTTTTATAATAGCATTTATTCATTATCCACTTTTTAATAACTATCAGGAGTATCCTTATGTATTTCTTGCGCTTTTATCTTCAATAATACAATTTTTACTTTGCACAAAATTATTTAAAATACCACGCTTAAAAAAAGGAATGCCATTCTTACTAAACACAAACACTCTTAATATTGCAACTATTTTTTGTTTACTGTTTATAGCTTTTTTGATATATCCGTCTTTCGGTATTTTCGAAGACAAATTACAAGTTATGTTTTTTATTTCTCTTTTCTTTGCCCTTGCCTTCATCATCTTCTGGTGGCAGGCGCAACTCATCAAGGCTTACAAGCGTAGAATTCTTCTTCGCGAAATAGAATCTTTGCGTACAGAGTTAGAAGAAAAAGAAGAGCAGATAGCCGTCTTATCGAAACAAAACGAAGACTTAGGTCGTTTGATACATAAGGACAACAAATTAATTCCTTCCATGGTGCATTCAGTAAAAACCTATTTGGCGACAGATTTTAGTGATGCAAGCGCCGCAATCGAAAGGGGTAATGCTCTTTTGATAGAACTTCATGAGGTTTCGAGACATAGAAGCAATGTTATTACTGAAATTCATGGGCCAAAACACAAACCTTATGCAACTGGTTGTATGGCAGTAGATACTATGCTTAACTTTATGCGTGACAAATTATGTGATAAGCATGTGGACTTTTCCGTGCATTTTGGTGTCGATCTCAAACATTATGTACCATCTTCCATCAGCGATATGGATTTGGGACATTTACTATCGGATTTAATAGATAATGCATATAATGCTACAAGCAACTGTGATAATCCAATCATCGTGATACAGTTTTATGAAGCTGAGAACTCATTAGTATTAGAAATCGCTGACAATGGCGTTCCATTTGAAGCAAACTCATTACTAAACTTTGGTTTGGAAGCCATAACCACCCATTCAGATACAGGTGGACATGGTTTTGGCTTGTTGGATATTTGGAGACACAAAACCAATTATAGAGCGACTCTTCACATTGATGAATACGGGGACGATGCACCATACTCGAAGAAAATTTCTTTGATTTTCAACAAGAAAAACAAATATACGATTCGTACATGGAGAAAAGACGAGTTAGAAAGATTGTCACAAAGAACAGATTTACAGGTTTACGATACTACGGTATAAGGTGTAATCTATATAATATGGAAATTTTCAGCAACCGAATGGTCGCATTTTGATATTTTTAATGCTACCGCTTAGTATCATGGATACTGAGGTGATGATATATGTTCTTTCGTAGAATCGGCGACCTGAGACAGGATCATGACATGACTCAACAGCAAGTTGCAGATTTATTGCACTGTCAGCGAGAAGTATATCGTAGATACGAAAAGGGAACTCGTGAAATCCCTGTATCTTATGCGATCATTCTCGCAAGACATTACGATGTATCTCTAGACTATTTATTGGGCGTGTCAGATAAAAAACATTAACACACGGGTCATGCAAAATAAAAACCCCAAGATTACACATAAGTGTAATTCTGGGGTTTTTGCTGTCTATATTTTATTTCTAATATTATGCGGTCAATATCGCAATTGCCTCTCCTTGTTCTTTTGCCACATCCTGCAATACCTCAATATCTATTTGCATTTTATCCATTCGCTCCACCTCTACTTTGTAGCGATTATATGTGGACACATAGCAATCCTCTATGTTTTGGAGACGGGGCTCAATATCGTTTTCTAGCTTAAGGTTGATTTTATGTATCTCATTGC
>CAZVOY010000068.1:0-7911 GCA_964628865.1 uncultured Lachnobacterium sp. | reverse complement strand
AAACAGGTTCCCACATCTATAGAACAACCGCATAAAAATGCGCTGATTTCCATGCGTTTTTTTCCTTCTAACTGTACTTCAAGCAGCGATAACACACCCTCTCCGGTCTGTACTGCCAAACTATCTTTTGTAACCTGACAAATGCATCCTGGTTTCCTATCACTGTTTTCTCCTATCACGCGAGCTTTCCATATCTTGAAAGTTTTTCCGTCCAGCTTAGTATACGCACTTGGCCATGGATTTAAACCACGAATCAATCGCTCGATTTCTACCGCGGATTTATTCCAATCGATATTTCCAAACTCTTTACTAATCATAGAAACATGGGTTGCTTCCTCGTGATTCTGTGGAGTACGCGTTGCAGTACCATCCTCGATCTGCTTCAATGCTTCCAAACAAGCCGTTGCTCCTACGACTGCTAACTTATCGAAAAGTCCACCACCTGTTTCATCCTCTGCGATGGCTAATTCCTTTGTAACGATAATATCTCCCGTATCCACACCAATATCCATCTGCTGAATGGTTACCCCAGTTACAGGGTCACCATTGATAACAGACCACTGGATTGGGGCTGCACCTCTGTATTTTGGCAATAGAGAGGCGTGCACATTGATACAACCGTACTTTGGCATATCCAGTATGCTCTTTGGAAGTATCTGTCCAAATGCTGCTACAACAAAAATATCCGCATCATATTTACGAAGATATTCCACATTTTCTTCTAAACGAATCTTTGCTGGCTGAAACACTTCGATTCCATGTGCAACCGCACATTCCTTTACTGGTGGAAACTGTAACGCTCCACTACGTCCTCTTGGCTTATCTGGCTGTGTAACTACCAATGCCACTTCATGTCCGGCTTTTATAATTGCTTCTAATGTACCCACTGCAAAATCAGGGGTTCCCATAAAAATAACCTTCATATTATTCCTCTTCTACTTCATAAGTTACATCATGGAGTCCACCCTCTACTTTTTCCACATAGAGATGTCCTTCCAAATGGTCTAATTCGTGACAGATTGCACGAGCGAGAAGTTCTTCTCCCTCAATTTCACATTCGTTCATTTCTTCATCAAAGAAACGAGCCATTACATAATTTGGACGAGTTACAATACCAGCTTTTCCTGGTACGCTAAGACATCCTTCGTCACCAGTCTGTTCGCCATCCTGTGCAACGATACGTGGGTTAA
Source organism: uncultured Lachnobacterium sp. (assembly GCA_964628865.1). Lineage (GTDB taxonomy): Bacteria > Bacillota > Clostridia > Lachnospirales > Lachnospiraceae > Roseburia. The sequence continues at coordinate 6,721 of CAZVOY010000068.1, read as the reverse complement.
TCATAACGATAGGGCCTTCGCCTACATCGATAACCACAATTCTTTTTAAAATACCCACCTGTGGTGCTGCAAGACCTACGCCATTTGCCTCATACATGGTTTCAATCATATCATCGATTAAATCCTGAATACGAGGTGTAATCTCTTTTACTTCTTTACATACTTTTCCAAGTACTGGATCACCCTGTACTCTAATCTCTCTCAATGCCATATCTTTTCCTCCTTAAAATCCGCTCATAGGATTAAAATCAAATTGTACAGATACATTTTGAAAATCCCTATTATCTTTCATGTAATACTCTAATCTGTCTTTTAAAAGAACCAGATTTTGATACTCTTTTGTCTTTATATAGATTACCTTTCGGTATACATCGTTCACACGTGCTATAGACGCATCCGCTGGGCCAACCACCTGAATTCGTTCCCCTTTTAATACATCTTCTGTATCCACATGACCTTGCAGACGTTTTACCAGTTTCTCACTAACAACGTTCAACTGATTTTCATCTTCGCTACTGCACATCACTACCAACAGGTTCCAAACCGGTGGGTAAAATCCCATCTGACGATACATAATTTCCTGCTCATAAAAGCTTTCATAATCCTGCGCCTTTGCCGTGAGTACAGCATAATGCTCTGGGTTATAGGTCTGAATAATGACATCCCCTGGCTCATCGCCACGACCTGCTCGCCCCGCTGCCTGCGTCAAAAGCTGGAAAGTTCTCTCAGCAGCATGGAAATCACTAACATGTAAGGACATATCCGCAGCCAACACTCCAACCAGCGTGACATTTGGAAAATCATGCCCCTTTACAATCATCTGTGTACCAATCAGAATATCTGCTTCCTGATTTGCAAACGCCTGTAGAATCTGCTCATAACTATCCTTTGTCCTTGTGGTATCGAAGTCCATGCGAAGCACTCTGGCTTCTGGAAATCTTTTGTGTACCATTTCTTCGATTTTCTGCGTACCTGCCTTAAAACCGCCAATGTATTTCGATCCACAGGATGGACAAACCGTAGCGGTCGGTTCCTCATATCCGCAGTAATGGCAAATCATTTTGCCATTGTTATGCTGGCTCAAAGAAACATCACAGTGTGGACATTTGATTACGTGTCCACAGGCTCTACAGGACACAAATCCTGCTACTCCACGGCGATTGATAAACAGCATGGTCTGCTGTTTTTTTGCCAATCGATCTTCTATCAGTTCCTGTAATCTTTCACTCAAAATCGAACGATTACCATTTTTCAACTCTTCTCTTAAATCAATCACTTCGCAAGAGGGAAGTGGTTTTTCCTGCACACGTTGGGTCAATTCCAATAATTCATATCCATCGTTTTTTGCATGATAATAGCTATCGACAGATGGTGTGGCTGAACCAAGCACAACACTTGCTCCATTCATTCTCGCACGTTCTATCGCCGTTTCTCTCGCATGATATCTCGGAATGGTTTCACTCTTATAAGAGGATTCGTGTTCCTCATCTATGATAATCAGTCCTAATCGATCAAATGGTGCAAACAACGCCGAACGAGGTCCTATCATAATATCAATATCTCCATTTTTTGCACGAAGATACTGGTCATAGCGTTCTCCCTGAGACAGTCTCGAATTCATAATAGATACTCGATCACCGAAACGATTATAAAACCGCATCACCGTTTGATAGGTCAAAGCGATTTCAGGTATTAATACAATTGCCTGCCTTCCACTAGCTATGGTATGTGCAATCAGCTCCATATAGACTTCGGTTTTTCCACTACCAGTCACCCCTTTTAAAAGATAGGTTTTGTGGATACCTGCTTCCATATCCTGCGTCACACGGTCTACGACCGATTGTTGCTTTTCATTTAATGTTAAATGATAGCCCTTGCTTTCCAAATGCTTGACTGGATTGCGGTATTTTTTTGTGGATATTACCTCTAAAATATTTTGTGATTCTAACCCTTTTACAACCGCTGCTGATACATGAAGTTTCTGAGTAACTACAGAATAATCCAGTTCGCCTTCGTTCATTAATTCTCTAAGCAATCTCGCTTTCGCTGTAAAATGCTTGCTTTCAAAAAGAGCAAGCGTGTGTATTGCTTCTTCTTTCTCTAATAACAATTTTAGAGTTTTATGCTCAATGGCTTTTGTTTTCTGTTTGATTGGAATCACCGTTTTCAACGCATGATTCATGGTTCCACCATAGTTTTTACGCATCCATCCAGCTAACTCAATTAACTGTGATTCGATGGGAACACTCTCCTTTTTCACGCCATTAATAGGCTTTAGGCGAGCAACATCAAACTCTGCTTCATCGGTCAATTCTACTACATATCCCGTAATAGAACGATTGCCAAAAGGAATATCTACCAGCATACCAACACGAACTTCTGCCTGCAAAGCATCTGGTATGAGATACTGAAACGTCTTATCCAGTTTTTCATGTGAAATATCAACTATGATGTTCGCGTATTTTGCCACTGGTTCACCTCAAAAATTTTTTGTGCATACTTCATTTCATTATAAGGCAAAATAAGAAAGATTACAAATTATTTATGCAAGCGAGGAATATATGAAGGGAAGGAATTTTATTATCTGTGGATTAACGGGATGGTGCATTGAAGTAGCTTTTACCTCTGTAGGTGCAGCTTTAAAGAAAGACAAAAAACTAACGGGAAAAAGCTCTGCTTGGATGTTTCCTATCTATGGCATGGCCGCAGCAATAGGAGAAGTCGCTCCTAAAATATCTCATTGGCCTGTCGTAGCACGAGGGGCACTTTATGGTGGTGCTATTATGGCTGGAGAATATATCTCTGGAAGTATATTAAAAAAAATGGATGTATGCCCTTGGAATTATGGGGACTCAAAATACTCTATAAACGGAATTGTACGATTAGATTATTTTCCTTTGTGGGCAATGGCAGGGCTTTTGTATGAGAAGATATTGCAGGAAGTCGAAAACTCGGAGGTACGTTAAAAAAGCAGGAGCTATATGCTCCTGCATTTTTTATTTTCTTCTCTTTGGATTAATATATTTTTCTTCGCAATATTTACAACGATATACTTCTTTTTCTTCATCTGTTAACTGGAATATCTGATCCAATTCCTGTTCGATAGAAGTAATACATCTAGGGTTTTTACATTTGATTACATTCTTCACTTCTGTTGGAAGTGTAAGTCTCTTCTTCTCAACAATGTGATCACCCTTAATCACATTTACTGTGATGTTATGATCAATAAACCCTAAGATATCCAAATCCAAGGCTTCTACTGGACATTCCACTTTGATGATGTCTTTTTTGCCCATTTTATTGCTCTTTGCATTTTTGATAATGGCTACGGTACAATCCAGCTCGTCTAATTTCAAATCATGATAAATCTGAAGACTCATGCCCGCTTGAATATGATCTAATACAAAACCTTCGTTAATACCACTAATATTTAACATTCGCTTACACCTCGATTCCTAAAAGTGTCAAAATCAGAGCCATACGTACATATACACCGTATGTCGCCTGTTTAAAGTAAACTGCTCTTGGATCGTCATCTACTTCTACTGCAATTTCATTTACACGTGGAAGTGGATGAAGCACGAGCATATCCTCTTTTGCTAATTCCATTTTTTTCTTGTTTAATACATAGAAATCTTTTAAACGGATGTAATCTTCTTCATTAAAGAAACGCTCTTTCTGTACACGGGTCATATAAAGAGCATCTAATTCACCCATAGCATCTTCTAAACGTTCTACTTCTTTGTATTCAATACCATTTGCATCCAATACATCTTCGCGAATATAGCCTGGAATACGAAGTTCTTCTGGCGAAATCAATACAAATTTTACATTTTTATAACGCACCAATGCATGAATTAATGAATGTACGGTACGACCAAATTTTAAGTCACCACACAAACCAATTGTTAAATTGTCTAATCTTCCTTTTAAAGAACGAATAGTAAGGAGATCTGTAAGAGTCTGGGTAGGATGCTGATGTCCACCATCACCTGCGTTAATAACAGGGATTTCAGCTTTTGATGCAGCTACTAAAGCAGCACCTTCCTTTGGATGACGAATTGCACAAATATCTGCATAACTAGAAATAACTCGAATTGTATCAGAAACGCTTTCACCTTTAGCCGCTGATGAAGAATCAGCGCCAGCGAAACCTAAAACAGAACCACCAAGGTTTAACATGGCAGCTTCAAACGAAAGTCTTGTTCTTGTACTTGGCTCATAGAAACATGTAGCAAGTTTCTTTCTTTTACAAGCATCTGCATATTTATCAGGATTGTTCTCAATGTCATTGGCAAGGTCTAAAAGCTTGTCCAATTCTTCCACCGAGAAATCCAATGGACTAATTAAATGTCTCATTTTCTTCCTCCTATTTTTACACATTTTTTTCATTGTATCTCACAAAAGAATAGATTTCAAGACATAATCTATTGCACTTAAAATAAAACAACCCGAACTTTCGTCCGGGTTTTCCTTTTAAAAAGGTCTAAAACAACAAAAATTGCAGAACAAATTCAAAAGTATCATTCTAAAACACCATTCACCACCTGAATAAGGTTTTTCATAGCTACTTCCCATAGACGAATACCATGTGCCACCATATTCAAGATTTTGCTGGAACTGGCGATATTGCACATTACTTGGTTCTAATTCTACCGCACGTCGAATATATTCTAACGCCGTGGCATTATTGCCCATACGTTGATTTACCACTGCACTATAATAATACCATCTGCCATTTCTTTCACTGAGAGGAATATCATTTAAAACATTAGCAGCTTCCTTATAATAGCCATTTCGAATATAGTTTGCCGCAGCCTGCAACTTGCTGTTTTCTTCCTGGTAAGCATTTCCGCCACTATAATATCCGCCAAAGCCTCCAAAATCACCATAGCTTCCATAACTGGAATTGTCATAGCCCATGCCCTGCTGCTTTTCTTTCATAATCTGATCATAGGCCTGCTGCACCTGTTTAAACTTTTCCTCTGCCTGTTCCTTATTTGGATTGTTTACATTGGCATCCGGATGATATTTTCTACTTAAACTACGATATGCTTTTTTTACTTCTTCATCCGAGGCACCACGGGAAATCCCGAGCACCTGATATGGATCTGTCATTATTTTGTCCTCTTCTTCTTTTTCAGTTGGATGTATTCATACTTTGTCCACACCCCTGAATATATAATGTTTCGTAAAATATCTGCGTGTACCAAAATTGGTAATCGCTCAAAGGATTTTGCACACTCTGACATCATACTTGTCATCATAAGTCTCGTCAAGGTCTCAAAATCTTTTGGATTCTCTCTGCGAAGATTTCTTAATGGATTATATGCATCCTTTTTCTCATCCTTGTCAATATCTTCATAAGCGTCCATGAGATAAATAAATTTTCCCATGTAGTAGCCAAGTGTCCTTAATTCCTCGTACCACTCGTCTTCCTTCCAAGCAAACACTTCACCTAACATTTCACCAGTAAGACCTGCTACAAGGTCAATATTAGTTTCATTTTCTTTTTCATATATAGAAAGTTTTTCCATATAATTTTCGATAGCTTCCGCTTGTCTAGGATAAATTTCCGCAAATTCCAAATAATTCTTTTGAATCATATTTGCAGCATGACGTTTGGAAAACTTTTTATCATCCTTCCAATCATCTACTAAATTATGATATGCCAACATAACATTGATTGCTGCACAATAGTCAGAAACTTCATTTTCATAAGACGTTTGCTTTTTCATAGGATGAACCATGCAAGTGAACTTTCTCTCCTGATTTTCCGGCTCATACAATCCTGTCAAAAGCAATTCCAAAAAGGTCATATCATAACTTAATAGCACTTGACCTCTTTTGCCACAATGTGCATGTAGACGTTGACACAACCCACAATAATACGCCTGATATATCTTTTGATTTTCTTCAGATAATTCTTTTTTATTTACATTTATATAGCCAAACATATAGCCTCCATGCTACGATCTTTTCACAAATTCCTGTCTGCATTTTGGACAGGTAATGCAAATCTTTCCACGTCCCTTTGGTACACGTACTTTTTGTTTGCACATTGGACAACGGAAGAAACGATAAATCTTACGCTGCTCCCATTCTTTTTTCATATTATTTTTCTTGATTGCCAAATCGTAACGGAGATTGCAGAATTTCTGATTTTCCTGCGAACGCTTTGGTATATTTTTAGAAAAAATACGGAAGTACATATACACAAGTAATCCAATCGCAATCCAATATAACCATGTCCATTTTGTAAAAAGCGAGATGACAAAAATCACCAGCGTCACAATATTTATAAACTGCGAGAGCTGATCTACACCATTACGCCCGTACATAAATCTCGTAAAACTACTCTTTATTTTGTTCCACATTTTTTCTGTCTCCATTCTATGTATACTCTACATTAGCCACCTTTACAGTCGGCTGCAAATATTTTCTTCTTTTGCATATTACATTGGAAAAAATGCGCCGTCAATGGAGTTATTGTCTTTTAAGAGAGATTTTAGATTTTGGTAATAAAGTTTAGAACTGCCAAAAAACCATCATAATCGCCTGTAAATTTATTTGCAAAAGCGATTATGATGGTTTTTTGATTGGCGAAACGCCTCTCCACGAGCAAGCTTTGCTTGTGAGTGGAGAATGCAGTTCTAATTTCTTATTTTAGCAGGACGATAAGCCGGGTTATGTCGTTGGGTGATCATCTATCTAGGACGAC
>CAZVOY010000067.1:0-7998 GCA_964628865.1 uncultured Lachnobacterium sp. | reverse complement strand
TCGTTATTCTTTTGTCGTAATCAGAAATAGGCATGGTGGAAAGCACCATTCCCGTCACCACTACCGACTGTCCCATTTACCCGTTAATCCTTCTTTTTCTTTCTGTTTTTCGTCTCGTTGACGCTGTTCCTCTTCTCTGTCTGTCACACGGTCACGATATGACAGATAGTCTTCTACTTTTCCTGTTGTCCAAAAGTTTTCCCATGATTTCTCCATTGCATTTCCCTCCGATGATGTTAGGTTTTGCAATGCAGGATGAAATATCCCCGTGAAAAACTGGAAAAATTATTGATCCTCTCTGTAACCGAAGTTTTTGATTAAGAAATCGCTATCTCTCCAATCTTTCTTTACTTTAACCCAAAGTTTCAGGTTAACTTTCGTATCCAAAAGACGTTCCATTTCATATCTGGCATTGGTACCGATTTTCTTTAACATAGAACCTTGTTTTCCAATGATAATTCCTTTATGGGAATCTCGCTCACAAACGATGGTCGCATCAATATCAATGATACCTTTTCGCTCTTTCATCTGATCAATACCTACCGCAATACCATGAGGAATTTCATCGCTCAGGGCATGAAGTGCTTTTTCACGAATGATTTCCGCACAAATCGCACGCTCAGGCTGATCAGTAATTGTATCTTCATCATAATACTGTGGTCCATAAGTCAGATATTTGAAAATACTATCAATGATATCATCTGTATTGCTTCCTCTGAGTGCAGATGTAGGAATAATTTCTGCAAAATCATATACTTTTCGATAAGTGTCAATGTACTCAAACACTGCATCCTTATCTACGGTATCAATTTTGTTGATAATCAAAATAACCGGTGTCTTTACCTTTTTGAGTTGTTCAATGATATGCTGTTCTCCTGCACCAATAAAGTTGCTTGGTTCTACCAGCCAAAGAATGACATCTACTTCATTTAATGTTTTCTCAGCCACATTTACCATGTATTCGCCAAGTTTATTTTTCGCTTTATGAATACCCGGTGTATCCAAGAAAATAATCTGTCCCTTATCCATATCTGTATAAACTGTCTGGATACGATTTCTCGTTGTCTGTGGTTTGTTTGAAGTAATGGCAATCTTTTGTCCGATTAGGCGGTTCATAAGTGTTGACTTACCTACATTTGGTCTACCAATAATGGTTACAAAACCTGATTTAAAATTTGCGTTCATTGTTTCACCTTTTGTATTATTCATTTAAATTTTTGATATTCATAAACATTGCTTCTTCTTTTCGGATATTATTTTCATTTCCGATAACACAGATGTTTTCATCGGAAAGTACTGCTTCCACCAAATCCGCAAGTGCACGAATATCTTCCTGTGTCGCTGTTAAAATCTCGTCTCTTTCTTTCTGAATCATTTCTATCGAAATATTTCTTAGATAAGCGGTCATAGAACGGATACCTTTTGCATCTGGATTCATCGGTGTATCAATTCCACCGATTGTTCCGATGATGTATTTGGTCATCTCTCTTTCATCTGCTGTAAACTCGCGAAGATATGCTGGAATTCCATCATAAACCTCGTTTGTCTTTTTCAGATTTGGATCTCTGTAAGAGGAGAAGAAAGATTCTCCTGTACGAAGGAAGGAGCTAGAACATCCATATGCGCCACCTTTTACACGTACGTTAACCCATAAATACTCATAATTCAAAATCATTTTTAGGATATTGAGTGTTCCTGTATAATCGAATCCATGCTTTGCAAAATTTCCTGAACGGGATACATACTGAATCGCAGATGCATCTGTAAAGCCTTCATTCTTTTTACCCAAAGTAGTACGCATAGGACTTCCTACTTCAACGCCTTTTGGAAGCGCATTGATAAACTTCTCCAGTACTGGAACTGCTTTTTCATATCCTTCTTCTGTAGCTGTGATACTAACCTGCAAACGATTCTGTCCCACGATTTGTTTCATCACCTTATACAATCTGTCTGTAACAAGTGATGGGTCTTTTTTCATTTGCTCATCCATCTGGCAGATTGCTTCATAATACGCAATACCTGACATCGCATCTTTGACATATGCGTAATCTGACGCATAAGCTAAACTTCTAATTGCCGAAACCGTATTACCATAGCTACTAAGTGTGGTTTGTAATCTGGATTTTGTCTGTGCCAAAATTTCTGTTACTCGTTTTACATCACCGAGTTTTGAGCTAAGCATAAGTTCTTTTAAAATATCCAATGCATCTTCTAACTTATTTTCCAATGCCTTTACATTGAACTCGAATGTAACGCGATTTTTTCCGATTTCTTTCGCATCGGTATACACATAGATATTTGCCCCCATTCCACCAGAATGGATATTAACCGCATCCGCAAGTTCCGCATAAGCGTAATTTTCTGTATCTACATTAGTCATCAAACTGCGGATAAACGACATGTATGGAATATCTTCGGAAGCTACATCATCTACGTCAAATATAAATGTCAGATAATCGATACCATTGGTGTAAATATCATGTAGCATTACTGGAGTATCACCAATCTGTTTTTTTGTATTGTGATATGGCGTTACTTCTTTACGCAGATCTTTTCTCTCCAGCATCGGAATCTTTTGCAAATCCTCTTCTGGTGAAGGTGTTTCCTGATATTCAATCAAATGATTTGTTTCCTGAATTAAGGTTTCTAACTCTTCTTCAGAAAGTGTTTCTTTGTAAGCCGCAAGGTTTGCTTCTAAGGTTTCTTCTTTTTGGTTATTTAAACCTTTTTCTGGCAGCATGGTAACTACAACGCCATGCGTATTGTCTAAAAGATATTTCTGAATCAATTCTTCGTAATATCCCTTACCAATCTGCTCTCTTAAAAACTGGAAAGTATCCAACAATTCCATATTGGCAAAAGGCTGCATATCATCAAATAACCATGTCTCCATACACTGAATACCATACAATAATCCCTTTGGATAATTTCCAAAGTCTGCTTCGCGGAATCGGAATTCTGTATTGTTGATGGATGCTAGAATGGAGGTTTCTTTTACACCTTCCTCAACCACCTTTTTCAATGTGCTTTCAATTATTTCTACAAATCTTTCTTTATCAGAGGCATTTGCATTTTTTGCCATGATGCTAAAGGTCGGTTGCAACATTCCCTCATCAAAACCACCATAGACATCCTGACCAATACCTGCATCAATTAACGCTTTTCGTACTGGCGCACCTGGTGCTGTGACAAGTGCATAGTCCAACACTGCCATTGCCTGACAAAGTGTCTTATCCAATATATTTCCGACCACCTTGCTATATGCAAGATACGTATTATTCTCTTCCGATTCCTCCGATGAAATCGGGTATTTTTCAGTAATGTCCTTTACTTTATCATAGGCTTTCTGTTCGTGAATCTGCGAATCCACTTCACTAACGTCGAAATGACACAAGTATTCCTTGTCCATCCATTCCAAACGTTCTTTCATATCACAATCCCCATATAAATAAATATATGAGTTTGATGGGTGATAATATTTCTTATAAAATCCTACAAAATCTTCATAAGTAAGTTCTGGAATACAATCAGGATTTCCACCAGAGTCCTTACTATAGGTATTGTCTGGAAAAAGTGCCTCATTCATACATTTCTGAAGCATCTCATCTGGCGAGGAGTACGCGCCCTTCATCTCGTTGTAAACAACACCATTGATGGTAATTGGACCATCTTTTTCTTCTAACTCGTAGTGCCAGCCTTCCTGCTTAAAAATCTCTTCTACCGTTAAAATATTTGGATGAAAAACAGCATCCAAATATACATCCATTAGATTTTTGAAATCCTTTTCATTATAACTAGCAATGGGATACATGGTCTTATCTGGATAAGTCATCGCATTTAAGAATGTATTTAATGACCCTTTTACTAATTCCACAAATGGATCTTTGACAGGGAACTTATCGGAACCACAAAGAACTGTATGCTCGATAATATGTGGCACACCTGTTTCATCTTCTGGTGGCGTACGAAATCCGATATAAAACACTTTATTATCATCGTCATTTGAAATGAGCGCAAGACGTGCACCACTCTTCTTATGACGTAGAATATATCCTTTTGAATTTATGTCATTTAAATCTTGTTCTTTTAATAATTCATAGGTTTCTAATCCTAAAAAACTCATATTTATCCTCCAAAGCACATAGATATGGATATTATACCCCATATTTACATTTTTTAAAATAACTATTTCTTTTTCAGCATATAAAAAAGACGGCTGTTTCACCGTCTTTTGCTATGCACTTCTACCTATGCTCTCCCAACATTTTTTCCATCCAAATCAAATGATACCACTTCTTAAATTTATAACAGCAATTGTTAAACTGAGCAACTTTTCGATATCCCATATGTTCATGAAACTGCATGCTATTATTTGTAAGATATTCATCCTCATTGTCCGTATACGCAATGCTAGCATATACATTTAGAATTCCCTGCTCAGTAAGTTTTTCTTCAATGGCTTCGTAGAGCATACCTCCGATACCACACTTCTGTGTATCCTTTTTAATATATATACTTACCTCTGCACTACGGTAAAAGGCCGCTCTTGGGTGGAATCGTCCTGCGTATGCATAACCTACTATCTTACCATCCTTCTCTGCCACTAAATAAGGATAGTGTTCCAAAGTTGTTTCAACTCTCTTCTCAAACTCTTCCAAAGTAGGAACCTCATATTCCATACTGATTGCTGTATTAGCAACATAGTATCCGTAAATATCCAGTATAGCTACTGCATCTTCTAATGTTGCTGTTCTAATTGTTACTGGTTTCATTCTACTCTCCTTAAAAAAAGGCCCTTCGCAAAAGCGAAGGGCTTGGTGTCCTATATTCAAATCATTAGCTAAGACGAGTTACATTTGCAGCCTGTGGGCCTTTTTCGCCGTCAACTACTTCAAATTCAACTTTTTCACCATCTTTTAATTCTTTGAATCCGTCCATGTTAAGTGCTGAGAAATGAACGAACACTTCGTTTCCAGATTCATCACAGATAAATCCGTAACCTTTTTTTGCATTAAACCATTTTACTGTTCCCTGCTGCATAACTAAAAATCCTCCTAATACAATAAACCTTCGTGGATTATGCGCTCCACTTAGTCCACATTAGCATATTTGACGAATTATGTCAATCGAAGAAAGTTTTTACTGTTAATTTTTTACAAGGCTAATTTTTCATTGTAACTTCCATCTGTGGGAATGGTATTTTAATTCCCGCTTCATCAAAGGCTATCTTAATATTTTCATTGATGCGCCAGGTTGCAGTCCAGTAATCATCCTTATTTACCCAACAGCGAGCACCCATAACCATATAACTTTCTGCAAGCTCAGCTACAAAAACATTTTTATCTTCATTCTTTAAAACTGCAGAATCTCCGAGAACCACTCGTTCTAGGATTTCTTTTGCCTTTTTCACATCCGTATCATAGGCAACATTAAAACGCATATCTAATCTACGTTTCGTCATCGCTGTTACATTAACCACACTCGAATTTGATAATGTACCGTTCGGAATCATAATTGCTTTGTTATCAATAGTTAAGAGCTTTGTATAAAAGATAGTAATTTCTGTTACAAAACCTTCCTGCTTATCCGTATTCTCAATAATATAATCGCCTACGACAAAAGGCTTTAATAAAAGAATCAACACACCACCTGCAAAGTTTGATAAACTTCCCTGCAATGCTAGACCTAAGGTAATACCAGCAGAACCAAGCACTGCAATCACAGAACTTGCCGTTACCCCAAAGTGAGACAAAATGATTAAAACCAATACAAAGTACAATGCATATTTACATACCGAACTTACAAAGGTGACAACACCTTGTTCTGCATTGGCCTTTTCCATGGATTTTTTTATAATTTTCACTACCCAATTTATAAGCTTAATTCCAACCAATAAAACAACAATCGCCAAAACAAGCGTGACAGCAAAATCAAGAATTTGAGTCCATGCACCATCTAAATATTCTGCTAACGCACTTTTCTCTTTTGCTGTATCAATCGCATCTGCAATTGTAGGTTCTGATGCTAAAATTAATTCCATACGATAATCCTTTCTTTAAACCTGCAAAAAGCTCCGCCGAAGCGGAGCTTCTGTTTACACTATTTAATTATACGTACTTTTAAAACACCGTCAATGGCTTTTAATTTTTCTACAACTTCCTCTGAAATTGGAGAATCCACATCCATAAGAGAATATGCGTAGTCGCCTTTTGCTTTATTCACCATGTCTGCTACGTTTACATCCGCATTGCCTAAAATGGTGGTGTACTGACTAATCATACCTTTTACATTTTTATGTAAAATTGCAATACGTCCAGCTTTTGTACATGCACCCATGCTACAATCTGGGAAATTGACAGAATGTACAATATTACCATTTTCCATGTAGTCACGGATTTCACGTACTGCCATAATAGCACAGTTGTCTTCTGATTCCGCTGTGGATGCTCCAAGGTGAGGTGTTACAATACAGCCTTTCTTTCCTACTACAGTAGGATTTGCAAAGTCTGTTACATACTGTTTTACTTTTTCTTCTTCTAACGCAGCTACCATCGCTTCTTCATCAACCAATAAATCTCTGGCAAAGTTTAATACGATTGCTGTTGGTTTCATCATTGCAATCGCATCTGCATTAACCATTTTCTTTGTAGAATCTAAAAGTGGTACATGGATAGAAATAAAATCACATTCTCTGTAAATATCTTCTACGTTACTGATGTGTTTTACTGATCTAGATAAACTCCATGCTGCATTTACAGAAATGTATGGGTCGTATCCATACACTTCCATTCCAAGATGAGTTGCTGCATTTGCTACTAAAACACCGATAGCACCTAGACCGATTACTCCAAGCTTTTTGCCAGCAATTTCTGTACCAGCAAAATTTTTCTTTTCTTTTTCTGCTGTTTTGGCAATATTTTCATCATCCTTATTATTTAAACACCATTCGATACCGCCAACTAAATCACGAGATGCATAAAGCATTGCTGCAAGAACCAATTCTTTTACACCATTTGCATTTGCACCTGGTGTATTAAATACGACGATTCCTTTTTCTGCGCAGGCATCTAATGGAATATTATTAACACCTGCTCCTGCTCGAGCAATGGCTAATACATTATCTCCCAAGTCCATATCATGAAGTGATGCGCTACGAACCAAAGCCGCGTCGGCTTCTTTCACATCATCTACTTTTTCGTAATCTGCTGAAAATAAATTTAATCCAACATCCGCGATTGGATTTAAGCATGCATATTTGTACATATTAAAAACCTCCTATAAAAACACAGAAACTGCCGAAGTTTTCCTCGGCAGTTCCTCTTAATTACTTATTATCTTCTTCGAACTTTTTCATGAATTCTACTAGTTTTTCAACGCCTTCTTTTGGCATCGCATTGTAGATAGAAGCTCTCATACCACCTACACTACGATGTCCTTTTAAGTTTTCAAACCCAGCCGCTTTTGCTTCTTTTACGAATTTTGCATCTAGTTCATCATTTCCTGTTACAAATGGAACGTTCATAAGAGAGCGATCTTCTTTTGCAACAGTACCTTTGAACATTTCACTTTCATCTAAGAAATCATAAAGGATTTTTGCCTTTTCTTCGTTCTTTTGTTTCATTACCTCAAGGCCGCCCATGTTCTTAATCCACTTGAACACCTTGCCACAGATATAAATACCATAACATGGTGGTGTATTATAGAGAGAATCATTATCAGCCTGTGTCTTATATTTCAGCATCGTTGGTGTACCTGGTAGTACATCATCTGTAATCAAATCCTCACGGATAATTGCGATTACTACACCTGCTGGACCGATGTTTTTCTGCACGCCGCCATACATGATTGCGTATTTTGAAACATCTACTGGTTCAGATAAGAAACAAGACGAAACATCTGCTACTAAGTCCTTTCCTTTTGTGTTTGGTAATTCTTTAAATTTTGTACCATAAATAGTATTGTTTTCACATATGTACACATAGTCCATATCCTCTGTGA
>CAZVOY010000066.1:0-8339 GCA_964628865.1 uncultured Lachnobacterium sp. | reverse complement strand
CTGCAACACCCTTATCATCGGTTCAAATCCGATTGTCGCCTTAAACTCTCTAAGAATTATCTTAGAGAGTTTTTTTATACTTAAAATACTGTAGAAACTATTTACGAGTATGATTTTTTAAAGTAAAATAGTTAAGTGTATTAGGGAAATTTTAATATTAATTAGGAGAAAATATGAGTGCTCAGGATAATACAGAAAAAGTACTAAGAAGTTTACATGTTTTACTTTCAAAAAGCGAACCATATGCGAAAGAGCCAAGCAAGGTTATAATTGATAAACAGGAAGTATTGGATTTGCTTGCGCAACTTAATAAAGCCATTTATGAAATAATGGATGAATACGAATTAACAAAACAGAGTAGAGATCGTGCAGAAAGAGAATTCCAGAAAAAGGGTGATGAAATTATCTGGAATGCTAGCCGAAATGCAGAAGATATTTATGCAGCGTCTGTAATGTATACAGATGAAGCTTTAAATAGAACACAGGATATAATGAAAGAAGCTGATGCAGCAATTGCTTCTATTTATTCAAATATGAATAAGGAGTTGAAAGAACAGGAACAACTTCTAAAGAGTAATCAGTTAGAGTTGAAAGCGACATTGCAAGACTTGTTAGATACAGAGAAATATTTAAAACTAATTGAAGTCAGAAATCAGGAACTGAAAAAACAAAAAGAAAAAGATAAACCTGTAGAGGAAAGAGAAAGTAATCTTTATGCAAATCGACAGACCGAGATAAAAATTAACCAAGAATATTTCGAAAAAATGGGGATTGCATTAGAGGAAGAAAAGGAAGAAGAGTCTGCACCAGAAGTTGATATTAAAATTGATTTAGATGCTGATTATTTTCAATGGAAAGAAGGAAGAGAGATTGAAAAGAAAGACCAGGCATCTAAAGAAAAAGCAGATCGATTTCAAAATGTTTTGAAGGGACTAACCAAGAAGTAATAAGTAACATAGGAGGTTTAAACTTATGAAATTATATAAAGAAGGCGCGTATTTAGTACGCGGTGAAGAAATTGTATTAGATGCGAACAATGCATTAGAAGAGGTTTCTGCAAAAGTAGGGCATGCTATTTTAAAAGAAGAAGCAAAAGAAAATACTATCGCATACGGAATTTTAAAAGAGCATAATACATCTGGAAATATGGAAAAACTTCAGATTAAATTTGATAAATTGACATCTCATGATATCACATTTGTAGGAATTATTCAGACGGCAAGAGCTTCAGGTCTGGAAAAATTCCCAATGCCATATGTTCTCACAAATTGCCATAACAGTCTTTGCGCAGTAGGAGGAACGATTAACGAAGATGACCACATGTTTGGTCTTACTTGCGCTAAAAAATATGGTGGTGTATATGTACCACCACATCAGGCAGTTATTCATCAGTTTGCGAGAGAAATGCTTGCAGGCGGAGGAAAAATGATTTTAGGATCTGATTCACACACCCGTTATGGAGCATTAGGTACCATGGCAGTTGGTGAAGGTGGACCAGAGCTTGTAAAGCAGTTATTAAATAAAACATACGATATTGACAGACCAGAAGTAGTTGGTATTTATCTCACAGGAAAACCAATCGTGGGAGTAGGTCCTCAGGACGTTGCGCTTGCTATTATTGGAGAAGTATTTGGAAATGGCTTTGTAAAAAACAAAGTCATGGAATTCGTAGGACCAGGTGTGGAAAATTTAAGTGTAGACTTCCGAATTGGTGTAGATGTTATGACAACAGAAACAACATGTCTTTCATCTATTTGGAAAACGGACAGTAAAGTAGAGGAATTCTACGAAATACACGGAAGAGAAGAAGAATATAAGGAATTAACCCCTGGTGAAGTGGCATATTATGATAGTTTTATCGAAATTGATTTAAGCGAAATTAGACCTATGATTGCTATGCCATTCCATCCAAGTAATGTATATACCATCGAAGAATTAAACGCAAACCTTATGGAGATTCTTGATGACTGTGAAAAACGTGCAGAAGTAAGTTTTGATGGTAAAGTAAAACTTGACCTTAAGAGCAAGGTTAGAAATGGAAAACTATATGTAGATCAAGGTATTATCGCTGGTTGTGCGGGTGGTGGATTTGAAAACATCTGTGACGCAGCAGATATTTTAAATGGAAACTCAATTGGTGCGGATGAATTTACATTAAGTGTTTATCCAGCATCGACACCTGTATATATGGAACTTGTTAAAAATGGTGCGGTTGCTAAGCTTATGGCATCAGGTGCGGTTGTAAAAACTGCGTTCTGTGGACCATGTTTTGGTGCTGGGGATACACCAGCAAACAACGCATTTTCAATTCGTCATTCTACTAGAAACTTCCCTAATCGTGAAGGTTCAAAAGTACAGAATGGACAGATTTCATCGGTTGCGCTTATGGATGCACGTTCTATTGCAGCGACAGCAGCAAATAAAGGTTACTTAACTGCAGCAACAGATGTAGATGTAAATTACACAAAACCAAAATATTATTTTGATAAATCAATTTACGAAAATCGAGTATTTGATAGTAAGGGCGTTGCAAATCCTGATGAGGAAATTCACTTCGGACCAAACATTAAAGATTGGCCAAGCATGAGTGCGTTACCACAGAATCTTGTGTTGAAAGTTGTTTCAGAAATCCATGATCCTGTTACGACAACGGATGAATTGATTCCTTCAGGAGAAACATCATCCTTCCGTTCAAATCCATTGGGCCTTGCAGAATTTGCACTTTCCAGAAAAGATCCAATGTACGTGAGCCGTGCAAAAGAAATTCAGAAAGCACAGAAGGCGGTAGAAGAAAACACCTGTCCGCTTGAGGTTGTAGAAGAATTAAAACCAGTAATGCAGGCAATTCATACACAGTTCCCAGAGGTTGGAGAAGGAAACGTAGGATTTGGAAGTACAATTTTTGCAGTAAAACCAGGGGATGGTTCGGCACGTGAACAAGCTGCGTCATGCCAGAAGGTGTTAGGCGGATGGGCAAATATTGCCAATGAATATGCAACAAAGAGATATCGCTCTAACTTAATTAACTGGGGAATGCTTCCATTTATTATTGATGAGGGAGAACTCCCATTTGAAAACTTGGATTACTTATTCATTCCAGATATTCAATCTGCGATTGAAGAAGGAAAAACAGAATTCCAGGCATATGTAGTAAAAAATGGTGAATTACAGGAATTCGAACTAAAGATGGCTGAGTTAACGCCAGACGAAAAAGACATTATTTTGAAAGGCTGTCTCATTAATTATTACAGAGGGTAGGAAAATATTTTGACAGAACAAGATAAAACAACATCAAATGAAAAAAAGAAAAATCCTGTAGGAAAGCATTATTTTAAAATGGGATTAACCGCTTTTTTAACAATAGCGTCATGTATTACATTCTTCTTTGTTCTTTATAGATGGGAAGAAATTTCTGCAGTATTGGATGTGATAGTCGAATCGTCGCAGCCGATTATTATTGGTTTAGTATTGGCTTATTTGTTGATGCCTGCCAAAAATTTTGTAGAAAAACCAGTACTTAAATTTTTGCTTTCAAAAAAAATAAAAGAAGAGAAAGCAAAAAAGATAGCAAGAGCGATTGGAATAGCAGGAGCGTTAGTATTCCTATTTGCTATTATTGCGGTTTTAATAGCAATGATGGTACCAGCTCTGATAACGAGTATCATAGGATTAAGAGATTCCATGCCAGGATATATCGAATCGTTCGTAGAATGGATTCAGGAAACAGGTATTGGTGATAGCGGTTTTGCTACATTTGTAGGAAATACTATAACCAATGTGACAGGAGCTCTTCAGGAGTGGGCAAAGAACGAATTGTTGCCATTGATACAACAGTATCTCGCGCAGATTACATCGGGTGTATTGGCAATATTGAATGCTTTAATAGACTTCTTTATTGGAATTATTGTAGTTGTATACGTAATGTCAATTCAGGAAACCCTGGTTGGGCAGTGTAAAAAAATCATATATGCTTTTTTTCCTGCAAAAAAAGGAAATATTATTATTGATACGGTTAGAAAATCAAATAAGATTT
Organism: uncultured Lachnobacterium sp.; assembly: GCA_964628865.1. Lineage (GTDB taxonomy): Bacteria > Bacillota > Clostridia > Lachnospirales > Lachnospiraceae > Roseburia. The sequence continues at coordinate 4,306 of CAZVOY010000066.1, read as the reverse complement.
TTAGCGGATTTGTAATTGGAAAAATTATAGACTCTGCTATTATCGGTGTGATAGCATATATCGGTTGTTTGATTTTGCAGATACCAAGTGCATTCCTGGTGGCATTTATTATTGGTGTGACGAATGTAATTCCGTTTTTCGGACCATTTATTGGAGCAATTCCTTCCGTTCTCTTGGTGTTAATTCAGAGTCCGGTTCACGGATTGTACCTGGCTATCTTTATTTTAGTTTTACAACAGGTAGATGGAAATATTATTGGGCCAAAGATCTTAGGTGATACAACAGGTTTAGCTTCCTTCTGGGTATTATTCTCTATCTTAGTAGCGGGAGGATTATTTGGATTTTTCGGAATGGTTTTAGGTGTACCAGTCTTTGCGGTCATTTATTATATTTCGCAGCAGGTTATCACACACCGAATGGAAAAGAAAAATCTTTCTACAAATACGGAAGATTATGTAGATTTAGTATCTATTGATGAAGTTACAAAAGAGATGAAGTATGCAGAAGAGCCATAAGAAAAGGCTGCTTCAAACTAAATAAAACAAGGCATCAAATTAGAAGGAAAAACCGACTAGTTTGGTGCTTTTTTTGTTGTTTATTTTGGTCGGCTATGATACACTAAAACTAGTATAGTCTAACTATTTTTATATTAAGCGATAAATATAATCTCATTTCAAAGTTGAGACATATAGAGGTGACGTAATTGGATAAATACGAATACAATTTGAAATTAGACCAGATAAAAACCTTTTCACAAGAGGGAAATTATACAGAGGCAGCAGAAGTCGCAGATACGATAAACTGGAACAAAGTTAAAAATGTAAATGCGTTAGTAAAAGCTGGCGAAGTATATGAAAAAGTTGGTAGATATGAAGATAGTAGAGAAATTCTCCTGAACGCATACGACAGATCTCCAATTGGTAGAACGATTATCTATCGTTTGGCTGAGGTTGCAATTAAAATGGAAGATTTTGAGGGTGCAAAAGAATACTATGATGAGTTCGTAGATATCGCACCACATGATAGTCAGAGATACGTTTTAAGATATAATATCAAAAAAGCGCAAGGTGCGTCAAACGCTGAATTAATCGCAATTTTGGAAGAGTTTAATGATAAAGAATATACTGAAGAATGGTCATATGAATTAGCATACCTTTATCACAAATCAGGAATGATTGATAAGTGTATCGATGCCTGTGACGAACTGATTCTGTGGTTCGGAGATGGTCCTTACGTAGAACGCGCATTAGAACTTAAAATGCTTTACCAGCCATTGACAAAAACGCAGGAAGAAAAATATAAACAGTTTTGTCACGAAAAAGAGGGCAAAACCGTAATTGGTTCTGCTGAGATGGAACGTGCTGGGGAGTTTATTCATGACCCAGTAGTAATTCCACAGGTTACGTTAAATCCAAGCAGATTTAACACCACAAATCTTCAGGAAGAAATCGCAAAAGGAATGCAGCAAATCATAGACGCAACTGAAAAAGAAACGGTTGTTGGAACTATGGATAATATCAAAAAGATTGTAGAAGAAATTCCTTACTTACAACTTCCAACTGAAGAGGAATTAGCAGCAAAAGAAACGGCAGTTCATATTGAGACAGACGAAGAAATAGATGGATCACTTAAAATCAATTTCCAGGAGCTTTTAGGGGAAGAGTCAGATGGTCAGATTAGTCTGGTTATGAAAGAAAAAGCTCAGTTAGAGCAGCAGATTACAGGTCAGATGACAATTGCAGAGGTTCTGGAAGAGTGGGAAAAGACAAAGAGAGCCGCTGAAACTGCACTGCAGGAAGCAGAACAGAGAAAATTAGAGTCAGCAAAAGCTCGTGCGCTTCAGGAAGCAGAAGACATCATGGATCGTCTAAATGATGTACTTCCAAAGATTGGAGCTGCTGTTGTTGTGCAGGATGTGTTTGATGATGCACCGGTTGTGGAGGCGTCAAAGCAAGAAGATGTGGCTGAGGCTGAAAAACTCTTCAAAAATATGAATTCTATTTTGGATCAGGAAATAGAAAGGTTGAGTACAGAGAATACTCAAATAGAAAGTGCCTTAGAGAAATATGGAAAGAAAGAAATTCCACTTGCTGCACAGCCAACCATGAGAATGCCAGATTTGAATATTCCATTGGAAACACAAACGGCTATTGAGAACTCTATTTTACCAAATGAGATGGCAGAGAATCCATTCTTTGAAGAGAGTGTTCCAGTTCAAGAAGTAACACTGGAGGAAGAAGTGATTCCTGTAGAAGAGGTTCTTCCAATAAAAGATTCTTTCGAAGAAGAAGTTCAGGTAGAACCATCGGTTATTGAGGATGGACTAGTAATACCAGAGGTTGTCTTAGACGAAGAGCCTGAAGATCTTGTGGAGGATGAAGTAGAAGAGCCAGTTGTTCAAAACGAAATTCTTTCTCTTACAGAAGAACAGAAAGCTATCTTTTCTTATTTTGTTCCAGTAAAAGGAATGGAACCACAGCTTTGTAAAGCTCTTTCGGGAATTGCGACAAACTTAAGTGGTACGCCAAATTCATCGGTAGGAAACTTGATTATTCAGGGTTGTCAGGGATGTGGAAAAACAGTTCTTGCGACAAGTATTGTAAAAGTACTTCAGAAAGAATGTGGACATCCAAACGGAAGAATTGGAAAGATAGATGCTGAAGTATTAAATAAAAAAGATGTACAGCAGCTACTTCGTAAAGTAGCGGGCGGATGTCTGATTATTGAAAAAGCAGGAGCTTTGGATAGAACTACAGCAGTAACACTTTCGCTCTTACTAGAGCAGGAAAGCAGTGGAGTGCTCGTAATCTTAGAGGACACAGCGGTTGGAATCAAAAAAGCCCTCGCAACAGATGATGGATTTGCAAAGAAATTTACAGAGTCTGTTACAGTGCCGATTTTTACAAATGAAGAGTTAGTAAATTTTGCCAACGCCTATGCTATGGAATTAGGGTATGAAATTGATGAAATGGCGATTTTAGCTCTCTATAATCGTATCAGTAATATCGAAAAACTTGACCAAGCGACGACATTGGTAGAAGTGAAAGAAATTATTGATGAAGCAATTGAACGAGAAGCGAATAGCGGTATCCGCAAAGCTTTCAATATACTGACAGCAAAACGATATACGGACGATGACAAAATCGTGCTGACAGAAAAAGATTTCGAATAAAAAAGGTGGAGGAGAGTATGAGTTATTTTACTGAGATGGACAGTTACTTGTTCGGGCAAGGGACACATTACGATATTTATCGTAAACTAGGTGCTCATTTAATGAGTGAAAACAAGAAAAAAGGTGTTTGTTTTGATGTGTGGGCACCAAACGCTAGTAAAGTTTATGTAATTGGGGATTTTAATGGTTGGAATGAAACTTCTCATGAAATGAAAAGAGTAGAACCAACAACAATGGGTGTTTATGAATTATTTGTTCCAGGTGTAGAGGCAGGTGCATTATACAAATATCTTATTATTGCAAAAGATGGAACGAAACATTATAAATCTGACCCTTATGCAAATTATGCACAGGTTCGTCCTGAAACGGCATCTGTAGTAACGAGCATTGATAAGTTCAAATGGTCAGATGATGCATGGATGAAAAATCGTGCTGCTATGACAGAGCAGGATATGGATGAAATGCCAATGTCTATTTATGAAGTACACCTTGGATCATGGATGAAGCATCCAGGCAGAGAAGAGGAAGATGCATTCTATACATATCGCGAGTTGGCAAAAACACTTGTAAAATATGTAAAAGATATGGGATATACACATGTTGAACTTATGGGTATTTCAGAATATCCATTTGATGGATCATGGGGATATCAGGTAACTGGTTATTATGCTCCAACATCTCGTTATGGAACCCCAGAGGATTTTGCTTACTTAGTAAACGAATTCCATAAAAATAAAATCGGTGTCATCCTTGACTGGGTACCAGCTCATTTCCCAAGAGATGCTCATGGCTTAGCAAACTTTGATGGAACTCCAACTTATGAATATGCAGACTCTCGTAAAGGGGAGCACCCAGACTGGGGAACAAAGATTTTTGACTACAGCAAAAATGAAGTTAAGAACTTCCTCATTGGTAGTGCGTTAATGTGGATTGAACATTATCATATTGATGGTCTTCGTGTAGATGCTGTAGCTTCTATGCTGTACCTTGATTACGGTAAACAGGATGGACAGTGGGTTGCTAATAAGTATGGTGGAAACGAAAACTTAGAAGCAATCGAATTCTTCAAACATATCAACACATTAATTCTTGGAAGAAATCCTGGAGCTATGATGATTGCTGAAGAATCAACAG
>CAZVOY010000065.1:0-8566 GCA_964628865.1 uncultured Lachnobacterium sp. | reverse complement strand
CTACGAGTTCTTTTGTTTTTTCAACGTTTTCTTCAATTGAGAAGTGTGAGCCGTCAAACATGATAGATGTAAATCCAGCTTTGATACATTTATAGCATCCGTCATATGAGCCGTGATCTAAGTGAAGTGCTACTGGAACTGTGATTCCAAGTTCTTCATCCATAGCTTTTACCATAGCTGCTACTGTCTTAAAGCCTGTCATATATTTTCCAGCACCTTCAGATACACCTAAGATGACAGGTGAATTTAATTCCTGTGCTGTTAATAAAATAGCCTTTGTCCATTCTAAGTTGTTGATGTTGAACTGTCCTACTGCATAGTGGCCAGCTTTTGCTTTGTCGAGCATTTCTTTTGCTGATACTAACATGTGTTACCCCTCCTAAAATAAAATTCATTCGATATTTTGATTATAGTACAATTCCTTTGAAAAATAAAGTTATTTCACAAGGAAATTGAGTCTCTGATGATGATTTGTGATATCTACTTTCCAATGTTCGCCACCGTTTTCACCATCCAAGGTCCAAGCCACACTCTGTCTTGAACGGATCTGAACATGATCGCTCTTGAAACTATATACCATATTTGTCTCAGAAATCACACCTGTAAGGAATGCAATGATTTCATTGAGTTCTATAATATTTGCAGGAACCTTAACCAACATTACCTCAAACTCGCCATCATCCAACTGTACATCTTTTCCTGTGATACCTTTGAATCCTGCTACAGAAACAGAGTTTGTAATCATTCCATAAATAAATCTGTCTTCATAGGTTTCCCCGTTTGCTTCTACCTGCATCATATAACTTGGAATCGATGTTAAGCTTTTCGCTGCTGATAATATATATGCAGCATGTCCTAATACATTTTTTAATTCCTGCGATGTTTCATAAGAAATTTCTGTAAAAATGCCAAAGCCCGCAATGTAAATAAATGTATCTTCGTTGAACTGACCTACGTCACATGAGAAATAATTTTCCCCCACCGCAATTTTTGCGGCTTCAACCATATCATTAGGAATACCCAACGAACGCGCAAAATCATTTGTGCTTCCTGCTGGAATATATCCCAATGGAATATGTAAATCTCCCTCTCGAAAACCTGTTACAACTTCATCCAATGTGCCATCGCCACCGCTACACACGATACGGTCGAAATTTGCCCCATCTTCTTTTACTTTTCTCGTAGCATCGCCTCTTTTCTGTGTAGGATAAACGGTTGGTTCATATCCAGCCTTCACCATCACATCCACGATATCTACCAGGTGATTTTTAATCATACCAGTGCCTGACTTCGGATTAAAAACAAACAAAAGTTTCTTTCCACTCATAATTTTTTACCTCGCTATTTGGTTAAGAACTCCTCTACGGCTGTCACCGCTACTTCTTCATCTTCCCCTTCAGCTTCAACTGTGATTACCTTATCTACATCTAGACCAAGTCCCATCACTCCCATGATACTCTTTACATTCACACAACGATTTTCCATGTTAATGATAATTCTACTGGAAAACTCATTTGCTACTCCTACTAATTCAGCTAATGCTCGAGCATCATAAACAGACGATGTTTTTACAGTGATCTCCTTTTTCATAACAAATCTCCCTTAGTTCCTCATTTCGTTTTGGCATATTTTATATGCTTCTTGCTTCTCGAATCGCATCCGCCACAGATGCTAATTTTCGAAGTCTATGATTGATACCTGATTTCCCCACTGGAGGATCCATATATTTTCCCAGATCCTTTAGCGGTGCCTCAGGATGATCCAGCCTTACCTGTGCCATTTCCCTCAACTGCACTGGCAAACTATCCAGACCATCGGTATCTCGAATCAATTCAATATCCGCAATTTGTTTTACTGCTGCATTTACCGTCTTACTGATATTTGCCGTTTCGCAGTTTACTTTGCGGTTTACAGAATTGCGCATTTCTTTTAAAATACGCACATTTTCCAAGTTCATCAAGGATACATACGCTTCCATAACATTCAGCATATCTACAATTTGTGAACCATCTTTTAAATAAACAACGTAGTGATTTTTTCTTTCTACGATTTTCGGCTCCGTTTCAAACTCTTTCATTAGTTCCTGCAGCCTAGACGCCTGTTCTGGCGATTTACATACAATTTCAAAATGGTAAGCTTTGTTCGGGTCACTCATAGAACCCGATGCCATAAATGCACCTCTGATAAAAGCCCTTTTACAACAGGTCTTTTCCAAGTACAACCCCTGTATCGCTCCCACAATTTTTTTGCAATCCTGACTGCTGAGTGGCTTTACAATATCAATGTCAAATGCTCTTTTCATAAGAATCGCGTACTTTTCAAGCAACAATGGATTTTCCGTTTCAAAATTCAAACTCCACGGTTGTGTACTAATGCGACCTTCCTGCATAATCATAGCGGCAAGTTCCGCTACCTGACAATGATTGCTTTTGCTATATTGACGAGCCAGTTCTGCTTTTACATCACTTGAAAATGACATTCTATTTTCCTCTTAAAGCATCTTTTGTCAAATCTCTATGTTCAATCTTCAATCCATATTCTCGTTCTTCAGAATTCAAACGTTTGTATAATTCGTTTGCCAATGTAACGGAACGATGTTTTCCACCTGTACATCCTACGGAAATAACCAACTGATTTTTTCCTTCTGAGATATACTGTGGAATCAAAAATTTTATCATATCCTCCAGCTTGTCTATAAACTGTGTTGCCTCTGGATATTTCATAACAAATTCCTGTATTTCTTTGTCATTCCCTGTCTTTGGACGAAGTTCCACATCATAATATGGATTTGGCAAAAACCTTACATCCATTACCATATCTGAATCTGTTGGAATACCGTATTTGAATCCAAACGATAAAATGGTAATCATCATATTTTTGTATTCTTCATCATGAATGAAAATACGCTCTAATTCCACTTTCAACTCTCTGGTTAAAAGCGTACTTGTATCCAATATGTAATCCGCGCGCTTTCGCAAAAACTGTACCATTTCACGTTCGCGCTCTAGCCCTATTTCAATGCGTCCCCCATTGGATAATGGATGATTTCGACGGGTTTCTTTATAACGTTTTACCAACGTTTCATCCGAAGCATCCAGGAATAAAATTTCATATGGAATTTCTTCATAATCCAAATAGTCCAAAGAGGTTTTCAAGACCTGTAAAGCTTCCCCATTTCTGGCATCCATACCAATTGCAACATTCTTTTTAGACATATGTGATCCAGTAAAAAGCTCGACAAATTTTTCAAAAAATTCAACTGGAAGATTATCTACACAGAAATATCCCATATCTTCCATCATTTTCATTGCTGTACTTTTTCCAGCCCCTGACATTCCCGTTACGATTACAAGATTCACTAAAATTCTCCTATCATCTTAACTTCTGGTTCCATTTCCACTTGGAACTTGTCGTAAACAATTCCCTTTACATCTTCTATAAGCTGCAACACATCTGCTGCAGTAGCTCCACCTTTGTTGATGACAAAGCCACAGTGTTTTTCAGAAACCTGCGCTCCACCTACCGTATATCCACGAAGCTCAGCATCCTGAATTAACTTACCTGCAAAATATCCTTCTGGTCTTTTAAATGTACTGCCTGCACTTGGATATTCCAATGGCTGTTTTTCCACGCGTCGACTTTTAAAATCTGCCATCTTTTCACGAATTGCCATTTCATCTCCTGGAGTAAGTTCGATGGTGGCCTCTAATACAATATATCCTTTTTCAGGAATACAGCTATGGCGATACGACAAATCCAACTCTTCTGATGCAAGTGTCAATACCTCTCCTTCTGGAGTAAGCACTTTGGCTTCGACTAATACATCTTTTATTTCTCCATCGTATGCACCTGCATTCATCACGACAGCACCGCCCAAACTTCCTGGTATACCTGCTGCAAATTCAAATCCTGTCAGACTGTTTTTCACTGCCTCATTTGCTACCTTAGAAAGCAGTGCGCCAGCTCCGATGGTAATACGTGTACCCTTTACCGCTACGTCATCTGCGCCTTTACCAAAGGACAAAACCAAACCTCGAATTCCCATATCTCCAACCAAAAGATTGCTGCCATTTCCGATAATCGTAACTGGCACTTCGTATTCTTTGGCAAGAGATAAAATTTGTGGTACCTGATGAATTTCTGGTGATACAAACATATCCGCATTGCCTCCAATGCGGAATGTTGTATGTTTGCTCATAGGTTCATTTTCTAAAACCGCTTCAGCTGAAACAATCTCTGTTATTTTTTCATAGAATTCTCTATTCATAATTAACCTGAGTTTCCTTTTTATCTAACTTATTATGCCTCTTTTAAGAATGCTACATAACCTCTGTAAGCTTCGTATAAGTCAACCTTGCTAATGATTTCCCATGGTGCATGCATGTTTAATACCGCTACACCACTATCGATAACATTCATACCATAGTTTGCAAGGATGTATGCGATAGTTCCGCCGCCACCCTGGTCTACTTTACCAAGTTCTGCTGTCTGGAATGCAACTTCGTTTGTATCCATAATATTACGAAGTTTCGCAAAATATTCTGGGTTGGCATCATTTGAACCACTCTTTCCTCTAGCACCTGTGTATTTGTTGAACACAAGACCTTTTCCAAAATATGCAGCATTTTTCTTTTCCATTACAGATGGGAAGTTTGGATCATAAGCTGCAGATACATCGGAAGAGAGCACTTTTGAGTTTTTCATAGCACGACGTAATGCAAGCTCTGAATATGAGCCAGCTAGGTTCATAACTTCTGCTACACAGTTTTCAAAGAACTTTGATTCCATACCAGTTGCGCCTACGCTTCCAATTTCTTCTTTATCCACTAAGAGACATACGCTTGTGTATTCTGGTACGTCTACTTCCAACATCGCCTTATAAGATGGCCAAGCACATACTCTGTCATCATGTCCATAGCCCATAATCATACTTCTATCAAAACCGTAATCTCTTGCATCACCTGCTGGTACGACTTCGATTTCTGCTGAAAGGAAATCTTCTTCATCAATTCCGTAAGTTTCTTCTAAGATACGTAAAATATTACCTTTTACTTTTTCTTTTACCTTTTCTTCTGCATCTTCCTCTTCTGCCATTGGAATGCTTCCAATGAGAAGATCAAGATTTTCACCTTCGATTACTTTCGCACCTTTTTTGTCTAACTGGTCAGCAGAAAGGTGAATGAGCAAATCGCTGATACCAAATACAGGGTCTTCTGGTTTGTCACCAATGTTTACGTTTACAGTTGTACCATCTTTTTTGCAGATAACACCATGTAATGCAAGTGGAAGTGCAACCCACTGATATTTTTTGATACCACCATAATAATGTGTATCAAGCATAGCCATCTCTGTGTCTTCAAATAATGGCACCTGTTTTAAATCGATACGTGGTGAGTCGATATGAGCACCAAGAATATTCATACCTTCTTCCATTTCTTTGGAACCTAAGATAAACATTGCAAGACCCTTACCCATGTTGTTTGCCATTACTTTATCGCCAGCTTTTAATGTTTTGCCATCACGAATCGCTTCATCTAAATCAATAAAACCAGCTTCTTTCGCTAAATCGTAAATGTAGGTTGTACATTCACGCTCTGTTTTACAGTCGCTGATAAATTTACGATAATCTTCTCCAAATGCGAGAACCGCATCTCTTTTTTCTCCCTGTGGGTATTTCTCCCATGCATTTTTTCTTTCCATAATTTTATATCTCCATTTTAGTCTTCTTCACGTTTTTTTACCAAGTTATTCTGCACACGGCGATACAATTCCTGTGCAGCGTTGTATCCCATCTTTTTCTGTCTGTGATTTACCGCTGCGGTTTCACAGATTACTGCAAGATTTCGACCTGGACGAATTGGAACAGAATGACATACCACCTTGTTACCAAGGTATTCGATGTATTCTTCCTCTAATCCCATACGGTCATATTCGGCATCTTTTTTCCACTCTGCCAATTTGATAACCAAATCTATTTCCTGTTTTTCTTTGATACACTCTACACCATAAAGTGTTTTTACATCTACGATACCGATACCACGAAGTTCAATAAAGTTTCTCGTGATATCTGGTGCAGTACCAATTAAAGTGTGTTCATTGATACGGCTAATTTCTACCACATCATCAGATACAAGACGATGTCCGCGACGAACCAATTCCAATGCTGCTTCACTCTTACCAATTCCGCTTTCACCAGTAATCAAAACACCTTCACCGTAAACGTCAACCAATACACCGTGAATGGTAATACATGGTGCCAACTGCTCACCTAATACATAAATCAGCTCCGCTGTAAATTCGGATGTCGGACGGCTGCTTCCAAGTACTGGAATACCTCTTTCTTCTGCAATTTCTATAAACTCCTTATCTGGAAGCAAGTCGCGGCTATAGATGATACATGGAATATCATAACTTAGCAGTTCCTTATAGATGCTCATTTTTACATCTTCACGAAGCTGTTTTGTGTAGAAGTATTCTACATTACCAATCACCTGTACTCGCGAACTTTCAAAATGCTGAAAATAACCTGCCAACTGAAGAGCTGGTCTGTTAATGTCTGCACACTCAATTTTTCTTTTTTTCAAATCAATGTCGTCTGTATAGATTTTTAAATCCAACAGCTCTACTATTTTGGAAACACTTACGCCATTTTTACTCATGGTATGTCCTCCCTTATTTGCACAAAACACTTATGCCCATACTTATTGGTATTTTACCATATTAACGGTGGAAGAACAAGTATACCGCCTCTGCAGATTTTTGATTCATACCCTCGGTTTTCGCCAACTCTTCTACAGAAGCATTTCTAATATTCTCCAGAGATTGAAATTGCTTCATAAGTGCTTTTCGACGCGTTGGTCCAATACCTTCAATATCATCTAACACCGATTTCACCTGTGCCTTTCCGCGAAGACTTCTATGATATTCGATGGCAAAACGATGCGCTTCATCCTGGATTCGTGTAATCAGTTTAAACCCTTCGCCATGTCGATCGATTGGTATTTCCTCATTGTTAAAGTAAAGACCTCTGGTACGATGATTATCATCCTTTACCATACCACAGACTGGAATATCCAATCCTAATTCTTCCAACACCTGTAAACATATATTTACCTGCCCTTTTCCACCATCCATCATGATGATGTCTGGAAAACGGGTAAAGCTACCTATCTCTTCTGGCAGATTCTTTTCTTTTAGTTCATTCTGCTCTTCCATTCCATGAATAAATCGTCTGGTTAATACTTCATGCATAGAAGCATAATCATCTGGTCCTGTTACGGTACGAAGCTTAAATTTACGATAATCACTTCTTTTTGGTTTTCCTTTTTCATAAACCACCATGGAACCTACCGTTTCAAATCCATTGGTGTTGGAAATATCAAAAGCTTCCATGCGATTAAGACCTTTTAATCCGAGAAGCGTTTCTATTTCTTTTACCGCACCAATCGTACGCCCTTCTTCTCGTTTTATCTTTTCTTTATCCTGATTTAAAACCATCTGTGCATTGCGTGCCGCTAAGTCCACCAGTTTATTTTTTATCCCCTTTTGTGGAGTATGAAGTGTCACTTTTGCACCTCTTTTTTTCCCTAACCATTCTTCTAATACATTGGTTTCTTCAACCATTTCCTGAAGAATGATTTCTCGCGGTATAAATGGTGTTCCAGAATAAAATTGCTTGATAAAAGTCGCTAGTATATCGCTTCTGGTTTCTTCGGTTCCTACTCTGACATGGAAATGATCTCGACCGATAATCTTTCCTCCGCGAACAAAGAACACCTGCACCACGGCATCTACATCATCTGCCGCCAGTGCAATAATATCTTTATCTTCGCCGTCTGTATTTGTAATTTTCTGTTTCTGGGCAATCTGCTTTACACTGGATAACAGTTCACGATATTCAATGGCTTTTTCAAATTCCATATCTATCGATGCCTGATTCATTTTAGCCTCGAGTTCGCGAATGACAGGTCCATAATTCCCGCTTAAAAACTCGATGACACCCTCTATTTTTTTGGCATACTCTTCTTTGCCGATATAACCCTGACATGGTGCATCGCACTGATGGATATGATGATTCAGACAAGCTCTTTCTAATCCAATATCTCTAGGCAATGTGCGATTGCAGGTGCGCAGGCGATAGATTTTATTAATCAAATCAATGGTATCTTTTACCGCACCCGCACTACTGTATGGTCCAAAATATCTGGACTTGTCTTTTTTCATCTGACGAGAAAATAAGAGGCGAGGAAAATCCTCTCCAACTGTTACTCGAATATATGGATAAGTTTTATCATCACGAAGCATCGTATTATACTTTGGCGTATGCTCCTTGATGAGATTACACTCTAGGACCAATGCCTCCAATTCCGAATCCGTAATGATATATTCGAAACGCTCAATATGTTCCACCATTTGCTTTTTTTTGATACCCTCGTTGTGACTTGGCTGAAAATATTGACGCACACGTTTACGAAGACTTACAGCTTTTCCAATATAAATGATGGCATCTGTTTTATCATGCATAATATAAACTCCCGGTAAATCCGGGAGTTTTTTTAATTCATTC
>CAZVOY010000064.1:0-8603 GCA_964628865.1 uncultured Lachnobacterium sp. | reverse complement strand
TTGGTCTACCTTGGAATTCTTTACGAATTCTTCTTAACTCGTTGATGAATTTTCTAGACTTACAGATTGTAAAATATGCCTCTGTAATCTCGTCCATCGCCTTCTGTAATTCTGGTGAAACATAAGAACCACCGTATTTTCCAAAGTAACCATTTTTATCTGGATAATTCTTTAAATAAGTTTCAAAATCAATTCCGTTGTAATTCATAAATTTTTGTATTCCTCCAAACAATTATTATATTAACTTTATATTCTGTCAGATTTTTGTCAAGGAATTGAGACATCTAATTGGCAACCAATGTCAGTAGAGTTCGTTTATCTCTGCGATAACTCCTGTGTAATTTCTTCCCAAGTAACACCTTTTTCCACCATCAGTACCATGCAATGATACAGGAAGTCCGAAATCTCGTATTTGATTTCTTCTGGATCTGGATTTTTCGCAGCAATTACAATTTCTGTACTTTCTTCACCCAGTTTCTTCAAGATTTTATCAATACCTTTATCAAAAAGATAATTGGTATAAGAACCTTCCTTTGGATTTTCTTTTCTATCTTTGATGATATCATATACATCTTCTAAAACCTTAAGAGGATTCTTTTCAATATATTCTTTCTTCACAATGTTATTGAAGAAACAGGTTGGATTGCCAGTGTGACAAGCCACGCCTACCTGTGATACCTTTGCAAGAATCGTATCATAATCGCAGTCAGCAGTGAGGGATTTTACATACTGGTAATGTCCTGAGGTTTCACCTTTTACCCACTGTTCCTGACGACTTCTACTGTAGTAAGTCATTTTTCCGACGTTAATGGTGTTATAAAATGCTTCTTCATTCATATATGCAAGCATAAGAACTTCATCCGTACGATAATCCTGCACGATAACAGGAACTAAGCCATCGGAATTCACCTTTAAGTCAGACCAACTCAAATCCGGATCAAAATTGTCCATTTTTATACCGTCTGCAGAAAGCTCTGATTTGAGCTTCATGATATCTGTTTTTGAATCATTCAACAAACAGCCTGTAATACCACGAATATTCTTTCGGCTCAAAAGGAACAAAATATCACTGTAATCACGTGATTCTGTTTTAACCACATATGGAATTTCAGATAAATTATCAATTGCATCCAAAATCTTTGTATCCAAGATATAAAGCTCATGAAAGGTCTCTTCAATATCCGATTTATGTTTATAAATAAAATCCACATTATGTACAGAAAGGACGATTCTGTCCTTTCCAAAACGCTGGCTGGCTTCCTCAGCAAGACCGATACTGCTTGGTTTTGCTGCATTAAGCATTACCTGCATACAGCCTGCATACAAAAGTTTCTTGATATCTTCAATACGGTTAATATTTCCGCCTGCACAAACTTTGATTTCAATATTTCGATTAATATTTTTAATTGTATTAATATTTTTTTCGTGTTCGTCATCATTGGTAGACAAATCTAAAATAACGATTTTGTCAATACCACTGTCATTGTACATCTGACATAACTGGTACACGTCTTCGATTTCTGTAAAATCAGTAGTGGATTTTACAGCCTTGCCATCTTTTAAGTACAAAGTGGCAACTATATTTTTTGTTTCCATTACAAACTTCCTTTCGTTGACAAAATGTCCGTAATACGAGGATCTACCACGGTAGCTTCATCCAGCGCTTTTGCAAACGCTTTAAACATTGCTTCTGCCATGTGGTGATTGTTGCCTGGTGTAAGCACCTTGATATGTAAATTCATACCTGCAGAATAAGAAACTGCATAGAAAAATTCTTTTACCATCTCTGTTTCTAAATCACCAATCTGAGGAACTGTAAAATTTGCATCCCAAGAAAGATATGGTCTACCACACAAATCTACTGCACAAAGAACAAGGCTCTCATCCATTGGTAAAACAAAATTGCCATAACGTTTGATGCCTTTTTTGTCTCCAATCGCTTCTTTGATAGCCTGACCCAATACGATACCACAATCTTCCACTGTGTGATGTGTATCTACTTCCAAATCGCCATCACATTTGAGTTTCAAATCAAAGAAACCATGCTTTGCAAAGCCTTCCAACATATGGTCAAAGAAACCGATTCCTGTTTCAATAGATGCATTACCTGTACCATCTACTGCAAAAGTTAGTTCAATATCTGTTTCTCTTGTTTTTCTTTCTACATTTGCAATTCTTTCTGACATATGAGTAATCCTCCATTTGTCCATTATAATCTCTTTTATAGGAAAAGACAAATTACATTTCTATTAATCTTCAAACCTAACACGAATGGAATTTGCATGGGCTGTCAACTGTTCTGCTTCTGCAAAATCCACAATATCCTTGTAAACTGCCTGCAACGCTTCTTTTGAATAGTTAATGATGCTTGATTTCTTTACAAAATCATCTACACTAAGTGGCGAGAAAAATTTTGCGGTACCATTTGTAGGTAATACATGGTTTGGACCAGCAAAATAGTCACCCAGTGGCTCTGAAGAGTATTCTCCAAGGAAAATTGCACCTGCGTTACGAATCTTTGTCATGACTTCGAATGGATTTTTTGTCACTACTTCTAAGTGTTCGGAAGCAATTTCATTGGTAGCATCAATGGCATCTTCCATATTTTCTGCTATAAGAATATATCCATAATTATCCAGTGATTTCTGAATAATTTCTTTTCTAGACAATACTGCCACGAATTTATCCACTTCTACCGAAACCTGCTCTGCTAATTCCTTACTAGTTGTAATAAGGATTGCAGACGCAAGCTCATCATGCTCAGCCTGAGAAAGCAAATCCGCTGCAACAAACTTTGGATTAGCTGTTTCATCTGCTAATACAAGAATTTCGCTTGGACCAGCGATGGAGTCAATGCTTACATAACCAAATACAGCCTTTTTCGCTAAAGCTACATAGATATTTCCTGGTCCTACGATTTTATCAACCTTTGGTACACTTTCCGTTCCAAACGCCATTGCCGCAACCGCCTGAGCTCCACCAACCTTATAGATTTCATCTACACCAGCTTCTTTTGCTGCTACAAGTGTAGTAGCATATACTTTCCCATCTTTTCCAGGTGGTGTAGTCATGATAATTTTACGTACCCCTGCTACTTTTGCTGGCATTACATTCATAAGTACAGAGGATGGATAAACTGCTTTACCACCAGGTACATACACCCCTGCTACATCAAGTGGTGTTACCTTTTGTCCTAAAATAATTCCTTCTTCAGAGGTAAACCATGAATTCTGAAGCTGCTTAACATGATATTTCTCAATGTTCGCTTTTGATTTTCGAATGATTTCCAAAAGCTTGGCGTCAACCTGTTCATATGCTTCTGTAATTTCCTCTTCTGTAACTAGAATAGAATCCGCATCGATTTTTGCACCATCAAATTTTTCAGTATACTCAAAAAGTGCTTCGTCTTTTCTTTCTCTAACATTATTTACAATATCGTTTACACGTCCTTCAAATTCAGCATAGTGATTTGGACTTCTCTTTAATAAACTTTCTAATAAATCATTTTTTGTTTCTTTATTTAATGCAAGTATTTTCATAAAAGCTCTCCTATAATGCATTTCTTAAATCACGAATTAATTTTATAATTCTTTCATTTTCCATTTTCATACTTACTTCGTTTACAATCATACGAGCAGACAATGGACAAACTTCCTCTAAAACCTCTAAGCCATTTTCTCTTAGCGTAGCACCTGTTTCAACAATATCACAAATCACATCGGATAAACCAACAATAGGTGCTAATTCAATGGAACCATTTAATTTGATAATCTCCACAGTTTGATGTTTTTCGTTATAAAAATAGTCCTTTGCAATCTGAGGATATTTGGTAGCAACACGTATCTGTTCCTGATGCAACAATAGTTCCTTCGCAGATTTAGGTCCACAGATACACATTCTACAATTTCCAAAACCTAAATCCAAAACCTCATAAACATTTCTGCCTTCTTCTAAAATGGTATCCTTTCCAACGATGCCAATATCCGCAGCTCCGTGCGCTACATAAGTAGGCACATCTGGTCCTTTGGATAAAAAGAACCGAAGTTTTAATTCCTCATTAACAAAAATAAGTTTTCTTGTGTTTGGATCAAAAATCTCTTCGCAGGTAATTCCGATTTGCTCAAATATCTGAAGTGTCTTCTTTGCTAAGCGACCTTTTCCTAACGCAAAAGTCAAATACCTATCTTCTTTTGCAATATCATTTTTTGCAGAAACCGCAGTAATCAATTGGTCTACTACAAATGCAAAACCAATCGCTGGTGCATCTTTGTCAAAATTACTCAGCAAATTATCATAGCGACCACCTTTTACAATTGGTTCACCTAAACCAAACGTATATCCTTCAAAAATTATGCCTGTATAATAGCCATAATTACTAATCATCCCCAATTCAAAAGAAACATACTGGCTAATTGACTTCGCTTTAAGATTCTCTTGCAATTCTTCTAAGGATTCAATAGCCTTTTCAATTTTAGGATAGCTTGCCGCCCATTTCTTTGCATTTTCTAAATCCTTCTCTGTAATATCAAAATCAGCAAGAAGCAAAAATAGGTTTTTTAGTTCCTCATCAACTTCCATATTTTCTACAAAGTTTTCTACACCAAGAAAATTCTTGTTATCTAAAAGTTCACGAAGCTTCTTTGCATGTTTTCTTCGCATATTCGCCGCATCTAACAATGCATCAAAAAAACCTGCATGTCCAACCGAAATTTGAAAATCACAAATACCAATGGCTTTGATGCAATCCACAACCATTGCAAGCATTTGTGCATCTGCAGTGGCTGAACCATCGCCAATAAATTCTACACCACATTGTGTGGTTTCTTTCAAACGCCCTTGATAATTTGATGCATTTGTAAATGTATTTCCCATATAACAAAGTTTTACAGGATCTTCATCAGGTTCAAAATACTTCGCTGCACAACGCGCAATAGATGGCGTAAAGTCAGGGCGAAGCACCACCGTGTTTCCTTCTGTATCAAAAAACTTGAATAAATCTTTGGAAGGTGTCGTGCCAATCTGATTACTAAACACATCAAAGTATTCAAAGGTAGGGGTTTGAATATCCATGCAACCATAATCTGAGAACACTTGATGTAATCTATTTTGTATATTTAATTTTTTCTTATAATCTTCATTGTAGAGGTCTCGAACACCATCTGGTGTATGTAGTAATTTGTTCTTCATGTATAACCCTCACTTTAGTATAGTAACACTCTATTATAATTATAAATTATTATAAAATAATAGGGTACTCATGTCAACGCGAGTACCCATGCCGTTTGGTTATATATATTATTCACTGTGGAATGGCTTAATCCCTTAGCTCCAAGTCCTTCTGCAATGCATCCAAATACGGAATAAACACACCAGGAGTTTCTCTTAAAAAGAAATCTTCCTCTAATTCCTCATATTTAAAGCTTTTTCTTCCACCTTCTAGTTTTCGTTCCCAAAACTTTAACAACTCTTCGAATCGTAAATAATAAAACTCATTTCTATGGGTAAAAGAAATCAGAATAAATGCTACACCATCTTGCTTTTCGAAGTTTCGCATAAATTCCACCTGATGTTCATGTATATTTGCTAAAGGAAATGTATCTGTATGACATTCCTTGGCATCAAAGCAAACTGGTACTCCCTGTACCACACCTATGTAGTCAACCGTACTTTTTTGGTCAAAATACGCAAGGGTAATGTGTCTCGTATCTTTATCGATATTAATCGGCGTAATTGGTGTAGGCACCTTCTGTATTAGTGCCAGATTATTTTGTAAATATTTATCGTTTGTGCGGTTTACAAGATCTTCTAAGGTAGAACCTCTAAGACCTCTTGAATTCCAGGTTGGCATATGCACTCCTTATTTTTTCTTTAAAATAATAATATTAGACCCCTTATACAACTCAACAAATTCTGAACAATTTGATATTGAACCTTCTGTAAGATTGTCTTTATATTTAAACATGTAGTAATCTAACTCGTTGTCATCGTAATCTTCTATGTAGATTTCAGCCGCAATTCCTTGTCTTTACAGCCTACGAGAGAACATGAAGCAAAAATGCATAGACAGAAAAGAATAATTATTTTCTTTTGTTTCATATATTTTACTCCGTCTAAAAATTTTATTTTGGAACCGCTACTGCCATAATACGTTTGTGGGATATGCTTTTTTCCACACAACCTAACGAATGAACTATATATTTATATGTCTCTGTAGTTTTCTTACACCCTCCTACAATTATATTGCGATAATTTACTTCGTCTAAAACTACTCTGATACTCCATTCAACACCTATAGGAATAATGAAATATATTTTGTAAGTATATTTTCTTAGTTCGATATGATGAATATCTTTTTTCTCAACCAAAACAATATTCTTCTTATTTTTCCCATACAAAAATTCATTATTGCATTTTCACCATTCACATCATCTGTGTGGTTTAAAAAGTATTCTATCCTTTCTTTGTTGCGTTCGCTTTCCCATGAACTTAAACTCTTCTGCTCGCTGTCACCGACTCTTTTCTGTTCTATCTAGCGTTTAATATCGTCATTAAAAATATTAACAATACAATTAATCACTACGCCAATTATCAATATTACAAAAACGAATTGCATCAAAACAGGAAAAACACCATTAGCGGCTGTATCTACTGGGACTAGTACATATTCTTGAAATTGGTTCTGTATCTCATCTGGAAGCTCATAAAAACTATCATACCGTTCTCCTAATTCTGGATTTTGGCTAACAACCAATCTGTAAGCATAGTCAAAAAATTCATATTGACTATCTCCCATATATTCTACCTTTGCCAAAAATTCTGTCTCGCCACACTCAACAGCTATCCAATCCTCTGTTCTTAGACCAATATATGTACCATCGCTAATTTGTATTATATATTCACGTGCCTCAGTGGAAACACCATCTTTCCATTCGCAATAACATAAATTTTCATCTATTTGTGGTAGAGTATCTTTTACATAAACAACTGTGTCTTTCAAAAATTCACTTTCAACACTTCCATACTCTTCAATTTGTCATACAGCAGACTTCATGTCACTAACCATATCAATGGTTAATTCATCAATTTTTCTATATTCTTCAGCCTCTGTGGCATTTTTGTATCGATCAACTTCTTTCTGCAAGAACATAATACCAAATATCAAGATAAATATAAGCAGTGCTGAAACAATTATATTTTTTATAATTAAAACACTACGACTAAATAATAAATTCATCTTTTATTCTACTCCTTTGAAATCCATAGATATGCATTCCACTCATCTGTACATTTCATTCGAAAACCTGTCCCTGTATCAACTTCATTAAAGTTTATAATTACACTTTTTCCTGTATTTTCATCATATCCAGTAATGTATACAGAATACCCGCCCTCGTCATTTATTTCTACTCTTGACTCCTTATATACAAAAGACAATTCTTCGTTAGAATTTAACACTTCTAATACCATTTCCTCTGTAATAAGGTCCTCAACAGATTTTATCTGTGACATCTTCTGATTGCTATAATACATCCATATGTCCTCTAAGACGCCTGGAACTCCATATACCAGTAGAAAAATAAGAGCAATTCCTATTCCAAACTTTACCATAGCAGAATGCATTCTAGGTTTTATATAAGGAAATGGACTCAAATATCTACTATCTTGTAAATATTTTTTGGCTTTTATATTTTCTTTTAAATTTTCATAGCCATCTGCAATCTTAAGTTTTTTCCATTTCCGATTTCGATCTTTGTATTTTAAAAGACAAATCCCATCTTTTTCTGCAATTACATTTACTTCATCTAAACGAATAATTACAGCCGTTTTATTACTCACTTTTTTATATCTAGTAAAACGCCAAAGAAAAGAAATAGGAATACGAAGTCGAGAATAGAAAGAAGCTTCATGTTCTGGAATCTCATCATCTGTTAATGAAAATTCTGTACTAATTATTGTATTTGAAAATCTATCTTGATGTTCAAACGCTAATTTTAATATTCTAACAAAAAACTCTTTGCGAGAAATCGCATCCACCAATTTTTCCGTTCTAAAACGCACGTCAGGAGCATTGTATTTTACATAATATAATGAACCATCTTTTTCAATAAATGCTGTAAAATCAGCATTTAAACAAATGTCGTTTCTGTGTAGATGTTTTACCACAAAGTAAACAGTAGCTAACAACCACAAATTATTACATGCTCCTATAATAATCCACGAACCATAAATATGTCCCAATCTCATTTCAAAATATACAGACAAAGAAATTGATAAAATAACGACCACAAGTACTTTAAGGATCATTATAAATGCCCCCACCTGTCTTCCTGTGGCACTATCTCTTTTCCATCCGTTTTTTTCTGCATATTTTTCGTTAAACAAATATACTCTTTCAGTCATCATAACTTTATTACCAAATTAATTATTAATCATCTTTTTCTATATCTTCTTACCCCATCACTTTTCCGAATACAGCCGCTGGCTCTGCAACCACTACTTTCCCATCTGGAAACTCTAAACGGTATGCATGAAGCAACTGGTGATTTATTTTATGACTGTCATAATATTTCTTATTCATTTTCTCATCACCATACTTCATGTCA
>CAZVOY010000063.1:0-8700 GCA_964628865.1 uncultured Lachnobacterium sp. | reverse complement strand
CCTTTTCAATCGTCTTCCAGATGAAGAATTTGACCAGGATTTAATGGGTGAATACTCAGGTGCTGGTGTTATCTTCGGTGTAACGGGTGGTGTAATGGAAGCTGCATTACGTACCGTATACTTTGTATTAACAGGAAAAGAACACGAAGCAATCAAATTCGAAGAAGTTCGTGGCTTTGATGGAATCCGTGAAGCTTCTATTGATATCAATGGAACAGTTGTAAATGTTGCAATTGCTCACGGTATGAAGAATGCAAAAGTATTACTTGATGATATCCGTGAAGGAAAATCAAAATATCACTTCATTGAAATCATGGGATGTCCTGGCGGATGTATCGCTGGTGGTGGACAGCCATTTGTAAGATCATGTTTCTTACCAAATGAAGATGATGATATCATGGATACATACAAAGAAAAGAGAGCAAAAGCTCTTTATACAGAGGATGAAAGACAGGTTCTTCGCCAGTCTCATAATAATCCTCAGATTAAAGCTCTTTATGATGAATATCTTGGGGAACCAAATTCTCATAAGGCACACGAACTCTTACACACAACTTATGTTGCAAGAGTTGGCTTTAATGATATCGAAGAATAATGAATTGATGTTTATAAATCGGGGGAACTTGGGTTCCCCTGATTTTCTTGATTTTTCAGTAAAATCTTTCTCTGACAGCGTGTCAGCGAATTACTGGTTATTGATACATTATAAAGAAACGATATAGGCTCTTAGAATGAATTAAAAGCAGGTATTTCTTGTGCCTAAACTGAAGATTTGGGGCGTATGAGAAAAAATTGCTCTAAAATGCCCCAAAAATATGTGTAATTGAATGTTTTTTGAAACAAATGGGGCATATAGAGAATTTTTGCTCTGTAATATCCTAGATTTTAGAAAATGTGGGGCATAGAGAGTAAGTTTTTTTATATATGCCCAAACAAAAGGAAAATATGAAATATGAAAAAAGTACTTGTAACTGGTGGAACAGTTTTTGTGAGTAGATATATTGCAGAATATTATGTTGCAAATGGATATGATGTTTATGTACTTAATAGAAATACAAAGAATCAATCTGAAGGGGTAACACTTATTAGAGCTGATAGACACAATCTAGGGGAAGTTCTTCGTAATTATTGCTTTGATATCGTTATAGATACGGCATATACCGCTAGTGACGTAGAGATGTTAATTGATGCTTTAGGCGATTATAAAGACTATATTTTAATTAGTTCTAGTGCTGTATATCCAGAGTATGCACCACAACCTTTCAAGGAAGATACCTCATTAGCAGTTAATAAGTATTGGGGAAAATACGGAACTGATAAAATAGAAGCAGAAGCTATTTTGTTAAAAAGAAATCCAAATGCTTATATTGTACGTCCACCATATCTATACGGTCAAATGAATAATGTGTATAGGGAAGCGTTTGTTTTTGATTGTGCTATGGCTGATAGAAAGTTTTATTTGCCAAAAGATGGTGAAATGAAATTACAGTTTTTCCATATTGATGATTTATGTAAATTCATAGATATTCTTTTGAAGGATAAACCAGAGCAACATATTTTTAATGTGGGTAATAAAGAGACGATTTCAATTCGTGAGTGGGTTGAACTTTGTTATCATATTGCTGGGAAAAGTGTAGAATTTATAAATGTATATGAAGACATTGAACAGAGAAATTATTTCTGTTTTTATGATTATGAATATTATCTTGATGTTTCAAAACAGTACAAGTTAATGAAAGATATAAAAACATTAGAAGAAGGTTTTATGGAAGCATTTGAATGGTATAAAAACAATGGAGATGAAGTTATTAAAAAGCCATTTTTGGAGTATATTGATAATAATTTTTAAAAGGAATATACATGACATATCAAGAAATAGTAACTAGAATTCGAGAAAAACAGAATATTGAACTAGAACAAATGCAGACTCTTCTCGGACAAGCTTCAGAAGAAGAGGTGTTATTTTTATATACACAGGCACGAGAAGTCACAGATGAGATATATGGAAAAAGTGTATTTAAGCGTGGACTCATTGAGTTTACAAATTACTGTAAGAATGATTGCTACTATTGTGGAATTCGAAGAAGTAATGCAAATACAGAGCGTTATCGATTAGAAAAAGAGACAATTCTAGACTGTTGCAAAAAAGGGTATGAGTTAGGATATCGTACCTTTGTGTTGCAAGGCGGCGAAGATGGATATTTCACAGATGAGAGAATTTGTGATATAGTAAGTACTATCCGTGGGAAATATCCAGATTGTGCTATTACTTTGTCAATTGGAGAAAAGACAAAAGAAAGCTATCAGAAGTATTTTGATGCAGGTGCAAATCGATATTTACTACGACATGAGACTGCGAATAACGTGCATTATGAAAAATTGCATCCAGAAGAACTGTCTTTGGCAAGGCGTAAACAGTGTCTTTTGGATTTGAAAGAAATAGGATATCAGGTTGGTTGTGGATTTATGGTAGGTTCTCCATATCAGACTATAGAAACACTTTATGAGGACCTGATGTTTATCAAAGAATTAGAACCGCATATGGTCGGAATAGGACCGTTTATTCCGCAACAGGATACACCATTTGCAAAAGAAAAAGCAGGGACATTAGAGATGACCCTGAGATTATTAGCAATTATTAGATTGATACATCCCCATGTATTACTTCCAGCGACAACAGCTCTTGGAACCATTCATGAA
Source organism: uncultured Lachnobacterium sp. (assembly GCA_964628865.1). Taxonomy (GTDB): domain Bacteria; phylum Bacillota; class Clostridia; order Lachnospirales; family Lachnospiraceae; genus Roseburia. Next base: position 6,000 of record CAZVOY010000063.1, on the reverse strand, counting down.
AAAGGAAGAGAACTAGGAATTTTGGCAGGAGCTAATGTAGTCATGCCAAATCTATCGCCAATAGATGTACGTGAAAAATACAAGCTTTATGACAATAAAATTTGTACAGGAGATGAAGCGGCAGAGGGGGATGCTAATTTACAAAAGAGAATGAGTGAAATTGGCTATAAATTAGTAACAGACCGAGGAGATTATCAGTAATATGTACGACGTAAAATCATTAAAAGCAGAAGAATTTATTTCAGATGAGGAAATTTTAGATACAATAGCTTATGCAGATGCAAATAAGGACAATGTAGAAGTGATTGATGCTATTTTGGCAAAAGCACGCGAACGAAAAGGTTTAAATCATAGAGAAGCATCTGTATTACTTGCTTGTGATATGGAAGACAAGATACAGGAAATGTATGACTTAGCAAAACAAATTAAAGAGGATTACTATGGTAATCGTATTGTAATGTTTGCTCCACTATATTTGTCAAATTACTGTGTAAATGGCTGTGTATATTGTCCATATCATTTAAAAAATAAACACATTGCTAGAAAGAAACTGACACAGGAAGAAGTTGCGAAAGAAGTAATCGCATTACAGGACATGGGACACAAACGTCTTGCAATTGAAGCAGGAGAAGATCCTGTAAATAATCCAATTGAATATATTTTAGAATGTATCAATACTATTTATAGTATTAAGCATAAAAATGGTGCGATTCGCCGTGTAAACGTAAATATTGCTGCTACGACAGTAGAGAATTATCGCAAACTTCATGAAGCTGGAATTGGCACATATATTTTGTTCCAGGAAACCTATAATAAAAAGAGTTATGAAGAACTCCATCCAACAGGACCAAAACATGACTATGCTTATCATACAGAGGCGATGGATAGAGCCATGGAAGGTGGTATCGATGATGTTGGTTTAGGCGTATTGTTCGGATTAGAATTATATCGCTATGAGTTTGCAGGACTTCTGATGCACGCAGAACATTTAGAAGCAGTCCATGGTGTTGGACCTCATACCATAAGTGTGCCACGTTTAAAACGTGCAGATGATATTGATCCAGATACATTTGATAATGGAATTGATGATGATACATTTGCAAAAATTTGTGCGTTGATTCGTATTTCTGTACCATATACAGGAATGATTATTTCTACGAGAGAATCACAGGCAGTTCGTGAAAAAGTATTGCCTCTTGGTGTATCTCAAATTAGTGGCGCATCACGTACCAGTGTAGGTGGTTATGCAGAACCTGAAACAGAAGATGTGACGACAGAGCAGTTTGATGTAAGTGATAATCGTACATTAGATGAAGTAGTAAACTGGTTAATAAAAATGGGACATATTCCAAGTTTCTGTACAGCATGTTATCGTGAGGGCAGAACAGGCGATAGATTTATGACGCTCTGTAAAAATATGCAGATTTTAAACTGTTGCCATCCAAATGCATTGATGACACTGAAAGAATATTTAGAAGATTATGCAAGTCCAGAAACCAAAGAAATTGGAATGAAATTAATCGAACAGGAATTGGAGAAAATTCCAAATCCAAAAGTAAAAGCAACTGCAACAGAATACATTCACAATATTGCAGAAGGAAAAAGAGATTTCCGTTTTTAATTACGTAAACGAGGTAACATATGAGTTTAAATGAGACTCCTAGTGCAGATAGATTGCACATCGGAATTTTTGGAAAAACGAATAGTGGAAAATCATCTTTTATAAATGCATTCACGGGACAGGATGTGTCTATTGTGTCCGATGTAGCTGGAACTACCACAGATGTAGTGACAAAAGCCATGGAAGTATCACCATTAGGTCCAGTGGTTTTGATTGATACCGCTGGTTTTGATGATACGACAATATTAGGAACGGCAAGAAAGGAAAAAACCTATCTTGCTGCTGAGAAGTGTGACATTGCGCTGATCCTTTTTTCAGGAGCTGATAATGGTGACATTGAGCAGGAAAAGGAGTGGTGCCATTATTTCTCGAATAAACACACACCTGTTGTAGCAATCATAAACAGGATGGATGCAACAGTAAATGATACACTTTCTGAACAAATCAAAACGGTAACAAATGAGGAACCGTTGGTCATTAATGCAAAAACAGGAGAGGGTATCGATGCTGTAAAAGAAGTGTTGGTAAGAAAAATCCCAGAGGATTTTGATGCACGATTTATTACAGGAAATCTTGTCGAGGAGTCGGATGTAGTAATGCTTGTAATGCCACAGGATATTCAGGCGCCAAAAGGTCGATTGATATTACCACAGGTGCAAACCATTCGAGAACTTCTGGACAAAAAATGTATGGTAGTGTCCGTGACAACAGATAAAATAGAGCATGCTTTGGAGCAGTTGAAAAATCCACCAAAACTCATTATTACGGATTCACAGGTGTTTCAGAAGGTATATGAATTAAAACCAGCAGAAAGCATGTTGACTTCGTTTTCTGTTTTGTTTGCAGCTTACAAAGGGGATTTGCCTTACTATGTAGAAGGTGCAAAAGCATTAGATGCCTTAAGTGAAAATGCTAAAGTTTTAATTGCGGAATGTTGTACTCATGCACCATTATCAGAAGATATTGGAAGGGTAAAGATTCCCAATATGCTGCGAAAAAGATTTGGAGCTGGTATTTGTGTCGAAATGGTAAGCGGAACAGATTTTCCTGACGATTTAAGCAAGTACGATTTAGTGATTCAGTGTGGTGGCTGTATGTTCAATCGTAAATATGTGTTAAGCCGCATTGACCGAGCAAAGAACCAAAAAATTCCAATGACAAATTATGGTGTGACAATAGCACATCTTACAGGAATTTTAGATAAAATATCCATGTAGAAAAGGAGAAGCAAGATGAGCGACAAAATCAAACGTTTAAACAGAGAATTAGTGTATAAAGGGTCTATCCTTGATATTTATAAGGACACCATGGATGTGGGAAATGGAAAGATTGAAGAATGGGATTTTGTATCACATCGTAAAGGTGCAGCGTGTATTGTTCCAGTACTTCCAGATGGCCGCATTTTAATGGTGCGCCAGTATCGAAATGCATTGGAAAGAGATACGCTTGAAATCCCAGCAGGTTGCAGAGATAGTGTGACAGAAGATACTTTGGATTGTGCTGTAAGAGAATTGGAAGAAGAAACAGGATATAAGAGTAACAAAGTAAGTAAACTCTTAAATTTGCGTACTACAGTGGCATTTTGTAATGAAATGGTAGATGTATATTTAGCAGAAGATTTAGTGCCAGGAAAACAGCATTTGGATGATGCAGAAGATATTCGCATAGAAGCTTATGAATTGGATGATTTACTGGATATGATTTATAGCGGCGTAATGCAGGATGGAAAAACAGTTGCAGCGATTTTAGCTTATGCAAATAAAATCCGCAAATAATAAGGTATAAGATAAAAGACTTGGACATAGTATGAAACGAAAGGTTTGGTTTATATTATGAAAAAGTCTTTTTTTATACTATTGATTCTCTTTGTCTGTGGAATTATAAGTGCAGATGTATGTATAGAAGTAATAGGCGATAGCACAGTACTACTAAATTTAGATACATATACACAATATGCAAATGCGAATCTCGCTTTTGATGATGTGTTTTGGGGCGTTTTATATGAACGTGTTAAATTGTTTTCTATACTGATTATATTGTGTTTTACACCGATAAAAGAACATGTTTCAAGTGTGTTGATATGCTTGTTTAGTTTTATCTGGGGGTTCTTTCTGATGACCTGCATACAGGGGTTAGGAGTAGCAGGAATCGTTCTTGGAATAGCATCGGTTATTCCACATGGATTTTTGTATGGTGGTATAATCATCATGCTTCTACAAAAAAACAGAAGGTATAATTATCATATCAGAGATAAAATAGTAAAAAACATTGGAATGATATTATTTATGGTACTTTTATTTGTAACAGGATGTGTTATAGAAAGTCTTGTTAGCACGCACTTTATCCCTTGGGTTATTCGATTGAGTTTGATTTAGATAGGAATTAACATAAAAAAAGCCGAACATTCAAATGAATTTTGAATGTTCGGCTTTTGTTTTTTGCTTTTCTAACAGCCTTCTGCAATAGCGTAAATTAAATTCTTTGTATCTTCCCATCCAAGACATGGGTCGGTAATAGATTTTCCATAAATACCATCACCAATAGACTGTGAACCTTCTTCAATATAGCTTTCGATCATAAGTCCTTTTACCAATTTATTGATGTCATCGGAATGTCTGCGGCTATGAAGAACTTCTTTTGCGATACGAATCTGTTCTTTGTATTTCTTAGCTGAGTTTGAGTGGTTTGTATCAATAATAGCAGCTGGATTAACAACATCCATTTTTTCATACATTTCATGAAGTCTCATTAAATCTTCATAGTGATAGTTGGATACATTGTTTCCGTGTTTACTGGTAGCTCCACGAAGAATAACATGAGCATATGGGTTACCAGTTGTTTCAACTTCGTATCCGCGATGTACAAAATGATGAGACTGCTGTGCAGCGTAAACAGAGTTTAACATAACAGAGAAGTCACCACTTGTAGGGTTTTTCATACCAGAAGCAACGTCAAATCCACTTACTGTTAAACGATGCTGCTGATCCTCAACCGAACGAGCGCCGATTGCTACATAAGATAATAAATCTTCCACATATCCCCAGTTTTCAGGATAGAGCATTTCGTCTGCGCAGGTAAGACCGCTTTCAGCAATAGCACGAATGTGCATTTTTCTCATTGCGATTAAACCTTCAATCATGTCAGGTTCTTTTTCAGGGTTTGGCTGTGAAGCAATTCCTTTGTAACCAGTACCATTCGTACGAGGTTTGTTTGTGTAAACACGAGGAATAATAATAACTTTATCTTTCACGTCTTCCTGAACTTTTGTAAGTCGGCTTACATAATCACAAACAGAATCTTCATTATCAGCAGAACAAGGTCCGATGATTAAAAGAAATTTATCGTCTTTTCCAGAAAGTACATCTTTAATCATTTTATCACGCTGTTCACGTAATTCAGTCAGTTCCTTTGATAAAGGATATTCGCGTTTGATGTCCTCTGGACTTGGTAATTGATTTAAAAATTTGAAACTCATAATAGTACTCCTTATCCGTTTGAATAAATATTTTATAATAATAATCGTTTTTTAGCAGGTTGTCAAATTTCTGTTAATATTTAACGTGCTTATTTCGTTGCATAAATGTAAGGAAATAGGTATAATTAAAAAGAACAAGTGAAGGAGTAAATATAATGCAGAAAATGTTAAAGATAAAAAATAAAACGTTTGGGGATGGAAAACCTTTGGTTTGTGTTTCAGTAATGGGGGCTGAAACAGAAGAAATTGTAGCTGAGGTAAAAGAATTAGTAGAGCAAGGGGCCGAAATGATAGAATGGCGTGTGGACGCGTTTGCGAGAGTAAAAAGTCTAAATGCTGTTCGAGAAGTTTTGGAATTGGTTGCACCACTTGTACAGGATACAATTTTTGTTTTCACCTTCCGTTCAAAAGAGCAGGGTGGAATGTGTTCACTGCCAAGTGATAAAGTCTATGATTTGCATCAGATAGCGGCTGAAACAAAGATAGTAGATTTTATAGATGTAGAATATTTTTATGAAGAGAAAGCAGATGATGAAATTTCAGATTTGCAGAGGATGGGAGCAAAGGTAATTACTTCTCATCATGATTTTCATGAAACACCTTCTTCTGATATATTATTTATGTTGTTAGAGCAAATGAAGCATAGTAATGCGGATATTGTAAAACTGGCAATGATGCCAAATTCTACCGAAGATGTGTTGCGATTGTTAGAGGTAACAAATCATTTTCACAAGAAATATCCAGAGCAGCCATTGATTACAATGTCCATGGGAAAACTTGGAGTGATATCTCGTATAGCAGGAGAAACATTTGGTTCGTGTGTGACCTTTGGTGCAGGAAAGAATGCCAGTGCACCAGGACAGATTCCAATGAAAGATTTGGCAATGATTTTAGATTGTCTAAA
>CAZVOY010000062.1:0-8714 GCA_964628865.1 uncultured Lachnobacterium sp. | reverse complement strand
AGCTCTTCTGCTACTTGCTCTTCTTCCACAACAGGTGCTTCCTCTACAACTGGTTCCTCTTCCACAACTGGTATTTCCTCTACGACTGGTTCTTCCGCAAGGAGTTCATCCAAGTTCATTTCTTCTAAACTAAATTCCTCCGTAGGAAGTACATCGTCCACTACCATCTCATCTTCTACGGATAGTTCTTCTGCTTCCAACAATTCATCTGCAACAGATAATAAATCATCTGCGGATGCCATCAAATCTTCTATTGATGTTTCTTCCAGAACAGGGTCTGCAAAAGTATTTCCCATAGGTGCATATGTACCAGGTGCTGGCATCACAACTTTTGTTCCATTCATGATTGCCTGATTTAAACGAAGTTCTGTATCTTTTAACTGAACAACCAGATCCTGTAATTTCATATCTGTCTGAGTTCCCATATCAGTTAATTTTAATCTCTGTTCTTTTGAAAGACTTGTAAACTTCGTGTTCTGTGTTTCTTCTACTTCATCTAATCTTTCTAATACCTGATCATTTGAATTGATAATCGCATCTGCATTCTCTTTGCTTCGATTAATAATTACTTTCGCAATACCTTTTTGTGCATTAATAATTTCTTCTGCTGGCACCTTCGATGTTTCCTGAAGAACATTTAATTTATCTTCAATTTCATCAAAGCTCTTCTTCAACATAATATAAGATGCTTTTTCCGATTTGTAGAGATTTTCAAGATGCTCATTTCGCTTTTCTTCTTTTTCGGCAGACAAAATCATCATAGCATTTACCAATACATAAACAGCCGCCAAAGCAACTACTGCTAGAATAATAATTGGGAAATAACTACTCTTAAAATTAATCATCAAATACATTTCCGCGAATACAATTACGGTTAATACTAGTACTGAGATTATCACCTGTAGTTTTGCCTGTTTTTCCTTTGTGTTATTCATGCTGAATACTCCCCCTGGATTTTTTTATTCTAAAGTTTTTATAATAATGCACCTAACTGGATTCGAACCAGCGGCCTACCGCTTAGGAGGCGGTCGCTCTATCCAACTGAGCTATAGATGCAAATTTTTACAAACATACCGTTCCCTGCATCCAAATGCTTCCTTTAAATCTTCTTCCAACGGCTGGTTCGCCTAACAAATCCTTTTTATTAATTGTTACATGAAATATTATATCATTACAATCCACTTTCATGGAATATACCTTTTCTTCGGTATAATAATTTGTAATTTCTTCTACCTCTAATATTTCGCCAAGAACACAATACTGATCACTCTCAATTCCATATGGCATAAAAGAAGAACTTACGATAGAAAAAACATCTTCCTTTTGAATTCTTTTTGAAAGCAAAGAATATGTATCCATGTCCTGTAAGGTTAAACTTTCAATAGCCTCTTCGTTTCCTTCTCTAGCTTCTGCGATTAACTGATTTCTTTTTTCTCTATTGCTATTTGCTGCTTGTTTCTCTGGAACTTTTTGTTCAATTGGAAGAAGTATCTTTCCCTCCACAGATAAAGCAGACAACATTGCCCCATATAGATTTTTGACATAGATGTTTGTTCTATGTTCCGATAAAAAATCTGCAACATTCTGTAAATAAAAAATGAGCGTTACTCCTAATCTCATTTCATCACAAATGCCCGCATAGGATTCTTTCTCTGCATGTTTTTCTATATCAATTTGTTCCTGTGTAGATACTTCAGTAGCAGCAGCAAAAGGAAAATAGTAATCCATACAGAAATTATCATTTTCATCATAAGAACCACGAATCACTATACCTATGTCATTTCCAAAAGATTTGAAGAGCTCTGCAAATTCATTTCCCTCTGAATCTTTTGTCACCTTCATCACTTCAGGATGATTAATGATTTCCCCTGTAAGTATCTCTAAATCTTTTTTCCTAATATTTGAAAATCCAATTGCTCTTAGGAATTTATGCACTGCCATTCTCCTCATCAATATCTATTCTCTAATATCATAACATATAACTCCACATAATAAAATCTCTTTCCAAAGAAAGTTTTCAATACAAAAAGATACTGTACGTTTTATCGTACAGTATCTCATATTCTTATTTATTTGATTTTTTTGCCATATCCAAAGCAGCCTGTTCTTCATCCGCTAACATAATAACAGAATTGCCACCAATAATTTCTTTCACATAAGTATAGCAGCCTTCTCTACTATGTACCGCGTTCATCACAAATCCATCATTTGTTTCATTCAATAACGCCAACGAAAAACTGAGTTTGCCGCCCATTTCATTAAAAGCATCATACTTGATCAAACCAACTTTTTGGAATGTAAATTTCATATTGCTAAACAACTGTTTAATATTTCTTTCATTCGCAGCATTTGCTTCAAGCAACACATCTACCTGGTCTAATCTTTCGATTAAAGTCTTTTCCAGGTTCTTTGCATTTTTACCACTCATGAAGATTTTGTATCTTTTCTTTAACTGCACCATCTGCACAACATTTACAATATATAAAATAAGTAGAATCAATGTAATTGCTACAAGTGCAATAATAATATAATCTGAATCAAATCCAAGTAATTTTGAAATCATAATTATCTCCTAACTTCTCTATGGTAATTATACTATCTCTGAACGGTACGAAGTAAATCAAGAATTCTATCTAACTCATCCTGAGAATAATATTCAATTTCTAATTTACCTTTCTTATCATCCTTTGGATTGATAAAAACTTTTGTTCCAAGAATTACTTTCATCTGTTCTTCTAGTTCTTTGTAAACAGCAAGTAACTGTGGATCAATTTTATTTGTAGAAACAGGTGCATCTGGTTTTTCATTCTGAATATTCTTAACTAATTTTTCAGTATCACGTACGCTAAGTTTTTCATCGAAAATACGCTGTGCAACATCATACTGTTTCTCTTGATCTTCGATAGCAAGTAATGCTCTTGCATGACCAGTTGTAAGCATTTCATCAATTAACATCTGCTGTACTTTATCATTTAATTTTAAGAGACGCATAGCATTTGTAACTGCTGTTCTACTCTTAGAAACTCTTTCTGCTACTTCATCCTGTTTCAAATTAAATTCTGTAAGAAGACGCTTATATGCCTGTGCTTCTTCAATTGGATTTAAATCTTCACGCTGAATATTTTCAATCAAGGAGATTTCCATAATTTCCTGTTCTGTTAATTTTTTAATAATAACAGGAACTTCTTTTACACCTGCTAACTTAGCAGCTCTCCATCTTCTTTCACCAGCAATAATTTCGAAATAGTCATCTCTTTCTGTAACCAATAATGGCTGAAGTACACCAAACTGTTTGATAGACTCTGATAATTCCAACAACGCATCTTCATCGAACTTTTTACGAGGCTGTTCTCTATTAGGTTCGACCTTGTTAATATTCATAAGTACTGCGCCATTCTCTTTATCTTCATTTACGGTTTTCGCATCTGCTACTTTTGGTTCTACCTTATTCGTAATTAAAGAATCTAAACCTTTTCCCAATCCCTTTTTCGCCGCCATAGTATTAAATATCCTTTCTATCTATAATTTCCTGTGCAAGACTTCTGTAACTTTCAGCACCTGCAGACTTTGAATCATACATATTAATTGGAATACCATAAGATGGAGCTTCCGCTAAACGAATATTTCTAGGAATCATTGTCTGATAAATTGTTGTATCTAAGTTTGCTTTTACGTTATCTACTACCTGATTTGAAAGGTTTGTTCTTACATCATACATAGTAAATACTACACCTTCGATAGTAAGGCTTGGATTTAATCTCTGCTGAACCAAATCAATTGTATGGATTAACTGGCTTAAACCTTCCAACGCATAGTACTCACACTGAATTGGAACAAGCACTGTATCTGCTGTGGTCATAGCGTTAATTGTTAACATATTTAATGATGGTGGACAGTCGATGATTACAAAATCAAAGTCATCTCTGATATAATCAACTGCTGTTTTTAAAATATATTCCTTATCATTAATACCAAGCAACTCGATTTCAGCACCTGCAAGATCTACATTCGATGCAATAATTTTCACACCGTCTACTATAGTATTCTGCATACTCTCTCCAATAGAGCACACATCCAACATCAGTTCATATACTGTATTTTCTACTTCATTCTTATCTACACCTAAACCACTAGTCATATTTCCCTGTGGATCTAAGTCGATCGCTAATACTTTCTTTCCTTTTTCTGCTAAACATGCAGCTAAGTTAATAGAGGTTGTTGTTTTACCAACACCACCTTTTTGATTTGCAATTGCAATAATTCTTCCCATTATTAATTCCTTTCTTCTTTAGGAAAATCCTATTTTCTCTTTTTTCATGCCTACACATTATAACACTATCCCTCTTCTTTGCCAAATTTTATAAAAAACACTAGACCTTGTGGTTCTATTTTTCCTTATATAAAATGTTTCACGTGAAACATTTATGATGATTTTTCCAAAATATTGTACAAGATATTTTCTTATAAAACTAAATCTTGTGTAGAAAATCTGTGTTTCACATAACAAAAAAGAAATGTTTCACGTGAAACATTTTTTCAAAATTATACTATATATTGTGTCAAGTTAAACAATTGTTCTTTCATGTTTTTAAAAAATACAAAAACTTTTATTTTTCCAATAATCTTGCTTCTTTAATAACTTCTGTAACTTCATCAATATTCTTTGAAATAGATACTAGCATTTCTTCGTATTTAGATATCTTTATATCTAACTCTTTTTGATTTTTCTGAAGTTCAACGATCTTACTTTTATTAAAACTATTTACCTGTCTTGGAGTAAATGATTCAAAGTTTGGATCGTTATTCACTTCCAATACTTTAATAATTTCTATATTTTCTTTTTTCTCATTAAGAACATTATTCAGCAAACTTCTTACTTGAACTTCTTCCTGGATAAAATTATCTCTAATTTTTTCTAAGTATTCTACTACCATATTTCCTCGCTAAGTAATTTTATTTTTTTCACCTTCTATATTATAATTCATTTCAAAAAAGAAGAAAAGAAATAAATAAAATATTTGTATAATAGACAAAAAGTGTCTATAATAATAGTAAGAAATATAGGGAGGTTCTTATGAAGAAAAGTACAAAATTCTTACTCACTGCTATCGGTGCATCTGTTGCTACAATCTATGCTTACAATAGATTTATAGAAGAAACAGCAACAAAAAATAATTTGTTATCTGATAAAGATGGAGAATATTATCCATGGGAACACGGTAATATCTTCTACACAAAAAAAGGTACAGGTTCTCCTATCTTATTAATACATGATGCAGATGCTTCTGCTTCATCTATGGAATGGGTAAAACTCATTTCTCGCTTACAGAAAAAACATACTGTTTACTGTATTGATTTATTAGGATGTGGTAGATCCGATAAACCTGCACTAGAATATACAAACTATCTTTATGTGCAGCTTATCTCTGCGTTTGTAAAAAATGTAATTCAGGAGAAAACTACTGTAGTATCTACTAATATGTCTGCTTCATTTGTAATCATGGCAAATCATATGGATGATACTCTTTTTGAGAAAATCATTTTCATAAACCCTGTATCATTAAAGCAACTTGATGTCATTCCAGATGAATTATCTAAATTTAAAAAACGAATTATTGAACTACCATTTATTGGAACCTTCGTTTACAATATGATGAATAATTCTACTAGAATTGACGAATCTTTTCGCACGCGTTATTTTTCAAAACCACAATTAATCTCATCTACTTTAGAAGATGCCTACTATGAATCAGCTCACATTGGTGGAAGTAATGGAAGATTCTTATACTCAAGTATGCTTGGTAATTATTTAAATAACAATATCTCACATGCTCTAAAAAAACTCTCTACTCCTACCTTGATTATAGGATGTAAAGAAATGAAACATTACGAACATGTGCTAGACGATTATCACAAATTAAATCCAAACTTAGAAATCGTTCGAATAAACAATGGTTGTCTCTATCCTCAGATGGAGATACCTGAAAAGATCAATTCTTTAATTGAAAACTACTTATAAAATAAAAATTCCGCTTATAATTTTAATAAGCGGAATTTTTTATATTGTTATATAATTGGTTTCTTTGAAGGTGTTCCAGCTTTACGAGGATACTCTTTTGGAGTACCGTTAACTTTATCAATCACAATAAAAGAACGTCCCGATGCACCTAACTCAAATTTTATTACCTCTTTGATTTTACCACCCAAAACAAAAATAGCTTTTTTTGAAGATGTAACTTCGTCCTCACATTCACCAGACTTGTAAGAAACAAACTGACCACCAATCTTTACAAAAGGTAAACAATATTCACTTAGCGTTGTCAAATTTGCAACTGCTCTGGAAACGGATAAGTCATACTGTTGTCTATATTTTTTATCTTTCGCTAAATCCTCAGCACGACCATGAATTGCTTCAATCTCTTCTAAACCTAATTCATCAATTACTTCTTGTAAAAACAAAACTCTTTTGTTTAACGAATCCGCTAATGTCACCTTCAAATTCGGAAAAGCAATTTTAAGAGGGATACCTGGAAAACCAGCTCCTGTTCCCATATCCATTACCGTAAGATTTTGTTTCAAATCAATAGCTCGTATTAATGAAATACTATCTAAGAAATGTTTTTCCAAAACTTCTTCCCATTCCGTAATACCAGTTAAATTCATTACTTTATTTTTTTCAACCAGCATTTCATAGTAGGTTTGAAATTGCTCCAATTGTTTTTCTGTTAATTGGATGGAGAGTTTATTTACTTCCTCCAAAAAATAATCAAAATTATATTCCATCTTTTTCTCCTTCAAGATGTCCATTCAATTGATAAAATAAATCTGGGTTCGAATATTTCAATTGTTCCAGATAAACTAAAATAACAGAAGTGTCTGCAGGTGAAACTCCAGAGATACGTGAAGCTTGTCCAATATTAAGAGGCTGATATTTATTTAACTTCTGAACCGCTTCAATACGAAGTCCATTGATTTCACTGTAATCAAAATTCTGAGGAAGTTTTTTCTTTTCTAATCTCTTAAACTGTTCTACCTGTTTAATCTGTCTCTTGATATAACCATCATACTTTATCAAAATATTGACCTGTTCGATTACATCATATGGAAGTGGTTTTCTTTCTGAATCAATTGCTTCTAACTTTTCATAATCCAATTCGGGTCTACGGATTAACTCTGCAATTGTAGATGCAGTATTCAGAGGAATACTTCCATAGCTTTGGAGTAATGCCTGCACTTCTTTTGAGGCTCCAACCTTTACATTTTCACATCGGAAAATTTCTTCTTCTATTAATCTTTCTTTCTCGATAATCCAATCATAACGATCCTGAGAAATTAAACCAACCTCATATCCTTTCTTCGTCAAACGCATGTCTGCATTATCCTGACGAAGTAATAATCGATACTCCGCGCGAGAAGTCATCATTCGATATGGCTCGAACGTTTCTTTTGTTACAAGGTCATCAATTAACACACCAATATAACTTTCAGATCGATCTAAGATAAGTGGTTCTTTTCCTTTAATCTTTAAAGCAGCATTAATACCAGCTACCAATCCTTGGCCAGCTGCTTCCTCATAACCGGAACTTCCATTAAATTGCCCTGCACTAAAAAGACCATGAATATTTTTAAATTCTAAAGATGCATACAACTGATTAGGATTAATACAATCATATTCAATTGCATATGCATTTCTAACAATCTTTGCATTTTCCAAACCTGGAAGAGTTCGATACATTGCATGCTGCACATCCTCTGGTAAAGAAGATGACATACCACCTACATACATTTCATTTGTATTCAATCCTTCCGGTTCAATAAAAATCTGATGACGTTCCTTTTCTGCAAACTTCACAACTTTATCTTCGATAGAAGGGCAATATCTTGGACCAGTACCTTCAATCACTCCAGAGTACATTGGAGAGCGATGAAGATTTTCGCGAATAATCTCATGTGTCTTTGGATTTGTATAGGTAAGCCAACATGATACCTGATCAATCTGTACATCTTCTGGATTTGTGGTAAATGAAAAAGGAACTACTCTTTCATCCCCAAACTGTTCTTCCATTTTTGAAAAATCAATACTTCTCTTATCAATACGAGCTGGAGTGCCTGTTTTGAAACGATACATTTCAACTCCATGTTCCACTAATGAATTAGTGAGATGAGTCGCAGATTGCAAACCATTTGGACCTGTATAAGTAATCATCTCTCCAGTTAAACATCTTGCATTCAAATAAGTACCTGAACAAATAATAACTGCTTTGCAATGATAAGTTGCACCTGAAACTGTCTTAACTCCAGTAATATTATTTTCCTCATCTGTAATAATGTCACTAATTTCCGCTTGACGTATTGTTAAGTGGTCTGTATTTTCTAAGACTTTTCTCATCTCCATGGTATAAGCCATCTTATCTGCCTGGGCACGAAGTGAATGAACCGCAGGTCCTTTTGACTTATTTAGCATCTTAGACTGAATAAATGTCTTATCGATATTTTTTCCCATCTCTCCGCCGAGAGCATCAATTTCTCTAACGATGTGTCCTTTTGAACTTCCACCAATATTTGGGTTACAAGGCATAAGTGCAATACTATCTACACTTACTGTAAAAATAACAGTTTCCATTCCGAGTCGAGCACTCGCCAATGCAGCTTCACAACCAGCATGACCAGCACCTACAACTACTACATCATAATTTTCTACAATAGCAGGCATT
>CAZVOY010000061.1:0-8806 GCA_964628865.1 uncultured Lachnobacterium sp. | reverse complement strand
AATGCAAAGAATGTTATTTTACAGAAGATTCGTGAAGAAGAAAGAAAAGTAATTTTTGACGAATATAACGGAAAAGAAAAAGATGTTGTTACAGGTATTGTACAGCGTCAGGTTGGAAAAAATGTAAGCATTAACCTTGGTAAAGCAGATGCACTTTTAACAGAAGGTGAGCAGATCAAAGGTGAAACTTATAAGCCAACAGATCGTATCAAAGTATATATTCTCGAAGTAAAATCTACTTCAAAAGGACCAAAGATTCTCGTTTCAAGAACACATCCAGAACTTGTAAAGAGATTGTTTGAATCTGAAGTTACAGAAGTAAAAGATGGTATCGTAGAAATCAAATCTATTTCTCGTGAAGCGGGTAGTCGTACAAAGATTGCAGTTTGGTCAAATGATCCAGACGTAGATCCAGTAGGTGCATGTGTAGGTATGAATGGTGCACGTGTAAATTCTATCGTAGATGAACTTCGTGGAGAAAAAATTGATATTGTTACATGGGATGAAAACCCTGCAATTTTAATTCAGAATGCACTTAGTCCAGCAAAAGTTATTTCTGTTATTGCTGATAGTGATGAAAAGACAGCAAAAGTAGTAGTGCCTGATTATCAGTTATCACTTGCTATCGGTAAAGAAGGACAGAATGCTCGTCTTGCAGCTCGTTTAACAGGTTTCAAGATTGATATCAAGAGTGAAACACAAGCTCGCGAAGCTGGCGATTTCATGGATTATGAAAACGACTATGTTGATGACGAGTACTATGATGATGAATATTATGAAGAAGGATATGACGAGGAAGGTTACGAAGAATAATGTCGAACAAAAAGGTTCCAATGCGCCAATGTACTGGCTGTGGTGAAATGAAAACAAAAAAAGAGTTAATCCGTGTCATTAAGACTCCAGAAGGAGAAATAGTTTTGGATACAATTGGACGTCAAAATGGTCGTGGAGCTTATATTTGCGCAAGCATGGAATGCTTAAAAACAGCACGTCAGCGTAAGGGCTTGGAACGTTCCTTGAAGGTAGCGATTCCAGAAGAGGTTTACGATTCTTTAGAACAGGAGATGAGTAAAGTTGCGAAATAGAGTATTTCAAATGTTAGGAATTGCTGCAAAATCCGGAAATGTAGTAAGTGGTGAATTTTCTACAGAAAAAGCGGTAAAAACAGGTCATGCGTATCTGGTTATTGTATCAGAAGAAGCTTCTGATAATACAAATAAGATGTTTACAAATATGACTTCATTTTACGAAGTTCCAATGTATGTGTTTGGAACAAAGGAAGAGTTAGGAAGATGTATTGGAAAAGAATTCCGAGCATCCTTAGCCATTACAGATGAAAATCTGGCAGACGCTGTAGAAAAGAAAATCCAAGCATGTAAAACTGAATAATGGAGGTAACTAGTAAATGGCAAAAATGAGAGTTCATGAACTCGCAAAAGAGTTAGAAATAGAATCAAAAAGCATTGTAGAGTTTCTAAAAGGAACAGAATATGAAGTAAAATCTGCACAAAGTGGAGTAGAAGATGCTGCACAGGATATGGTGCGTAAAAACTTTGGTAAAAAAGCAGAAACACAAAAAGCAGAAACACCAAAAACTGAAACTCCAAAGGCTGAAAGACCAGCTGCTGAAGGTGAAGTAAAAGAGCGTCCTAAGAAAAAAGCAAGTATTGCTGCTGTATTTAATCCACAGTACAGCAAACAGCAGCAGAGACGTCCAGTTGGACCAAATGGTCAGCAGAGAAAACCAGGTGCTAGACCAGATGGAGAACGCAGACCAGATGGTCGTGGACCAAGACGTGAAGGAGCTCCAAAACAGGAACAGCATACAATTATCAAACCACGTCCAGTGGGTGAACGTGCTATGCGTCCGATTAGTGAAAGAACACCAAATCAGGACGAACTTGTAATGACAAGTGCTCCACAGCAGGAAACTGCACCAGTAGAACGTCCACAGGTTGAAAAACCAGTTAGAAGTGAACGTCCACAGGGAGAAAAACCAGTTAGAAGTGAACGTCCACAGGGAGAAAGACCAGTTAGAAGTGAACGTCCACAGGGAGAAAGACCAGCTAGAAGTGAACGCCCACAGGGAGAAAGACCAGCTAGAGGAGAACGCCCACAGGGAGAAAGACCAGCTAGAGGGGAACGTCCACAGGGAGGAAAAGATAACTTCCGTGGCAATGATAGAAACGATAGAAATGGTGGAAAAGGCCGTTTCGACCGTGAAATGGATAAATTCAATAAAGAATCTGCAGTTGCTACAGATGACGTACGTGGTAAGGAAAGTCGTGAGCGTGGAAATGACCGTCGTAACAACAATAACAATAACAGACGTCAGGATCATGATAAATTAGGTAAGAAGCAGGAAAACTTCATTAACCTTGAGAAGAACGGCGGTAAGAAAAAACATCAGCCACAGCCACAGAAACCAAAGGAAGATCCAAACGAAATTAAGACAATTACACTTCCTGAAAAGATGACAATTAAAGAATTAGCAGATACGATGAAGGTTCAGCCATCTGTAATCATTAAGAATCTCTTTATGAAGGGAACTATGGTTACTATGAACCATGAAGTAAGTTTTGAAGAAGCGGAAGAAATTGCATTAGAATTCAACTACATCTGTGAACAGGAAGAGAAAGTAGACGTTATTGCAGAACTTCTTAAGGAAGAAGAAGAAAACGAAGATGATATGGTTGCACGTCCACCAGTTGTCTGCGTAATGGGTCACGTTGACCATGGTAAAACATCACTTCTTGATGCAATCCGCTCTACAAAAGTAACTGCAAGAGAAGCAGGTGGTATTACACAGCACATCGGTGCTTCTGTAGTATCTATCAACGATCAGAATATTACATTCCTTGATACACCTGGTCATGAAGCGTTTACAGCAATGCGTATGCGTGGTGCTAACTCAACGGATATTGCTATTTTAGTAGTAGCCGCAGATGATGGTGTAATGCCTCAGACAATTGAAGCAATTAACCATGCAAAAGCAGCTGGTGTTGAAATTATTGTTGCAATCAACAAAATTGATAAACCAACAGCAAATATTGACCGCGTAAAACAGGAACTTTCGGAACATCAGTTGATTCCAGAAGATTGGGGTGGAAGCACAATTTTCTGTCCTGTATCTGCACATACAAAAGAAGGTATCGAAAACTTACTCGAAATGATTCTTTTGACAGCAGAAGTGCTTGAATTAAAAGCAAATCCAAAACGTCAGGCTCGTGGTCTTGTAATTGAAGCACAGCTTGATAAAGGTCGTGGTGCAGTAGCAACTGTACTTGTACAGAAAGGTACACTTCGTGTAGGTGATCCTATTGCATGTGGTAGCAGCTATGGTAGAGTTCGTGCCATGATCGATGACAATGGACGTAGAGTAAAAGAAGCTGGACCTTCTACACCAGTAGAAATTCTTGGACTTAACAGTGTTCCGGTTGCAGGTGAAACATTTGTAAATACAGACAACGAAAAAGAAGCAAAAGCATTTGCTGAAACCTATATTGCAGAAGAAAAGAATAGACTTCTGGAGGAAACGAAATCAAGAATGTCATTGGATGATTTATTCTCACAGATTCAGTCTGGTAATATGAAAGAATTAAATATCATCGTTAAAGCAGACGTTCAGGGTTCTGTAGAAGCTGTAAAACAGTCTCTAACAAAACTTTCTAATGAAGAAGTTATGGTTAAAGTTATTCATGGTGGCGTAGGTGCAATCAATGAATCAGACGTAACACTTGCTTCTGCCTCAAATGCGATTATCATCGGTTTCAATATTCGTATTGATCCTATGGCAAAACAGTCGGCAGAAAACGAAGGTGTAGACGTAAGACTTTACAAAGTTATCTATCAGGCGATTGAAGATGTGGAAGCTGCTATGAAGGGACTCCTTGATCCAGTATTCGAAGAAAAAATCCTTGGTCATGCAGAAGTTCGTCAGATATTCAAAGCCTCAGGTGTTGGTAATATCGCAGGTTCTTATGTCCTTGATGGTACATTGGAAAGAGGATGTAAGGTTCGTATTACTCGTGAGGGCGAGTTAGTTCATGAAGGTGATTTAGCATCCCTTAAGAGATTCAAAGATGATGTAAAAGAAGTGCGTACAGGTTACGAATGTGGTCTTGTATTCGACGGATTTAATGACATTCAGGAATTAGATATTGTAGAAGCTTACAAGATGGTAGAAGTACCACGCAAGTAGTAAAAATTGAACTGCATGCCCGAAAGGGTGTGCAGCTCGTTGTATAAAAAGGAAAAATTATGAGAAAAAATAGCATTAAAAACATTCGTATAAACGAAGAGGTGATGAGAGAACTTTCTAATATTATACGTGGAGAAATTAAAGATCCACGTATTAACCCAATGACAAGTGTTGTTGCAGTAGAAGTTGCTCCAGATTTAAAAACAGCAAAGGCATATATTAGTGTTCTTGGCAATGAACAGTCTCAAAAAGACACCATTGCTGGACTCCGTAGTGCAGAAGGTTTCATTCGTATGAAATTAGCAAAATCGATTAATCTTCGCAATACACCACAGATTACATTTGTGTTAGATCAGTCTATTGAATATGGTATTGCTATGTCAAAGAAGATTGATGAAGTAACAAAAAAAGATGGTGTTGACGAAGTTTCGGAAGAGGAAAATAATGATTAATTTAGATGAAACATTAAAAGGCGTAACATCTGTAGGAATTTCAGGGCATGTACGTCCAGATGGAGATTGCGTAGGTTCTACATTGGCAGTTTATAATTATATTAGAACCTATCATCCTGAAATTCAGGTGGATTTATATTTGGAATCCATTCCAGATGTATTTCATTTCTTAAAGAATGCAGATAAAATTAACCAGGATTCTGAAGAGGACAAGCAGTTTGATTTGTTTATTGTTTTGGATTGCGGGGATGAGGGACGTCTTGGTCCAAATGCCCAATATTTTCAAAATGCAAAACGTACAATCTGTATCGATCATCATGTGAGCAATCAATCTTTTGCAGATAGCAATTATATTATTCCAGATGCTAGTTCTACTTGTGAATTGGTATTTGATTTAATTGGTTCTGAAAAAATTACAAAAGAAATTGCAGAATGTCTTTATACAGGAATTGCTCATGATACTGGTGTTTTTCAGTACTCCTGTACTTCAGCGAAGACAATGAATATTGTTGGATTTTTAATGGAGCAGGGAATTGATTATTCGAAAATAGTGGATGATACATTTTACACAAAAACCTATGATCAGAATCGAATTATGGGATTAGCTCTTTTAAAAAGCAAGTTGTATTTAGATGGAAAAGTGATAATGACATACTTAACGCAGGATGAGATGAACGAGTATCACTGTACACCAAAACAGTTGGATGGTATTGTAAATCAGATTCGTGTTACAAAAGATACAAAAGTTGCAGTCTTTTTATATGAAAGTGAAGATGGTAGTTTCAAGGCAAGCTTCCGTGTGAATGGTGAATTCAATGTAGCTGAGATTGCACAGTGTTTTGGCGGTGGTGGTCATGTAAAAGCCGCGGGCTGTAATATCACAGGTTCCATTGATGAGGTTATGCAGCGTATTCTTGTCGAAATTGAAAAACACATGTAATTTTCCAGGAGATGATCAAAGCATTATGGTAAATGGAATTATAAATGTTTATAAAGAAAAGGGATTTACTTCTTTTGATGTAGTTGCCAAAATGCGTGGTATTTTTCATCAAAAGAAGATAGGACATACAGGGACACTGGATCCAGATGCGGAAGGGGTGTTGCCTGTGTGTTTAGGTAAGGCGACAAAGGTATGCGATTTGTTGACGGATAAAGATAAGGAATATAAAGCCGTTTTACTCTTGGGTCAGGAAACAGATACTCAGGATATCAGTGGTGAAATATTAAATTCCGCACAGGTAGCGGTTTCAGAAGAAGAAGTAAAGGAAGCGATACTTTCTTTTGTGGGTTCTTATGAACAGATACCACCTATGTATTCTGCGCTTAAAGTGAATGGGCAGAAGCTTTGTGATTTAGCCAGAAAAGGGATTACGGTAGAGAGAAAAGCCAGACCAGTAACTATACATCACATTGAAATTTTATCCATAAATTTACCTGAGGTAGAAATGGTGGTTTCTTGTTCCAAAGGAACCTATATTCGCACTCTGTGTGACGATATTGGAAAAAAACTAGGGTGCTATGGCTGTATGAAATCCTTGCTTCGTACACGGGTAGATAAATTTACTTTGGAACATGCATACAAACTTTCTGAATTAGAAGAGTTGATAATGCATCCAAAGGATGAGTGGAAGTTTATAGAATCCATCGATAGTGTATTTTTAAAATACGAAGAAGTGACTGCGAAAGCAGAAGCTCAAAAATTAGTAGATAATGGCAATCGAATTCCTGAGGAAATGATTTTGGATTTTTCTGATAGTAAAATGCAGGAAAACGTACGCCTTTATGATAATAGTAAAAATTTTATTGGTATTTACACTTATTTAAATGAGAGTAAAGAGTATAAGCCAGTAAAAATGTTTGTGGGATAATATGAAATTTTTTAGAAAGACATTGGATTTTCAGGTAGAAGAACCTACAGCGGTTACGTTGGGAAAATTCGATGGGTTACACAGAGGGCACGATTTGTTGATGCAGAATGTGCTTGCATGTAGTGAAACATATGGTGTAGCTTCTGTGGCATTTACCTTCGATATTCCACCACGAAATCGTGTAGAAGAAATTATTGGAAATGTTCTGACTACAAATGAAGAAAAACAGTATATTTTTGAAAAACGAGGAATTGATTATTTAATCGAATGTCCTTTTACTGCTGAAGTAATGTCCATGGAACCAAAGGAGTTTATTGCGTGGATCACAAAAGCTTTAAATATGAAGTTTGTTGTGGTTGGTGATGATTTCCGATTTGGACACAAAAGAGCGGGCGATTACCATACATTACAGCAGTATGAAAAAGAGTATGGATATAAAACAATCGTATTAGATAAACTAAAAGATAGTAATCGAGACATCAGCAGTACCTATGTAAGAGAAAAGATTGCAGATGGTAATATTCGAAAAGCAAATCAGCTTTTAGGATATAAATACTTTATTAAAAGTGAAATTGTTCACGGGAAAAAACTAGGACGAAGAATCGGTATTCCTACGATTAATATGATTTTGCCAGTAAATAAGCTTTTACCTCCAAATGGTGTTTATGTAACAGAAGTGCTTGTGGATGGCGAATCCTATATGGGAGTAACGAATGTAGGATGTAAACCAACGGTGTCTGATGAGAATATCGTTGGGGTAGAAACCTATATTGATAATTTTGATCAGGATATCTATGGTGAGAAGATAGTTGTTTCCTTTATTGACTTTATTCGTCCGGAAATGAGGTTTAATTCTATAGAAGAATTGAAGGCTCAAATGGTGTCGGATATTGAGGTTGCAAAAAAATGTTACAAAAATATTACATAATTGTGTTGACAATGTAAAAAATACTTGTTATATTATAAAAGCGTCAGGTTGGGCGCGCACAGTTATGGAGGTTAAAAATGAATTTTGATAAGAAAACAATTATTGCAACTTCAGGTGTTCTTGTATTTGCTATGTTGTTAGGAGGTTCCTCTCTTTTTATAGAAAATAAAAACAATAGTATAGTTGATGGTGATTCCTATGGAATTTATGCATCAGCTGGTGCAAATGCGGCGATTGGAAATAGTAACACTACGGTTGCTGGTGCAACTGGTGCGGTAGATGTTTCTGTTGGTGTTGTTGATACAGATGGAGTTGTCGTAGGACAGGGTATTTCAAATGGCACATATGGTTATACAAACCTTGGTATTGCCATTGTTGATGGAAACTTGAATGTTCGTAAAGAACCAGACTCAAGCGCTACTATCGTTGGTAAAATGACAAATTATGCTGCTTGTGAAATTATCGGTGAAGAAAATGGATATTATCAGATTACATCTGGTAATTTAGAAGGATATGTAAGTGCAGAGTATATTGTGACTGGTGATGAAGCTATTGCTATTGCTAATCAAGAAGTAAAGAACATGGCTACTGTTACAACAGAAGCACTTCGTGTTCGTGAAGAAGCATCTACAGATTCGGATACATTGGCTATTGTAAATGAGGATGATGATTTCGTAGTAGTAGAAGAACTTGATGGATGGATTAAAATCGAAGTAGATAATTACCAGGGATATATTTCAGCAGATTACGCAGAAGTAGGCATGAAGCTAAAAACTGGTAACACTATGAAGGAATTGACCTATGGAAGTGGAGTATCAAATACACGTGTAGACTTAGTAAACTATG
This sequence comes from uncultured Lachnobacterium sp., assembly GCA_964628865.1. GTDB lineage: Bacteria > Bacillota > Clostridia > Lachnospirales > Lachnospiraceae > Roseburia. Next base: position 511 of record CAZVOY010000061.1, on the reverse strand, counting down.
CATTACAGTTTGTTGGTAACCGTTATGTATGGGGTGGCGAAAGTCTTACGAAAGGTGTTGACTGTTCTGGTTTCACAATGAAGATTTATCAGAAATATGGTGTTTATTTACCACATTCTTCAGGTGCACAACCAAGTTATGGTACAAAGATTTCCAGAGATCAGTTGAAACCAGGCGATTTGATTTTCTACGGAAATGGTAGCAGTATCAACCACGTTGCTATCTATATTGGAAATGGACAAATTGTTCATGCAAGTAATGCACGTGATGGTATCAAGATTTCAAATGCATTCTATCGTACACCAGTATGTTATGTAAGCTATCTTCAATAAAATTATAGTTTACAACGTTGAAATTGTGTGATATATTATTCAGGTATGGTTAGCCCATGCTCGGTGGACGGACACTCCGACCGCTGCTGAGTATCCATAAACAAAGGGCGTTATAATATAATTTAAAGGAGGATCATAACATGATCGCAAAAGAAAAGAAACAGGCTATTATCGCTGAA
>CAZVOY010000060.1:0-8933 GCA_964628865.1 uncultured Lachnobacterium sp. | reverse complement strand
TTTTCTTCTGGGTAATTCGTATGATATTCTCTGGTTACGAACAGATGGGCAAAGCTCCATTCCACACCGTATTATTCCATGGTTTGGTTCGTGACTCACAGGGACGCAAGATGAGTAAATCCCTTGGTAATGGTATTGACCCACTTGAAGTAATTGACAAGTACGGTGCTGACGCGCTTCGTCTTACACTTATCACAGGTAATGCACCTGGTAACGATATGCGTTTCTACTGGGAAAGAGTAGAAGCTTCTCGTAACTTTGCAAACAAGGTTTGGAATGCTTCTCGTTTCATCATGATGAACTTAGAAGGAATGGAAATCACAGAGCCTTCTTTCGATGAGCTTCATGCAGCAGACAAGTGGATTCTTTCTAAGGTAAATACTTTAGCAAAAGACGCGACAGAAAATATGGATAAATATGAACTTGGTATCGCAGTGCAGAAGGTTTATGATTTCATTTGGGATGAATTCTGTGACTGGTATATCGAAATTGCAAAGGTTCGTACCTACAAAAAAGAGGAAGACCCAGTATCTGCCAATGCAGCTCTTTGGACACTTAAGACAGTATTAACAGAAGCTTTAAAACTTCTTCATCCATATATGCCATTTATCACAGAAGAAATCTTCTGTACACTTCAGTCAGAAGAAGAAACTATCATGTTGGCAAAATGGCCAGAGTACAAAGAAGAATGGAACTTCCCAGCAGAAGAAGCTGCAATTGAACATTGCAAAGACCTTGTAAAAGGTGTTCGTAATGTCCGTAGCGAAATGGATGTTCCACCTTCAAGAAAAGCAAAACTTTACATTGTTTCAGAGGATGAAGCTTTACGTGCAACGTTTGACGCAAATAAAGAAGTATATGTAAATCTTGCATTTACAAATGAAATCGCGGTACAGTCGGATAAGTCTGGCATTTCAGATAATGCAGTTTCTGTAGTGATTCCAGGTGCGGTAATTTATCTTCCATTGGAAGATCTTGTGGACTTTGAAAAAGAAAAAGAACGTCTCATGAAAGAAAAAGAAAAGCTTGAAAAAGAGCTTGCTCGTTCAAAAGGAATGCTTTCAAATGAACGTTTCCTTAACAACGCAAAACCTGAAAAAGTACAGGAAGAAAAAGATAAATTGGCAAAATACGAACAAATGATGGCGCAGGTACAGGAACGTTTATTACAGTTCTAATACAATTGTAACGAACGTCTTGCGCAGATGTAGTATATAATGCTATAATTTTAGGTAACAGTACACAAATTATTGGGAGAGATAATGGACATCAAGTTACAGAAAAATCCAAAGGTGAGAATTTCATATGATGAAATGGAAGCGTATTTGATTCTTCCAACACCAGCTTATGGGGTGCCTTATAAGGTATCTGAAGTGATGGATATCATTAAACTTGCTGGTGTTAAAATCGGCGTTGATGAAGCCAAAGTCACTGCTATGATTGAAGAAGAGTACTATGACCGTGAATGTTTGATTGCAAAGGGGATCGACGTCGTAGACGGCGTCGATGCCTACTTTGAATACAATTTTGATAGCAATTTCAATAAGAAACCAAGTCATCGTGACGATGGTTCGGTAGATTATTGGAGTATCCATTCTCTTGAACTTGTGGAAGAAGGGCAGGTAATTGCGACCTATCATGAACCAGTAGATGGTTCAAATGGCATGAATGTAAAAGGCAAGATGCTTTTTGCAAAGAGAGGTCGTCCGCTTCCGCCTTTAACAGGAAAGGGGTTTGACAGATCTGAAGATAATAAAACCTACACGGCTACCTGTGATGGTAAAATCGAAATGCAGAATGGACGCATTTTAATTTCTAATGTGCACGAAGTGCATGGTGATGTAGGGCTTGCAACAGGTAATATTGATTTCCGTGGAGATGTCATCATTCATGGAAATGTACCTACGGGTGCAGTAATCAGAGCGACAGGAAGTGTTACCATTGATGGTAATGTCGAGGGCGCATTGATTGATGCAAACAAGGATGTGATTATCCGTGGTGGAATGCTTGGTGGTGGAAGAGGCACCATCAAAACAAGAGGAAATCTGCATGCAAAATTCCTGGAATATGCTACAGTAAAGGCGGATGGTTCTGTAACGACAGATTCTGCGATTAACTGTACTATTACATCAAACGATAAGGTGTATATGAAAGGTAAACATGCAAGTATAGTAGGCGGCGTGATTCATGCAGCTACAGGCGTAGAAGCGTACAACTTTGGTAATGAATACGGTGTGAAAACAGAGATTTATACCGGAGTAAACATGGAAGTAAAGAAAGAAATTGCTTATCATGAAAACTGTATCAAAGAAGCGCAGGATATGATTGACAAGATTAATATGGGCTTAAAACAGATAGATGATGCTATTAAGGCGGGAGCGCAGATGGATCCAAATGACCCTCGTAAAGCATCATTGCTTCGTACAAAGATTGTAAAACAGGCCGATTTGGCGACACATACCCAACAGCTTAACCGAATGAGACAGGTTGTAGAGGCTGCACAAGGCGCTGGTATTAAAGTGTTACATGATGTATATATGGGTGTGATAGTCGGTATTAATGATGCGGTACATACTGTAAAAGAAAACCAAAATGCAGTGGCGTTCTTTGAGCGAGATAGCCGCGTGGTTATGTTCTCAATGAGAGATGAAATGGTGGGTTAATTTCTATTAAATAATGGAAATGGTTCTCTATATGGAGGTAAAAATAAATGATTAATTTTGAAGAAGAATTAAAAAATTTTCAGCCATCTTTAGAAGTAGAAGAAGCTGAAGCTACTATTTACAATCGTGATTTGACAGATGTTACAGATATCATTGCGGAAATGATCCGTGAAATGAAACCGAACAATAATACGTTTTAGAATGAGAGGCGTGCTTCATGATTTGTTATAGATGTAATCACGAGGCAGGGCGCGAAGATATTTGTCCAATCTGTGGCACTGATCTTAGTGTTTTTAATAAGATTATCCGTATGTCAAATGCATATTACAACGACGGATTACAGAAGGCAGAGGTCCGCAACCTGTCTGGCGCAATTATTAGTTTAAAAAAGAGTTTGAAATTTAATAAGTATAATATAGATGCTAGAAATCTTTTGGGTTTGGTTTACTATGAAATGGGAGAAGTGGTAGATGCCCTTAGCGAATGGGTAATCAGTAAAAGTTACCAGCAGGACAATAATATTGCTGGTCGCTATTTAGATGAACTTCGCCAAAATAGAGCACAGTTAGATGCTATAAATCAGACCATTAAGAAATATAATCAGGCACTTTTGTATTGTAAGCAGGATAGTCGTGATTTGGCGATTATTCAGTTGAAGAAAGTACTTTCTTTAAATCCTAAGTTAGTAAGAGGTCATCAGTTATTAGCGCTTCTTTATTTGCAGGAAGAAAAGCTGGAGTTGGCGAAAAAAAGCTTACGTAATGCAGGAAGAATCGATGCGAATAATACGACCACACTTCGTTATTTGCGAGAAGTTAACGCAAAGATAAAAGAAAAAGGTGGTTTAAAAAAGAAAAATGATGATGATTTGATTTCTTATCAAAGCGGAAATGAAACCATTATCATGCCAAGTCGTTTTCAGGAATATTCGCTTGCTGGAACATTAGGCTATTTATTGATAGGCTTACTTATCGGTGGATTAGTCATTGGATTCCTGGTGGTGCCAAGTGTGAAGAATGCGGCACAGCAGGATGTGAAAGAACAGATGCTGGAAGCAAACGAAACGTTAACCTCCAACGCAAAGACTATTACCGCGCTAGAGGAGCAGGTTGCTACATTAGAAGAGCAGCTGACAGCCTATGAAGGACACGGAGAAGCTTTGCCAGAGCAGACCGCAAGCTATGAGGCACTGCTATCTGGTTATGTAGCCTATACGCAGGGAGATTATTTCACTGCAGGTACTTATATGTCCACAGTAGATACTGCACAGTTGACGGAAAGTGCAAGAGCTATATATGATTCGATTTGGCCAACAGTTTCCCAAAATTATTATACAAAGCTTTATAGCGATGGATATAATTTATATGCAGCAGGAAACTATGAAGAAGCCATTAACATGTTGCTTATAGTAGTGGAATATGATATGGCGTTTAGAGATGGTAATGCCACTTATTATTTAGCGCAGGCGTATAATCGTAGCGGAGATTTGGAATCAGCGATACCGTATTACCAGTATATTGTTGATAACTACCCAAATACAGAAAGAGCACTTACCGCAAAGAACTATCTTGAAACAGAATAATGATATTACAAAAGACGTAAGAATAAAATTCTTGCGTCTTTTTTCTTGGCACAAAAAGGAGGTATTATGAATCATATGAATGTGAATTATGAAATAAAAGGAAGTTGTTTGATTTACCACATGCCCAAAGAGTTAGACCACCACATAGCCCAGAAGCTATGCAAGGAGTTGGACATGCTGGTGGAAACCAGTCAGGTCACAGAACTGTCTTTGGATTTTTCTAATACGGAGTTTATGGATAGCTCTGGAATTGGAGTGATTATTGGTAGAAGTAAGACGATGCAATTTCGATCTGGAAAAATAAGTGCACATAATTTGAGTCACCGTGTAAAAATGATTTTTTCATCCGCGGGCTTAAACAAAATAGTGGAAGTGGAGGAGAGCTAAAAATGAGTGAGAATAAAAGAGAAGTAACTAATCATGCCCGTGTTATTTTCGAGGCAAAGTCAATGAACGAAAGTTTTGCACGTATGACCATCATGGCGTTTATGACAGAAATGAATCCAACCTTAGATGAGCTACAGGATGTAAAAACGGCAGTATCTGAGGCGGTGACCAATGCCATTATTCATGGATATGGAATGGATTACATAGAAAATGAAAAAGACGATGACCAAGAGAATGTGAAGCAGGTGGAAATGATTTGTCATAGACAGGGGCAGATTTTAACCATTAGTATTATTGATTATGGTGTAGGAATTCCAAATGTGGAAGAAGCACGTCAGCCTTTTTTTACTACAAAACCAGAACTGGAACGATCAGGAATGGGGTTTTCCTTTATGGAGACTTTTATGGACAAGGTGAAAGTGGAATCGATAGTGGGGGAAGGTACACGCGTTACCATGACCAAGATGATTGGCGAAAACTCCATGGAGGACCGTGAGCAGTAATGCGCTCACAAAGGAAGAAGATTGGAGGGTTTCCATTGAAAAAGCACAAAATGGAGATAAAGAGGCGCGTGATGCACTGGTTACAGCAAATGTGGGATTAATTTATATGGTGCTGAAAAGATTTTCAAATCGAGGTTATGAGCAGGAGGATTTGTTTCAGATAGGTGTAATTGGTTTAATCAAGGCAGTTGATAAATTTGATTTATCCAGAGATTTATCTTTTTCTACCTATGCAGTACCGATGATTATCGGAGAGATTCGTCGGTTCTTACGGGATGACGGTATGATTCATGTAAGTCGTCAGGTGAAGGATAATGCGCGTAAGATTGCAATGGCAAAAGAGAAACTGAGGAAGATGAAAAGTACAGATCTCACGATGGAAGATTTGATGAAGGAAACGGCATTGTCTATGGAAGAAATTGTTTGTGCTATGGAAGCAACTACAGAAGTGGAATCCATTTACCAGCCGCTGACAGGTCAGAAGGATGGTGGGGCATTGTTAATTGCAGATCAGTTGGAGGATACTAGAAAGAGTGAAACGGAGTTGATTAATCGTATTACAGTATCTCAAATGCTGGATAGTTTAAAAGAAAATGAAAGGCGTTTGATTGAACTTCGCTATATGGAGGGAAAGACCCAAAGTGAAAGTGCAAAACTACTAGGAATGAATCAGGTAGCAGTATCTCGACTGGAGAAGAAAATTTTATTGTTTCTACGCCAACATTTTTAAAAGAATACCACAAAAGGTATTGAAAAAATGGAGATATTTGTTAAAATTATACTATATGTAGAGTGACACAGATGATGACTTTTTGCAGAAGAAAAGAGGTAATAATATGAAATCTAAAAAGTCGGAGAAGAAAGAAAAAGTATTTAAACAGAAGGTTCGTAAAATAAGTATTTGGTGGAAACTTCTTATTCCAGTAAATGCTGTGTTGTTGATTGTATGTACGCTATTAAGTGTATTTGCCTATCTTTCGTTAGAAGAAGAAATGATGTCTATGGGAAAGACACAGGCAAAAACAGTAGCGGCTTTGGCGGCAGCAAATTTAGATCCAGAAGTGATTGCGCAGATTACGGAACCAGGCATGGAAGAATCCGAAGTTTACAAAGAGCAGCAGCAGGTGTTGATTAATGTTCAGGAAAAAGGAAATGTGTTATACATCTATACCTTATATACAGATGGGACGACGGTATACTATGGAATTGACGCAGATACCACAGAATCTGCATGTGCCATTGGTGAAGAGTTTGAAGTAAGCTATTCTGAATTGTCTACTGTTTTTAAAGGCAACGAATACATAGAAGACGAAATTGATGAATACGATGGAGAAGCACTTCTTACCGCTTATGTGCCAATCGTAGCAGAGGATGGCAGCGTCGTAGGTGTGCTTGGTTGTGATTATGATGCAAGCACTATTTTGGCAGAGTTACAAAATAGTACAATAAAAACAGTGATGCTTACGTCAGATGGTCTTTTAGTAAGTATGCTTGTCGTGGTACTTGTCATTCGCAGTATTATGAAAGGTTTAAACGGTGTCAATGCAAAGCTTTATGATTTGGTAAACAATGAGGGTGACCTTACACAGAAACTTGATATCAAAACAGGTGATGAGCTTGAATTAATTGGAAATAATATCAATGCGTTATTAGAATATATCCGTGGAATCATGATTAATATTGCGGGAAATTCTACACAGTTAAATGGTTCCTCACAGGCTGTAGTTTCAAGCCTTTCTGCAACACAGGTTACCATCACAGATGTATCTGCAACTATGGAAGAAATGAGCGCAGGTATGGAAGAAACTAGTGCGGCATTGGCAGAGATTACAGAATCTGTTATGGATATTTCAAATGAGATCGAAACAATTCATGGACGTGCGGAAAGCGGAAAAGGATCTTCGGATGAAATTATGACAAAGGCAGCTGCGGTATATCAGAATGCAATTGCTGATCAGGAAGAAGCAAAACGTCTTGCGGATGAGATGTCAGCAACTGTCAATGATAAGATTGAGAAATCAAAAGCTGTAGAAACCATTAGTGAATTAACGGATAATATTATTAGTATTACAGATCAGACAAACTTACTAGCGCTTAACGCATCTATCGAGGCAGCTAGAGCTGGCGAAGCAGGTCGTGGATTTGCTGTAGTAGCAGATGAAATAGGAAAACTTGCATCTACGTCAGCAGACGCAGCGGCGCAAATTCAGGTGGTAAGTAAACAAGTGATTGAAGCGGTAAATGAACTTGCCGAGGAAGCAGAAAAGATGATTCAGTTCATGGATGAAACGGCAATGACGGGTTATGAAAAGCTTCTTGAAACAAGTAAAGATTATCAGAGTGATGTAGGAGATATGAATCAGATGATGACAGAATTTGCTACATCCAGTGAAGGATTAAAAGGAAACGTAGAAGTAATTAGAGAATCTGTAAATGCAGTAAATATTGCAATCGAAGAAAACGCTCGCGGTATCACAAGTGTATCCGAAGCTACTGTAGATATTACAAACAGTATGGATAATATTGGAAATGAAGCAAATTCAAATCTTGATATCGCAACTGGACTTGATGGTGAAGTAAATAGATTTAAATTGAATTAAAAAAAAGCTCGGCGTAAGCCGAGCTTTTTTGTATGAAATCTATCCTTCAAAACCAACTAAGATTCCGCCACTTTCTGCATAAAAACTGCAAAGCCCACGGTTAATACCGATGCTAACATCTGCATCTGGATAAACAGTTAAGATAAGTTCTTTAATTGTTTTAGCATCTTCTTCATTATAGCAGTGGTCAATGCGAGCCTTTCCGCCTTTGTAACCCATGTCGTCCATGATTTTACGAAGAGCTTGTACCGCTTTCTTTTCTCCGCGTGATTTTCCTTTTTGTTCTAAAGTTCCTTCATCGCTAGCGATACCTACAACTAAGATGTTTAAAACACCTGCAATTTTTGCAACTGCTGGGCTAACTCGTCCATTGTTTGCTAAGTTTGTAAGTGATTTTAACATAAATACAAGGTGTGTTTCTTTCTGGTAGTTTTCAATAGCCTCACAGATTTCTTCAAATGATAAGCCATTTGCTACTAATTCCTGAATTTTTTCTACGATTAATTTTAATTCTGGACCAGCAGAAAGGGAATCAATGATGCAAACCTTGCGTTCTGGATATTCTTCCTCGTACTGTTCTTTTGCAATTCGTAAGGAATTGAAGGAACCAGATAAGTTGCTAGTGATTGCTACGGCAAAAACATTTTCTGCATCACCAAATGCTTCCACCCAATCCTGAGAAGATGGGCAGGCAGAGCCAGATTTACCTTTATATGCTGCAAGGTAATCGGTCATTTCTTTTATATCTAAGGATTCATTATCAACAAACTCTCTTTCGTCGGTTCTGAGAGTAAGTGGAACAGACACAATACTGTTGTCTGGGGTAGTACATAAATTTGCGCTAGAGTCGGCAACAATTCTGATATTCATAGTCATAATCTCCTCATTTTAGATTTATTTGAAACTATTTTAAATGTTATGGTATACTTTGTCAAGTGGTTTTTAAAACTATGTTTATTTTCCTTTGTCTGAGGAATACTATCACTTTGAAATAAAGTTTATAAAATTTTCAGAATATTTTAGCACTCATCTATTGAAGTGGCTAACAAAACATGATATAACATGTTTGTGAGATAAAAAAGGAGGTACGCTACAATGAATATTCAAAAATTTACACAGAAATCTATCGAAGCAATCAATAATTGCGAAAAGTTAGCGTATGAATACGGTAACCAAGAGATTGAACAGGAACATCTTT
>CAZVOY010000059.1:0-9159 GCA_964628865.1 uncultured Lachnobacterium sp. | reverse complement strand
AATTATTTAAGTGAAAAATATTATCTTGGTACTAGTGCGCTAAAGAGTGATTTAAGCTTCTGTTTTCGCAGTTGTAGTTTCTTCAACTGTCTGTTCGCCTTCTGCCTTCCAGGCTGCGAATTTTTCTTCTACAGCTTTGTAGGTGTTCTGGCAAAGTTCTGGAAGGTCTTTACCCCAAGCACCAGTTGCTTGTTCATAGCCTTTCTTGAAAGCTTCGAGAAGTTCATCAGCGTAAGCGGAGTCGCCACCTGCAAGTGCTTTGGCAAAATCCAGAATTCTCTCGGAGGTCTGTTCTACACCCCAGTATCCATTTTCCGAAATGTCTTCCTGAGCCTGAAGCTTAGCAGCTTCTGTTACAGTGTAGTCGCCACTTGCAAGGAATGCCCAAATATCATCGGACTGAGCAAGAGCGTTTCCCTGTCCAGCCATCATTTTTTTAACGATGTCTGTAAGCTGGTTCATGCGAGCGTCTGAGTCTGCTTTCATCTGTGCGATGAGAGCCTCGCGGTCAATAGCGTTATTTTTTGTAGTTGTAGCTGATTCTGTAGTAGCTGATTTTTCGTATACAACAGCTGTTTCATCAAAACCAGTTGTGTTTTCCGTAGCAGTTTCTGCTTTTGTTTTTTCGGTTACTTTGCTTGTCGCATTTACGGTATTAGCAGCAACATTGTTGTAAATTGACTGTACACTCATAATAAATCCCTCCTTGGATAAATTTTATGTATTTATTGTTACGAACCTTGTATATCTGCGAACACAGATATTCTTCTAACCATAGTATCGGATAAAATTTCCATTTTGTGAAGTCTTTTTTGCTACTTTGATTGAAAAAAAAGAAAAAAAGGGTATAATAAAGAGTGTATACAAAATACAGAGGTGGGGTTATGGACAATATTTCTTTAAAAGCACTTGCAAAAATCAATTTAGGATTAGATGTAGTCCGTAGAAGAGAGGATGGCTATCATGATGTTCGTATGATTATGCAGACCATTCATTTGTATGATAAGCTGGATATATCAAAGACAGAAGAGCCAGGTATTGCAATTAAATCAAATCTATCATTTGTACCAACGAATGAGAATAATTTGGTGTATAAAGCGGGCAAACTTCTGATGGATGAGTTTGATATAAAAGAAGGGGTGTCAGTATACCTACAGAAGCGTATTCCAGTAGCAGCGGGGATGGCCGGCGGAAGTACGGATGCGGCAGCGATGCTTTACGGTATGAACCAGATGTTTGATTTAGGTTTGTCCAGACAGCAACTGATGGAAAGAGGTGTAAAGATTGGTGCGGATGTACCTTACTGTCTGATGCGTGGAACGGCATTGGCAGAAGGAATTGGAGAAGAACTTACGAGTTTGCCTCCGATGGTAAAATGCCCAGTGTTGATTGCAAAACCATCTATTTCCGTATCTACGAAATTTGTTTATACCAATTTGAAGCTAGATGAAAACACAGTACATCCAGATATTGATCAGTTAGTTACAGACATAAAAAATCAGGATTTGCATGCGATTGCAAATCATATGGGAAATGTATTAGAATCGGTAACCATTCCAGAATATCCAATCATTGCGGAGATTAAAGAGCAGATGATGAAGTCAGGAGCGATTAATTCCATGATGAGTGGCAGCGGTCCTACGGTGTTCGGTTTATTTGAAGATGAAGAAACAGCAAAAAAAGCCTATGATGATATGGTGAAATCGGGCTTGGCAAAACAGATATATGTAACCAGTATTTATAACAATCGAAGAGCATAGGTGGGTGGATTATGACAGAAGATTTAAAGTTAAATATGAATGCATATTTGCCACTTCGCGATGTGGTTTTTAACACACTGCGTGAGGCAATTTTAAAGGGAGATTTAAAACCAGGAGAACGTTTGATGGAACTGCAGCTGGCATCTCAGCTTGGTGTAAGTCGTACTCCGATTCGCGAAGCGATTCGTATGTTGGAGCAGGAAGGCCTAGCAATTACCATGCCTAGAAAAGGAGCAGAAGTAGCCAAAATGACATTAAAAGGCATGGAAGATGTATTAGAAATCCGTGCAGCCTTGGATGAGCTGGCATCTCAGCTTGCCTGTGAACGAATCACAGAGGAACAGCTGGTGCGTCTGGAGGAAAACAAAAAGGCGTTTGAAGAGAGTCTTAAAACAGAAAATGTAAAAGCAATTGCGGAGGCAGATGTCAATTTCCATGACGTTATTTATGAAGCAACAGGCAATCCAAAATTGGTTGGCATGTTAAATAATCTGCGTGAACAGGTATATCGCTATCGTGTGGAATATCTGAAAAACGTAAATAATTATCCAATCCTTATTAAAGAGCACGAGGATATTTATCAGTCCCTTTTGAAACGCAATAAAGAAGAGGCTACGTTGTCTATACGCGAACATGTAGAAAATCAGGCAATCGCCGTAAAGGAAGTTATTGTAAAACAAGGATAAAAAAGAAATGAATACACATACTAAGAACATCTCAAGAAATTGAGATGTTCTTTTTTTTATGGTTTAAGGAGTGCATGCATGAAACATTCTATTACTGCAAATATTGCAGACAGTGAAAAATATATACGAAACATTTTTTCTAACTGCGACGACGTAAAGTTCCGACAAATGCATATTGGAGTAAATCAAAATATAGCATGTTTTATTTGTTACATTGAGGTAAATGTAGGAAACGATATGCTTAATATTTTTGGACGTCTTGTCACCTATTTACAAGGTCTTTCGGAAACGGAAATTCAAAAAGCATTAGAAGATAATACGTTTGGACTGTCAGACGCAAAGCCTTATCAGTATATGGAAGATGCTATAAGAGGGATTTTGATTGGTGATGCAGTTTGCTTTGTCGATGGATTTGCAGGTGCATTAAAGATTCCAGATAAGGGCTATCCGAAAATGAGTGTAGGAGAATCGGATACAGAAAAAGTTATAAGGGGTTCGAATGAAAGTTTTACAGAGTCGGAAAAAGCAAACACAGCATTGATTCGTAAGCGTATTCGAAATGCAGGGTTAAAGGTAAAAGAGTTTCAAGTGGGAGTTCGTTCTTTTACCAATGTGGCCATTGTATATATTGAGGATTTAGCGGATAAAGATTTAGTGGAAGAAACGCATCGGAGACTGACGGCGTATGAGATAGATGGCGTATTGGATAGTGGTGTTATGGAGCAGTTAGCGGAGGAAGCCTGGTATTCGCCTTTTCCACAGTTTCAGTCTACCAAACGACCAGACCGAGCTGCAATGTCAGTTTTAGAAGGGAAAGTGGTAGTGTTGGTTGATAATTCACCCTTGGCACTACTGATACCTGCAGATGTAAATTCTTTTATGAAAACGACGGATGATTATTACAATCGTTTTCATATGGCCACATTTGCTCGAATTATACGTTATGTGTCGGCTTTTTTTGCGTTGACGCTTCCGGGATTGTATTTAGCTGTGACAAATTTTCACACGCAGATACTTCCAACGCCTTTGCTTTTGTCCTTTTGGGAAGCAAGAATTGGTGTGCCATTTCCAGCCGCATTGGAGGTGCTTCTGATGGAGCTTTCTTTTGAGCTTTTGCGAGAGGCTGGAGTCAGACTTCCAGGGGCTATGGGAAATACAATCGGTATTGTCGGAGGTCTTATTATTGGACAGGCGGCTGTGGATGCAAATTTGGTCAGTCCTATAGTGGTAATCGTAGTGGCATTTACGGCGTTGTGTTCTTTCGCAATTCCAAATGAGGAGTTTGCTTTTTCATTTCGTATTTTGAAATTTCTGATTATTGCTTTGTCGGCATGGTTGGGTTTTTTTGGTTTTTTAATAGGCGTTTTTTTAGTGTTGGTTCATATGGCAAAATTGAAGAGTTTTAATATACCATATTTAACACCTTATGTAGGTGCACAGCTCAATGGTTATGAAGATGAAAAAGATGCGTTAGTACGGTTTCCATTGCGCATGCTTTGGAAAAGACCAATTTATGCAAATAAAAACGAAAGAACAAAATTAAAGAAGAAAGAAAAGTAGTATGTATGTAGAAAATGGAAAAATATCAAGTAGGCAGATTTTTCGTTTGTATGTGTTTGATTTAATGGGAATAGCGACACTTTTGATTCCGCCATATTTGGCAGATTTATGTGGTGTGGATGGTGTGTTTGCTATTTTATTAGGGACAGTTGTAGGATTTGTTTATTTGTTTTATCTAGGTTGGATCATGAAACATATGCAAACGGATATGTGTACCTACCTAAGAGAAAATACCAATGGTTTCGTACGAGGCATAAGTTTATGGTGGGTAATGAAACATTGTTTGTTCACAGCTGGAGCATGTGCTTACATTTTTGCGAATTTGATGCAATACAGTTTGATAAGGGAAAGCGCTTTCCTTGTGGTTTTGTCGGTCATAGTTTTTGTTGCCGCCTACGCGGTTAGTGGAGGCATAGAAAGCAGAGCAAGGGTATACGAGGTCCTATTTTGGTTCGTGCTGATTCCCTATATAGGGATGATGCTTGCATCTGTGAAGGATTTTGAAGTTTCTTATGTGAGTGATATTTTTACAACGGATGTAGGGAGTTTGTTAAGTGGGGCATACCTCGTATTTATATTTTTAACACCGTTATTCTTCTCGTTGTTTTTGATTGGAGAAAAGGAGAAGCAATATGGAAAGCACATGATAAAAATAGTTGCAGCATCTATTTTCGTCTCGGCATTGATTTTGCTCGGTAGCTACATTCTACTGATTGGAAATTTTGGTGCAAATGCGCTTAGTGAGATGAAGTATCCAGTCGTGACTTTAATGAGTACGATACAGTTCAATGGAAACTTTCTAAAACGCATGGACGCACTGATGCTGGCGGTGTGGTTTTTTACACTCTACGCCTTGTTAAATTTGCACCTGCATTATGGAGTGAAAATGTTAACTGAATTAACGAGGAAAAAGGATCAGGACTCCTCAAAAACGAGGTGGCAGGTTATCGTGTCCGCGATATCTGTGTTTTTGAGCGCATGTGTGATGGAAAGTTTCCCATGGTGTAGGGAAAGTTTTATGAAATATTATAGTTATGTAGCGGTACCAGTTATGGTGGTGGGACCTACTTTGCTTTTGGTGTTAAGGAGAAGAAATGGAACGAAAAATGAAATGGAATAGGTCAAGATGGAGTGTTCTTTTAGTAGCGTGTTTTATGTTGCAACTGGTAGGATGTAGTGAGAACGAATTGGAGGAACGCTGTTTTCCTATGATGGTAGCGGTAGGATATGATGATAATAAGGTGACTTTTTGTGCAGGTTTTCCAAGAGTAGGAAGTTCAGACGGAGCAGAGTCACAAACGGGTCAGATTCAGGTGTCAACGGTTCGTGCAAGAACATTTGAGAAGAGCAAAGAAAAATATGAAAGTCATTTAAATAAGCTGGCAGATTACAATCATTTGAAGGTAGTTGTAATAGAAGATGAATTATTGGAAAATACAAGCGCCTATAACGAAATGTTAGAGTATTTGGCAGAATCAGAAGAGTTTCCTCGAAACACATATGTATGTGCGGTGGATGATATTGAGGATTTATTTGAGATAGAACAAAATCTCCCACAGGATTTGGGCACATATCTGGAAGAATATTTGGTAAGCAAAGAGACAAAAAAAGATAAACTGTTAACATTGGGAGATTTGATAGATGAGAAAGCAAATCAAAGTATGGTACTCTATATGCCGTATTTGGAGGTAGAAGAAAATTATATAAACTGGGGTGGCTATGTGAATAACTATGGAAAAATATGGAAAGACTTCTAATATCTAAAAATATTGGAGGGAAACATGAAACATTATATTTTCTATATTTTTGCTGGAGCAATTATCTTTTTATATATTTGGACCACAGTGCTGGGAAATGATTTTTTGCAGCCATCTATCGCATCGAAAATACTACGCTTTCACGTGCTGGCAAATAGTGACAGTATAGAGGATCAGGAGGTAAAAGAAGATGTGCGAGATGCAGTAGGTGCATATCTTCAACCTCTTTTAGAGGATGCGGATAGCTTGGAGGAAACAAAACAGATTGTTGCAAGAAACCTGAGGGAGATTGTTCGAATATCCGAAACGACATTAGCGGAAAAGGGATATGACTATGAAGTAACGGCTTCTATCACGACTGCAGAGTTTCCTGAAAAAAGCTATGGTTCCTACACATTTCCAAAGGGGGAATACGAGGCTTTACAGATTAAAATTGGAGAGGCAGAAGGACAAAACTGGTGGTGTGTGCTCTATCCCAATATGTGCTTTAAGGGTTCTGTTTATGAGGTGGTAGAGGAGGAAGCGAAGGAAGCACTTCAAGAAGTTTTAAATCCTTGGGAATATGCGGATGTATTCGATTCAGGGAAGGTAGAAGTTCGTTTTAAATTTCTTGAATATTTTATGAAGTAAGGGTATAATGAGCGCAAGCTTGGAGAAGCTTAGCGAGGTGTATAAAATGACAAAAGAAGTAGAGATTTCAATTTGTGGTTTGCAGAATGGTCCAGAAACCGATGGGGAGCCAATCGAAACAATTACCACAGGAGAATATTTTTTTAAAAACGGTAAACATTATATTCTTTACGAAGAAGTGATGGAAGGGGAAACAAAACCAACAAAGAATCGCATCAAGATTGCGCCAGGATATATGGAATTAAGCAAAAGTGGTATGGTTAGTGTGCATATGTTTTTTGAGGAAAACAAGAAAAATGTTTCGCAGTATCATACACCATATGGCAGTTTGTTGATGGGAATTGATGCGAAGAAAGTGGAGATTCAGGAGTCAGAAGATGAAATTTCAGTTGCCGCAGAATATGCGCTTGAGATGAATGAAGAGTTTGTAGCTGACTGTGATATTAGAATAAATATAAAATCAAAAAATTAAAAAAAGGAACCGTTTTGAAACGGTTCCTTTTTAATTATTTCTTTTTCGATTTTTTAGCGTCTGCTTTTTTGTCAGCTGCAAGTTCTGCATTCATTTCATTGTATTTAGACTGAAGCTTAGCACGCCATGATTTCTTTTCTTCTGTTTTTTCGATTGGTCCGCGAATACCTTTTACGCCTGTAATGTAGATGCCGCTAACAGTAGCTTTTACTTCTTTTTTTACTGGAATATCAGCAAAAATAGTTTCATCTGCGATTAAAGTCATAACCTTTGGTCCAACCTTTGCTTTTACAACAGGAAGTTTTGTCCGACGCATATATTTTGGAGTCTGGTCAATAACTGCCTGTGGAAGACCGGAATCTTTGATTTTCATTTTTTTCTTATCAATAATCAGCATAGATACTGTCTGTGCAACAGCAGCCATCTGAGCATCCTGTTCTTCTTTCTTATCCTGTGCTTTTTTTCCCATGAAATATAAAGCAACTAGAATTCCGATGAGAACGACAATAACAATTATAGTAATAATATGGCCTGTAGTCATTTTTTTCCTCCTTAAGTTTCACTATCGACCATTTTAACAAACATTGGTGAAAAAATCAACGTGAATATGCGTTAGTATTTGTGTTTTTCATAAAAATATGATATCATTTATCAGTTCTTATATTTACTATAGCTGTTAGGAGAGTAAAAAAATGAAAAAAAGATTATTAGCACTTTTGCTATGTGCATCTGTAGTATTTTCAGTATGCGCATGCGGTGACTCAAATACGGAAGATACAGAGGCAACACAGACTGAAACAGTAGAAAAACCATCAGTTACAAAATTAGCAGATTATACTGATTGGTCCGTGGTTCTTTCTGGTGAGTATGAAATTACAGATGAGGTTGTAGCAAGTTATTTTTCAGATGTTTTATATAATGTGGGTGTTGGTTTAGTAGAAGTAACAGATCGTGATACCGTTCAGGATGGCGATATCGTAGTCGTAGACTATACTGGTTATTTAAATGGTGAAGCATTTACTGGCGGTTCAGCAACTAGTCAGTGGATTGATGTATCGAATAATACATGTATTAATTCATCTACAGGTGCGACACAAGGTGCTTATATTGATGGATTTTCCGCTGGAATTCTTGGAGCAAAGGTAGATGAAACTGTAAGCAGTGACGTAACTTTCCCAGAAGACTATTCTAGTGAAGATCTTGCTGGACAGTTAGCAACATTTGAATTTAAAGTTTATGGTATCTATACCGAAGTAACCATGGAAAACATTACAGATGAATTTGTTGCAGAAAATCTTCAGGAATTCTATGAAGTGGCAACAGTAGACGAGTTGGTGGCGTTTCTTCAGGAAGATATTGCTTATAATTATTTGATTAATTACTTAATTGATAATAGTACTTATGATATTTCAGAAGAATACTTATACTATCGTTTGGAAGATTATCAGGATTTTCTTGCAGACTACTATTATAGCAGTTATGGCGTTGATCTAGAAACATTTCTTTCATATTCTGGATATACTTTAGATGAAGCACAGGTAGAGTGGTTGGAAGAAGTTCAGGGTCAAATCAAAGCGGAATTGATTTTTAGCGCACTTGTAGAGGATAAAGGTTTGTCTCATGACGAAGAGGCGCATCAGGAATATCTGGACACAGTTATCTCTGCAAGCAGTGTATTTGCTGATGCAGAAGCAATATATAAATATATCAGTTATGGTAATGCAGAAGCTGGTGAAATCTATTTAAAAGATCAACAGGCTGTAAGAGATGTTATTTTAGAAGATTACCGTAGCTGGAGCGCTCAGTAAAATAGGGAATAATGGAGGACTTGAAAATGGAATTAGTTAACATTAGAGATATTTTTCGCAAACAGGCGAAATATGAAAATACACAGGTAACCATCGGTGGATGGGTTAGAAGTAACCGTAGTTCAAAGAATTTCGGTTTCCTCGTAATCAATGATGGTACGTTTTTTGAGCCAATTCAGGTAGTGTATTCCGATGGGCTTGCAAATTTTGCTGAAATTGAAAAAATCAATGTTGGTGCAGCACTTATTGTAAAAGGTCAACTCGTACCTACACCAGAAGCAAAACAGCCATTCGAAATTCAGGCAGAAGAAATTACAGTGGAAGGTGCATCGACACCAGATTACCCACTTCAGAAAAAACGTCATACCTTTGAATACCTTAGAACGATTTCTCACTTAAGAGCGAGAACAAATACATTTGAAGCTGTATTTCGTGTGCGTTCCTTATGTGCATATGCGATTCATAAATTCTTCCAAGAAAGAGATT
>CAZVOY010000058.1:0-9894 GCA_964628865.1 uncultured Lachnobacterium sp. | reverse complement strand
TGGTTTTCCAGAATCTTCTTTAACATTTCTTCGTAGATTTCTTCTAATAAGTATTCCAAACGCATTACGCCACCATCACGGGTTTTGAATGGCTTGCCGTCTTTGCCGTTCATGGTACCGAAACCGATGTGTGTCAACTCTGTTTCAGGATTTACAATGCCAGTTTTCTTTGCACAACGGAATACCTGTTTAAAGTGAAGCTCCTGACGTTTATCTGTGATGTAGATGATAGACTCAGGATTGTAATCTTCCATACGCATGACAAGTGTCGCTAAGTCTGTAGTGCTGTAAAGAGATGCGCCGTCTGATTTTAAGATGATACATGGAGGGATTTCCTTTGTATCAGACTCTTCTGCAACATCTACTACTAATGCACCTTCGCTTTCATAAGCAAATCCACCCTCTTTTAATTTTGCTACCATATCTGGAATATATGGCTGCGCGTCAGATTCACCCTTCCAAAGTTCGAAGTCTACATTCAATTTCTCATAGTTTTTCTTAAGGTCAGTTACAGACACATTGAGGATGTGTGCGAGCAATGCACGATAGCCTCTTCTGCCCTGCTGTAATTCATTGGTTGCAGCAAGAGCAGCTTCTTTATAAGCTTCATCTTCTTTTGATTTACCGCTGGCTGTTGGATAGATTTCTTCTAATTCAGCAATTGTAAATGGAGCTTCTTCTGGATATTCTCCTACGTAAGCTTCATCAAAGTAAACCAATTCTGGTTTGCGAAGTTTTAACTCTGTAATGATAAGTCCCATCTGAAGACCCCAGTCACCAAGGTGTACGTCACCAATCATTTCATGGCCTACAAATTTACCAATACGTTTTACACTTTCGCCGATGATTGCAGAACGAAGATGACCTACATGAAGTGGTTTTGCTACGTTTGGTCCGCCGTAGTCAACCATGATTGTCTTTGCATTTTCTACTTTGGAACAGCCAAATCTTCCCTCGTCCATCTGCATATCATTCATATAATTTGCTAAATATGCTTCATTGATTTTTAAATTTAAGAAACCTGGTTTTACAGATTCTACTAATGAAAACATTGGATTAGCTGCTAATTTTTCTGCAATTTTATCAGAAATCATGAATGGAGCACATTTATACTCTTTTGCAGCTGCCATTGCTCCATTACACTGATATTCGCAAAGGTCAGGTCTGTTTGACAAAGATACCTTTCCGTATTTTTCATCATAACCACATTCTACAAATGCTTTGGTTACTTCATCTGAAATTAAATCAAGCAGTTTTTTCATAACAGCCTCCTAATTTTAATTGTTTTTGAAAATTATATTTTTGTATGGAAGTAATACTTTTAACAAAAGACTTCCTAAAATACATACTGAAATGATTTCGCCAGCACCTACTGTAGCTACGAAATATGGAATCGACCAGTCTACTCCATCTAATTCCCATGTAAAGCCATAGCCATATCGAAGAACAAAAGGCACAATAATTGCATTAGCAATAACTGGTGGTAGGGTCATCAAAAACTTATGTTTTCGAAGCGCGTAAGTTCCGATAGCACCAAGTAAAGTTGCCAGACTACCAAAAAAAACATCCCATATAGCAGCCCCTGTTAAAAGGTTTGCTATGAAACACCCAACGGTAAGTCCTGGAACTGCCGCTACCGTAAAAAAAGGCAAAATACATAATGCCTCTGAAAATCTCACCTGAATGGCATAATTTGCAAGTCCAAGTGCATTTGCAATCATGGTGAGTACCACATACAATGCAGCGATAATCGCCGCCTGTGTAATCATAGTTACATTTTTGTTTCTCATATTCATTTCTCTCCCTAGTTTTGTTTTAAGTGAGGATGGTTTCGAACTCACTTGCTAATTTTTTCAACCTAAAAAGTCTATCATAGCTATTCATAAAATGCAAGGAAATCGACATGTCTTCTAAATTAAAAATAGCTAACCTTTACACGTTTTCCCATTTCTCTTAAACATTTGGTTAATTCTTCTACCAAACTCATTTTAATATTAAAATTAATTGGTAAATCTGGGTTTTGGTGGGCAGGATTGATTGCTTTTCCTACATAGAAATTAATATCGGTTGCCTCATCAAATAAAAGTTGGCTAATACGAGCTGCTCCATTCTTTTTAAAATACCATTTTTCGAACAACGCATTCTCTTCCAAATAGTCCTTTGCATACTCTACCACTCGATTGATGGTAACCACACCTTCCGTAACTAAATCAACGCCTTCAATTTTTGAGATTGGTGGGATATCTGTTTCTTCGGTGTTCGTCAAGTATTCTATGGTTTCACCTAGATACTTAGCTACTATTGAAGAGGTGGTTCCTCCACAAACAACATGTTTTCCCTCTTTTGAAAAGAATAACGCCATCATACGATTTACGTCGTCTGGATCAGCTGGTGGTCCAAATAGTAAATTTACAGATGCACGTTTACGAACCTTTACAACACAGGCAGTCGTATCATCTCCTGGCTTTTCTCCATACAGCTTATTGCACTCGTCTACTAACATAGTTGCTAAATTCTTTGCCGTCAATCCATTCATTGCCATAACTTCCATAAATGCAATAATGTCTTCTCGCTTCCAATTATAATTTAGCGTCTTCTCTGAACCTGCATATGGACAACCATCGCTCATGGCGATGAAGACATCCCCTTCCTGCAAATGTATATTGGTTTTATGAATCTTTTTTCCATCCAATACTATTTCTGTCGTGGAATACTCATAATTTTGTCCATCGCGAAGCATGATTACATGTGGGTTATCATATTGAATCATTTCTACTGTTTCATTTTCGATGAAATGCATAATGGTAAATGTAGAATATGCCACACCGCGCTCGGAACATACTGGTAGAGTTGCAGCTATGGTAGAAACACATTCATCAATAGGCAAACCTGCCGCCATCATTGTGGAAATTATCTTTGACGTTAACGTTGACAGAATACTAGCTTTTACTCCGCTTCCAAGTCCATCTGCTAATACAATTACAGATGAATTTTCGTCCTGCTCTACGACTTCCACATGGTCGCCACAAAGTTCTTCTCCATGATGATTGATACTTTTATACCCAATATCTATACATAAATTATTCATTTTCGATAGACTCCTTTAATTTTGTAAGAGCAATCTTTGTCTCAGCTGCGGTTTCACCCAAGAGAGAAGCAATTTCCTGAACAATGCGCATCTGTTTTTCTACTACTTTATCTGCAACCTCAATGGTATCACGACTGATGCGCTCCTTTTTCTCTCGGTTCTGTTCTTCTTCTGTAACATCACGCATAATACAAATCAATAAATGGGAATCCTCATCATATACAATCGATTCCTCTACGAAACGTTTATATTCCGCTAGATATACTCGTTTATTCTGGATACTTTCTCCGTTATAAAGTACTTCGACAAAATCTACTGGATCTAAGATACGAACCACCTGTTCACCTAAAACATCTGAACTAAAACGAATATTCATCATTTTTCTCGCCGCTTCGTTAATCTGTTGAACTTCAAGATTTTCGTTTAGAACAACGATACCATTGGATGTATTCTTTACAATCGTATCAGAAAAACTTTCTGCTTTTTCCTTCAAATATGGAAGACACATAGATATCTGTGCCTTACCTTGACATACCGCAATTGCTTTTTCGCGACAAGTGTTATATCCACAAGAACCACAGTTTAATTCATCGCTTTCCTTGTTTTTTCCCATCTGACGAAGGGCATTAAAAATCTCGGTTTCTGTAGGCTGTGGTGCACCTGTTTCAATTTCTTCAAACTGCTTTTTTAAATCTACAACTTTTGGCTGTTCAACTTCAAAATCCATTTTTCCCGCATAATTTGAAATGATAATATAATCTTTAACAGGGTCCGTTTGATGATATTTTTCCATAACTGGACCCCCGATACAGCTTCCAGCACAGGATGACATTTCGATGAAACACTTGTGGACACTTCCATTCTCAATATCACGTAAAGCATGGATACATTTTTCTACACCATTTACTTCCAAATATGTATATCCCGGAGCATCTTGCTTCATTGTCTTTAAAACGCCACCTGCAACAGGGAAAAATCTTGCACGACTTTCATCTGATGCATCCATTTTCTGCTCCAATTTAATATTTTCTTCTTTTAACCATTTCGACAAATCTTCATAAGTAAGTACTGCATCTACTACACCATTGCTAATTTCTGCTTCATACTTTTTTGATACACATGGTCCAATAAATACAGTCTTTGCATTTGGAAAACGTTTTTTTATATCCTGACAATGTGCAACCATTGGCGAAACAACATCTGCCAAATACTCGGTTAATCTAGGAAAATATTTTTGAATCAAAAGATTAACTGAAGTGCAACAAGATGCAATGAGAATATCACGCTCTTCTTCTGCTAACATTCTCTCATATTCATTTTTTACAATTGTCGCTCCGATAGCAGTTTCCTCTACATCATAGAATCCCAATTTTTTCAATGCTTCTCGCATAGCATGAATTCCAACACCTTCATAATTTGCTATGAAAGATGGAGCGAGGCTGACAATAACAGGGTCACTCCCTTGTAAAAGCACCTTTACTTTTTCTGTTTCATCTACAATCTGTTTTGCATTTTGCGGACATACTACAAAACATTGTCCACATAAAATACACTCTTCCTTTATAATGTTCGCCTGATTTCCAGAAAAACGAATTGCTTTCACAGGGCAATGACGAATACATTTATAACAATTTTTGCAATTTGATTTTTTTAGGGTTAAACATGCCATCTTCTGTTCTATCCTTTCTTATTCTACATTTACAGCACTCAATTTGTTAATATTTTAACACTATATGGTATTTTTTGGAACGAAAAATTACATTGTCCTATAATAAAAACAATATAACTATTGGTTTTTTTTACCAAGTTGTTTATAATTATCTCGGTTAAAAAGTTAACAATTCACAAAGGAGTAACACATGAACGCAGATGAAAACGTAATCAAAATAAAACATCAGGTATTAGACCTCGTGGCTAAGCTGGCGTTTGAAGGCGAATTGGATGCAAAAAGAGATTCTATTGCTTTTGAATTAATTCCAGGACCAACTCCACAATTCCGTTGTTGTATTTATAAAGAAAGAGAAATCATCCGACAACGTGTTAGATTAGCAGAGGGCAAATCTGCTGGACCTGTGGATGATGGAAATATCATGCAGGTAATCAGTTCTGCTTGTGAGGACTGTCCTATTTCTACATATACGGTAACAGATAACTGTCAGAACTGTGTTGGAAAGGCATGTATCAACGCATGTAACTTTAACGCAATTCGCCCAGGAAGATACCGCTCTCACATTGATGCAAACAAATGTAAAGAATGTGGTAAATGTGCTGCAGCTTGTCCATACAACGCAATTGCGCATTTAAAAAGACCTTGTAAGAATGCATGTCCTGTAGATGCTATTTCCTATGATGAATATGGTATTTCCATTATTGATAAATCCAAATGTATTGCTTGCGGCAAATGTATTCACAGCTGTCCGTTTGGAGCAATTGGTACAAAGACCTCTATTGTAGATGTAATCAATGCTATAAAATCGGGTAAATCTGTTTATGCAATGATTGCTCCAGCTACGATAGGGCAATATGGTGCAGACATAACCATGGATAGTTGGAGAAACGCAATGCTTGAGATTGGCTTCACAGACTGCTATGATGTAAGTCTCGGTGCAGATATGACCGCTGCTTATGAAGCTGAAGAATGGGCTGAAAGCTACAAAGATGGAAAGAAAAAAGTAACTTCTTGCTGTCCAGCTTTTGTAAATATGGTTCGTTTACATTATCCTGAATTAGCAGATTGCATCTCAACTACAATCTCTCCAATGTGTGCTGTCTCACGTTTGATTAAAGCCAGAGAACCTGAAGCAGTTACCGTATTTATCGGACCATGTATTTCTAAAAAATCCGAAGTGGTAGATCAGAAAATCGAGGGCAATGCCGACTATGTCTTAACATATTCAGAAATTGAAGCTATCATGAGTGCCAAAGATGTTGTATTGAAACCAACGGAATCCGAAAAACAGACAGGTTCTGTTTATGGAAAACGTTTTGCTACTTCAGGTGGCGTGACGGAAGCTGTACTTCAGAGCCTAAAAGAATCAGAAGAAAACATTGATGCAAAAGTACACGTAGCAAATGGTGCTGCCGCATGTAAAAAAGCACTTGTATTAATGAAAGTTGCACGATTACCAGAAGACTTTATCGAAGGTATGATTTGTGATGGCGGATGTGTTGGTGGACCTAGTGCATACAAAGATTCCATTTCTGCTAAAAAAGACCGCGATACTCTTCTCTCACAATCGGATGAACGAAACATTCATGAAAACTTAGAAAATTATGATATGGATTCCTTCTCAATGCATCGTCATTAAGATTAAAATTTTGCATAAAATTTGATAAAAATGCAAAGACTCTTGTATAGAAAATTTAGCTATACAGGAGTCTTTTTTATGGGCACATACAAAGTTGACATATGCGGGGTCAACACCGCAAAACTTCCTATACTCAAAGAAGAAGAAAAAGAAGAATTGTTCAAACGAATCAAAGCTGGTGACATGGAAGCAAGAGAAACTTACATCCAAGGTAATCTGCGTCTCGTACTCTCCGTCATCCGTCGCTTTTCCAACCACAATGAAAATCTCGATGATTTATTTCAAATTGGTTGTATCGGACTGATGAAGTCCGTAGATAACTTCGACCCGACCATCGGCGTAAAATTCAGTACTTATGCAGTTCCAATGATAATCGGTGAAATTCGACGTTATCTGCGAGATAACAGTTCCTATCGTATTCCTCGCTCGCTACGTGATACGGCATATAAAGCCATTCATGCAAAAGAAATGCTTTCACGAAATTCCTTTCACGAACCTACCCTAGATGAAATCTCCAAAGAATGTGAAATTCCAAAAGAAGATATTGTTTACGCCTTAGATGCCATTCAGACTCCACTAAGTCTCTTTGATCCTGTTTATACGGATAGTGGTGATACGCTTTATGTTATGGATCAAATTTCGGACAAGAAAAACAAAGAAGAAACCTGGATTGAAGATCTCTCCCTCTCTACTGCTATGAAACAACTAAATGACAGAGATGAACAGATTATTCGACTGCGGTTTTTTGAAGGAAAAACACAAATTGAAGTGGCAGAACAAATTCACATTTCACAGGCACAGGTTTCAAGATTAGAAAAGAATGCACTAAAAAGTATGCGCACCTATTTAACCTAGGTGCGCATTTTTATAAACTATTTTAGTACTCGATTTAACGCCACTCCGATAATGGAGGCCACGACACATTTTATAATATCTCCCACCAAAAATGGCAAAGAAACTGTTAAAAAAGCTGTTCCTAATTCCCACCCATTATGCATACACATGAAAAACAAAGCACACACATGCTGTATTGGTATCCCAATGGCAATGGTTGTAACACAGTATCTTACAAGAGAATTTTTCTTTCCTCGCAATAAACTAATAGCAATTACGGCAAAAAGAAAACCAAAATAGTATCCTCCTGTCGGTCCAAATAATTTTCCTGGTCCAGATGTACCTGCAGAAAATACTGGAAGTCCGATTAATCCCATTAATAAGTAAGTTAAAATGGTGTAGCACGCTTCTTTTGGTTTTAGTATTAATCCGATTACGTTTACCATAACTGTGTGCAAACTAAGCACAATCGTTGTAAACGGCAATGGTACTACAAAAAAAGAAGTCACACAAAGTAAAGCAACACATAATGCAATTTTTGTTATATCCTGTATCTTTAGTTTCGTATTCATTTTGTTATCATACAACAATTGCTATAAAACAGCAAACAAATCTATTACTGTCTGTAATGATTTTACAACTCCATATAAATTTCTTTTTATCACTTCATCAGGCGCATCTTGGTCTGGTATCATCACAGGCACACATCCCGCTCTATGTGCCGCCAATATTCCCGTAGGAGAATCCTCAAGCACCAAACATTCCTCTGGTCTCAATCCAAGCTGCGATGCAGCAAACAAATAAATATCTGGTTCTGGCTTTCCCTTTTCTACCATATGACCACTGATTATTTCATCAAAGTCATCTGCCAGTCCAACTTGTCCCAAATACGTTTTTGCTCTGTCCAATGGCGAGGATGTGGCAATCGCAGTTTTAATTCCTTTTTCTTTTAGAAAAGACAATAGTTCATGGATACCAGGCTTTGTCTCTACTCCATTTTCCTCAATGTAAGCCGACATCATTTCAATACGTTTGTTTCGCACCTGATGATAATCTATGTCCTGTCCCAAATAAGCCTTTAACTGTCGTTCACCCGCTTCTAAACTAAGGCTTCTCATCCCAAGTCCCATCTCATAGGTCATCGGATAACCAAGACTTTGTGCGGCTTCCTGCCAAAAACGTGTATACAACTTTTCTGTGTCGATTACTATTCCATCCATATCAAAGAGAACGCCTTTTATAGACGTTCCATGATATAGATTTTTGTTGCAAATTTCAATGTTACTTATGCTTTCGTTTATTAAATGCATCTTTTTTTATCTATCCCATTTATCACATAATGAATTTACTTGATCGGCAAATTTCGCCAAATCCTTGTTTGCCATACCTTCGCACTTATGTATAACAGCCATGAGTCTTTCTCCTGCAGCGATAAGGCGAGCAAATACGCCCTGCGCTTTCACCTGTTTCTTCTTCACTGCCAGCTTATGTGAACCTTGCTGAATACACAAACCCGTCTCTAAGTCATAGACATCACCACTATAAGGTGCTACGGCATCTATACCTATTTCCTTCTTTACTAATTCCGAAAAATATACCGCTGCATCTTCATCTCCATGTACAACAAATACTTTGGTAGGTGTATCTCCAAATGCTTTGACCCACTCTAAAAGATGTGGCTGATCTGCATGACCACTGATACCAGGTAAATTTACGATTTTAGCACGTACTTCTACTTCTTCACCAAATAGTTTTACCTTTTCTACACCACTAAGCAACGCATTACCAAGTGTTCCTGGAACCTGATAACCTACAAACATAACGGTGGAATCTGCTCTCCATAGATTATGTTTTAAATGATGACGAACACGTCCAGCTTCACACATACCTGAAGCAGAAATAATAACCTTTGGATTTGGGTTAAAGTTTATCATCTTTGATTCATCACTTGTAACCGATACATTAAGTCCTGGAAATTTAATTGGATTGATTCCCTGATTTACCAATGACAATGCTTCTTCATCAAAACACTCTGACACATTTTTATGAAAAACATTTGTGGCTTCTACTGAAAGCGGACTATCTACCACTGCCTCAAAGTTTGGAAACTCTGGTAAAAGTTCTTCTGTTTTAATACGACGAAGAAAATATAGCATTTCCTGTGTACGACCTACGGAAAAAGCTGGAATAACAAGGTTTCCACCTCTTGTAAATGTTTCTTTCATAACCTCAGCCAATTCCACAGCATAATCTACTGGTTTTTCATGGACACGATTACCATATGTAGATTCCATAATGACATAGTCTGCGTCTTTGATAAATTCTGGATTCTTAATCAATGGACGATGTTCGTTTCCAATATCACCAGAAAATACCAATTTTTTACTAACGCCATCTTCTTTTATCCAAATTTCAATAGAAGAAGAACCTAATAAATGACCTGCATCCACAAATTGAATTTCCAAATCGTCACAAACATGAATTTTACTATGATAATCACATGGTATGAAATGAGGAATTACTCCATTTGCATCATTCATATCATATAATGGCAAAATTTCAGGTTTACCAGCTCTACGATTTTTACGATTCCTCCACTCTGCTTCAAATTCCTGAATATGTGCAGAATCACGTAACATAATATTACATAAATCACAGGTTACA
>CAZVOY010000057.1:0-10427 GCA_964628865.1 uncultured Lachnobacterium sp. | reverse complement strand
CAGGTCCGATACCTGCGATAACTGCTAAACCTGCACCGATTGCTGAACATGCTCTAATTAAATCCTGTCCGTTAATATCCATAATGTAAATCCTCCTAAATAATTAAACTTCATTTTCTTTTTTGATTTTAGTCTGCGTCTCCGCAGGCATTTGAAATGTATGTCATAGTTAACATACAGAATACGTATGTCTGAATTGCTCCAGAGAACAAGTCAAAATATACGTGTAGTACGGCTGGCCATGCAAGTGCTACAATTCTCAGCAAACCGTAAATCAATGCCATCATAACTGTTCCCGACAAAACGTTTGCGAACAAACGAAGTGACAATGAAATTGGAACCGCGATATCACTGATTAAGTTGATTGGCAGCCAGATTGGCAACCATGGTGGCAATGGCGAGCATTTGTCGATCCATATCTGTTTCAAACTCTGATGCTTAAATGTATTGATGTGAATCAGAGAGAATGTAATCAGACCTAAACAAAGTGTCGTACCATAATCTGCTGTAGGTGGTCTTAAACCTAGCAGGCCGGAAATGTTGCTTATCAGGATAAAAATAAATATCGTACCGATATAATTTACAAATCCTGGAGCCCATTTTCCCATAGAATCCTGTACCATACCTTGCAATAGCTCTACAATCAGCTCAATCACATTTTGTCCAGCACCCGGTACATCCGTGGCCTTCTTTAAAATGCGATTTGCAACAATACAAAAGCCGATAATAATTGCCATAACAATCAAAATACAGGCGTGCGATGTCGTAATCCAAACCGTCGTACCCATGAATTCTATGGGAATAATCCCATGAATCATAAAGTCAATGTCACCCGATGACGACAATAAAATCGCTTGATTCACATAGTCACCTCCTTATTTATTTTTTCCTTTTCACTATTTTCATCATTGGAAGCCGCATCATCTCTTCCCAACAATTTGTTAACTAACTTATTTAAGAGTGGCTGCAGGTATGCTGAAATCTTCAGCCCCATCACTCCTAAAAAGGCGGTAAACAAATTACCGAATTCAAAATAGCCCAATATAAAAAACAGGATTGCTACTACAATGTAGCGTAGCATAGATTTTGCTACCACCCGCTTATTGGCATCGCCTTCGCCATAGAATGTTACCGAATCGTAAATCACAACCGCAAGGTTGATACCCATTCCTATGGCAATTGCTATTCCATACCAAAGTCCTATGGAATAACCTAGTTTATCATCTACAAACCATACTCCTGTAAACTGAATTACAAGACCATATATAATAATTCCTGCTACAAGTCCTGGTAGCGAGGGGTTAATTCTTTTTAACATCGTTCTCCTTCTTTGTGCTTCCATCTGGGTTTTTCAGGAACTTTTTTGATATCTGGTATATATTATTAAATCCAGCTGCAGCCCCTAAAAAAAACAATGGAATTACAATCCAATCTATATCGTACTTGTCTCCGAGCCATACTCCTAATGCCACACATAAACCAATCGGTACCAGCATATTTATACTGAATTGTGAGACCATAGAAAAAGACTCTAGTATTAACCTGTTATTTCTCTTTTTCATATAATTCCCTTTTAAAACACAAAGTTATATATTATTATACCATTTTTACGTAATTTGTCCATAAATTTAAGGGTACAGAAAGGCCAATTTGACCATTTTTGATAAAAATTTAACATTTTTTTAATAAAAAAAATATACCCAAGAAGCTTTTTCCACTCTTCTTGGGTATTTTTTTATTCATTTAACATTTTTACCAACTTTTTAATACTCTTACGTAATGTTTCGTAACAAAGACCGTAAGACTGAAGGCTTCCGCCATATGGGTCTAATATTTCTAATTCATCACCTACGAAATCTGTAAGAACATATACATTTTCTACGTGGGTATTTTCAAACTGTTCTAACACCTTTTTTCTCTGCACCTGTTCCATAGTAAGGATTAAAGTGTTTTCTGTAATATCTTCTTCTGTGAGTGCTTTCGATGTGAAATTCTCTAGTGTAATACCATTACTGATCAGCACCGCCTCTGCTTTTCCGTTTATTGGCTCGGGAAATGACACCACCAAGCCCCTCGCTAAAACTTCCACGTCCAATTTTAGGGACATATCACTTAAAATTCCCATGGCCATTGGTTCGCGACAGGTTCCCGAACGACCAACAAAAATAATTCTTTCTAATACTTCCATATTTTCCTCCCGCTACTACAGGTGAATTACCTGATGAGCTGCAGCTTTCAATAAACGATTCATGATCGCCTGTCCGATTCTAGGCGTCTTAAAACTTTCCGAGTAAATGATTTCTACATCTAATGTATCACAATCTCTTAAAATTTTATACATATGCTTTGCAATGGAATCCTCATCTTCTCGTTTTCCTATGCTCAGCACTACATCGGCGATGTAATCGTCCTTTGTTTCTTCTGTTGCAATAACGGCTACGTTTTTTCTTTCTTTGCGAGCCTCTTCTGTAAGTGCATTTATCTTTTGGATTACGGCATCCTTTTCTCCATCCACGATAACCATATCCGCTTTTGGAGCGTAATGTTTATATTTCATTCCCGGAGCCTTTGGTTTTGTCGTATCATCCGCAGCGATAATCCCTGGGTCTATGATAACCTCTTCTCCTAAAACTTCGGACAACATTTCAGGAGTGATATAACCCGGTCTTAAAATCATAGGTGTTGGTTCTGTTAAATCTATAATGGTAGACTCAATTCCTATTCCAACTGGACCACCATCCAATACCATAGCAATACGCCCTTCCAAATCTCCCATGACGTGGGGTGCCTCTGTAGGACTAGGTCGACCTGAGGTATTCGCGCTTGGCGCTGCAATCAACTTGCCGCTTTTTCGAATTAACTCTAACGCAACTGGGTGATTTGGCATACGAACTGCTACCGTTTCCAAACCTCCTGTAGTTGCATATGGCACTTCTTCTTTTTTCCATACAATCATGGTAAGTGGACCTGGCCAAAATGCATCTGCCAGTTTCTTTGCCTGCTCTGGTACTACCTTTGCTACGCGTTCCAAATCGGAAACTTCCGCAATATGAATAATCAGCGGATTGTCCGAAGGACGACCTTTTGCTTCGTATATTTTTTTTGCAGCGTCAGGATGTAGTGCATCACCGCCTAAACCATATACGGTTTCCGTTGGAAAGGCTACCAATTCGCCTGCTGCTATGAGATTCCCTGCTTCTTGTAGCTGGTCAGGATTTATGTTTTCTACATCTATTTTATAAAGTATTGTTTTCATGTATCATCTCTCCAAAACAGCTCAGTATGTTTCCTCTAAGCTTGCTTTTGCTTATTATAGTATAGGAAGAATTTTCTTGTCAACAAATCAACAAATTGTCTGTAATTACTTGCACTTTTCCACGAATTGTACTAAAATAGCAATAAGTCATTTCGGACTTTAATAATGATCATTATTTTATAAGGAGGAACAAAATTATGGCATATGTTATTTCTGACGCTTGTGTAAGCTGTGGAACATGTGAAGGCGAATGTCCAGTAGGCGCTATCTCAGCTGGTGATGGACAGTACGTTATCGACGCTGATTCATGTGTAGATTGTGGTACATGTGCTGGCGCTTGTCCAGTTGGTGCTATCAACGCTTAATGAAATGAGTACATAAAAAAGCCTGTCAACATTTGTTGACAGGCTTTTTTCTTTCCTATTTATTCTTCTTCATATAAGTCATAGCAAGCAAAAGTCCTACCACCATGCAAAGCACAGGGGTAACTGTAATGATACTGTCATTGATACATGCGTAAATCAAAAATCCACCAACTGCTATTATAGCTCCTAGATGCATCGTATCCACGGATGCATTTTGTACTCTGTTTTCCTTCCAGATTTTTACTCCTTTTACAAGCGCCACCACGATAATTGCAAAAAAAGCTATCATTCCTGGAATCCCAAGATGAATTGCATACTGTAAATACATATTATGTGGCTTGTCGATAATGGAATAGGCATTTCCGTGGGTTTGTAACAACCCCATATAATCATTGTGATTAAAGTAATGCGCAAAATTTCCAGGTCCGACACCCACTAGAATGGTATCTTTTAAGATTGGCAGAGAATTTATCCACGCATATCCTCGACCTGTAAAAAGTCCATAATATTGCTTCCATGCATCCGAAATCTCGTTTCCTTCTATATCGGTCACAATGTCACCATTTGTTCCGATTCCTGTAATCGTCCCATCTCTTAAAACATAAAAACCAATAGCATACTCATAACCTGCGTCTACCAAAATTCTAGAGGCGATTTCTCCATTCTCAGCGCTATTATAGACAATGTCTATTTTGATATTTTCATACCCGTCGCTTTGAATCACATAGCCTTCGTTTGTATACTCTAAATCAAGCGTATTTCCATTTTCATCGCTAAAGATGAGAATTCCCTCTGAAACAGCGATACATAAATCCACATCCTCGCCTTCTATTATTAAGGCCTTATTTTCCAATGTGATATCTGTTATCTCAAATCGATCCTCCACCACTTTACCTGTAGCAGAATTCGAATTAGACAAAACACCTAGCAAATCATTTCCGCTAAGTGCAGAGAAAAGAAGTAATGCTATCAGTACTCCTGTTGCTAAAACGCCAGATTTCATTACGAGCTTCTTTTTCTCTTTGGCCTTCCAGATAGAAAATGCAATAACTAATACAACTTCTATAATCGCAATATATAAAGAGGTTGTCGTATTTGCCACTACGACGCAAAACATCAAACCTGCACTCATTACTCCATATAAAATCTGATGCAACAACTTTTCTGCGCCCAGACAAAACGACAACGCGAATGGCAATAACAGACAAACAAAACCACCATAATAACCTGGGTTATACATGGTCAAGGAAATAGCGCTCTCGAAAACACTTGCCTCTACCGATGCCATGACTTCTGCATATTCCGCCGGCGAAACTAACGACTTCACAAAATCAATTTCCAACAACGGTTTATAAAACCATTCTACTAATGACAACAAAATGGTTATTACACCTACTGCAGTAATTGAAATCTTCATCAGCCCAATTCCATATTCGTTGGCGAAATAATTATAAAAAGCAAGAATCAAAACTACATATCCAATTAACACCCAAAGTCCTTCCGCCTCGGTAGGCGAACCCCAAAGTGCACTCTTTTTATAATCCGATAGAATAGTAGAAAAAATCGCAAAACCGACAAATATTCCAGAAAAAACGAAGAGCCACTTGTTATCCCCCTTTATCAATGGCACGTTGTTATCTTTCTTTTCTACTAATACTCTTTCTCCTAAAAACCACAGTACAAAAAAGACTGCCATGAAGATTAGAATCATTTCTTTATAATACAAAAAGAAATCCAATCCCAATCCGGCGGTGTTACTAAAAACTTTCTGCTGCGCCTCATCATATTCCAAGATTTTTGTATACGTAATCCATGGAAAGAACAGGAAAAATCCTGCGAGTATTTTTATGATATTTTTTCTGTAACCTGGTAACTTGTTTTTCATTTTATCTCCACGTAAATCTATTTATGATTCCTTCTTTTTTCTAAATAAAGATTTCTTGCGAACGCTTCCACGAATGGCAGCATCCAGTTTTCGATATCGTTCTTCCTGCGCTTCATCCTGTTCTCGCATGAGATAATTCATCTCTTTTAACACCAATTCCTGTACATCCTGTCCGATAGACTCACTCAATGCTTCATTATTTTGTGCGATAGCCTGTCCCACAATATCACTCATCAATTCGCGAAATTGGCACATGCGTTCCTCTGGCGTGAGTGTATGTACATTCTGCGTCGCAGGTGTTGTTTTTACCTCTGTTGGCAGTTCCGTTTTTTCCTGCATGACTGCCATTTGTTGCGCATCTAACGGCTCTATCGTTCCGTTATGCAAAATCATTCGTATCGCTTTTAGCTGATATCCCTGATCCTTCAAATCTTTTATCCTTTGAAATTCCTTGATATTCTCTCGTGTGTAGTATCGATGGCCCATCTCATTTCTAGGTATTGCCAAATCGAGTTCCTCTTCCCAGTAACGTAACACATGGGTTTCCACATGCACCATGTCGGCTGCATCTGAAATCATGTAACGTACTTTTTCCACATCGATTCCTCCTTGCATAATATTAAAAGGACAACCCTTATAAACGTATTATAGTGGTTGTCCTAATGACGTTCAAATATTTTTCATCGCAAGTTTTGACAGCATATGACAAACCTACCTATCCAGATTACCAAACTTAGTGTACTGTGGTAACCACGCAAGTCGTACGGTTCCAATAGGGCCGTTACGTTGTTTTGCAATAATAATTTCTGAAACGTTTTTGTTTTCCTCTGCAACGTCTTTATTGTAGTAGTCTTCTCGATAGATAAACATTACTACGTCGGCATCCTGCTCGATGGCTCCTGACTCACGAAGGTCGGACATCATCGGTCTGTGATCTGGTCTCTGTTCCACCGCACGGGATAGCTGAGATAATGCTACAACTGGTACATTTAATTCTCGCGCCAATGCCTTTAACGAACGTGAAATTTCTGAGATTTCCTGCTGACGGGATTCTGATCCACGTCCAGAACCTGTCATCAGCTGTAGGTAGTCAATGATAATAATATCTAACCCATGTTCTAATTTGTATTTTCTGCATTTGCTACGCAATTCCGAAATACTAATACCTGGTGTATCGTCAATAATCAATTTTGACTCGCCAATTACGCCAGCACCTTCGATTAACTGTTCCCAGTCTGCATCTGACAGATTACCAGTACGAAGAGCTTGCGCATCTACATGTGCTTCCAAGGAGAACAGACGGTTTACCAACTGTTCTTTTGACATTTCCAATGAGAAAATCGCTACGCTTTTTCCTTCGTGGAATGCTACATTCTGAGCAATGTTAAGTACAAATGCAGTTTTTCCCATAGATGGTCTGGCTGCTACTAGAACCAAATCCGATGGCTGCAATCCTGCCGTTCTGTAATCCAAGTCAATAAATCCTGTAGGAATACCTGTTACGGTACCAGACTGCTTAGATGCGTTTTCGATTTTTTCTAGTGCGTTTAAAACAACCTGTCGGATTGGCACAAAATCACCACCCGAACGACTACTAAGCAAAGCAAACACATCTTTTTCTGTTTTTGCCAATACACTATCTAAACTTTCTTTTCCTGCATAACATTCATTTTCAATGCTTTCTGTAACTCGAATCAATCTTCTTTTTACCGCATTATCACTTACAATGTTTGCGTAATATTTTACATTCGCAGAAGTTGGAACTGTGTTCATCAAATCTCTAACAAACACTAAGTCAGAAATTTCTTCTGGAACATCTTTTTGTTTTAATTTATTCTGCAGTGTAACCAAATCGATAGGCTCACCTGCCGTAAACAATTCCACCATTGCTTCAAAAACAATACCATATTGCTGATAATAAAAATCATCCTTATGAAGCATTTCCGATGCTGTGACAACAGCATCTCTATCCATCAGCATGGAACCAATTACGGACTGTTCTGCCTCTTTGCTGTTTGGCATCACACGCTTTACAATAGCTTCCTCCAAAATGGATTCCTCCGTTCTAACTTATCCTTCTACAACCTGTACGGTCAATTTTGCTGTGACCTTCTGATGAAGTTTCACAGGGATTTCATAAGTACCCAATGCTTTGATTGGGTCGCTAAGCTGCATTTTCTTTTTATCTAAATCTAAATTTGTCTGTTCTTTTGTGGCTGCCGCAATTTCTTTTGTAGAAACAGCACCGAATACACGTCCGCCATCACCACATTTCACTTTTACGACAATTTTCTGTTCTTCCACTACTTTAGAAAGCTCTACTGCTGCTTCATACTGCTCCTGAGCTACTTTTGCTTCATGCTGTTTCTGAAGCTTTAAATCATTTAAGTTCTTTGGTGTAGCTTCTACGCCTAATTTTTTTGCAATAAGGACATTGCGTGCATAACCATCACTAACTTCGATGATTTCCCCCTTTTTTCCCTGGGCCTTTACATCTTCTAATAAAATTACTTTCATGTTTCAATATCTCCCTCTTTCAGCATCTCATCAAGTGTGTCCTTGATAATCTGTTTTGCAGAATCGATGGTACAATCTTCGAGCTGTGCACCAGCTACATTTAAGTGTCCACCGCCACCGAGACGTTCCATAATAATCTGAACATTAATTTCATCGATTGAGCGGGCACTTACGAAAATTTTTCCATGGTATTCTGTCAATACGAAAGACGCCTTAATTCCAATTACATTTAATAATTCATTCGCTGCCTGAGCGCCTACGATAGTAGGGCTTTCTACTTCTTCTGCAGGACATACCGAAATTGCAAATGCTTTCTGATATACTTCTGCACTGCGAACTGCTTCTGCGCGGGCTTTGTATGCAGCCATATCGTTACGAATCATCTTACGTACACGAGTTACTTCCGCACCAGATCTTCTCAAATATGCTGCTGCTTCAAACGTTCTAACACCTGTTTTTGTCATAAAGTTGTTGGTGTCAATCAGGATACCAGCATAAATACAATCTGCTTCTCTTGGATCTAGTTTGAAATCCTCCTGGAAATATTGCAATACTTCTGCAACCATTTCACAGGCACTCGAAGCATATGGTTCGATATATGACAATACTGGATTTTCAATTACTTCACTACCCTGTCTGTGATGGTCAAATACACAGATATGGTCGGTCTTCTTAAGGATTTCTGGACATTCTGTATAACTTGGCTTATTGGTATCTACTACCATAACCAAAGTATTACGTCCTGTCATATCAATTGCTGTTTCGCTATCAATAAACAAATCCTCTGGATAACCATTTTCTACTCGGAAACATTCCATAAGTGGACGCACCGAACTGGTTGGGTCATTTACTACTATCTGCGCTTTCTTGCCAAGAACTTTTGCTGCACAGTAAATACCGATACCTGCACCAATAGAGTCGACATCCGAAATGCTATGACCCATAATAACTACATTGTCACGGCCTTCCATAATTTCACGAAGTGCCAATGCTTTTACTCGAGCCTTTACTCGTGTATTTCTTTCTACCTGTTCTGTCTTTCCTCCATAGTAATGGATGAGACCTTTTACTTTTACAACCGCCTGATCGCCGCCTCGGCCTAATGCTAAGTCAATCGCTGCTCTGGCATATTCGTAGTTTTCATTATAGCCGTCCCCTTTGAGACCTACACCGATACTCAAAGTAACAGCCCTTTCATTTCCTACTTTAACATTCTTTACTTCTTCTAAGATACTAAATTTATCTTCTTCTAACTGACTTAAATACTTGTACTTAAATACAACGAAATACTTATCTTTTTCAATTTTACGAACCAATGCATCCACGTTTGTAAAGTACTGCGTAACCTTTCGGTCAATAAGTGCCGTAAGTAAGGAACGTTTTACATCTTCAATACTAGCAAGTGCTTCATCATAGTTGTCAATGTAAACCAAAGCTGCCACCTGCTTCTGTTCGATATTTGCAAGCTTGTAATTGTTTAACTCTGTTTCATCAAAGAAATACAATGCTATCATATATTCATTTGCAGGATTCACATCGAAGTTTATTTTTTCTTCCATCATCTCATCAAACATAACTCGATGGATAGCAACTCTATATTCGCTATCTTCATAAGAAACTTCAATTTCTGTAGCCTTTGTATTTTTCTGTAAAAATTCTTTTGTGATACCTGGGAATAAGGAGGTAATTGACTTGTGATATTTTCGATCAATCTCAGTCACTTCCATAAACTTCTCGTTTGACCACATAATTTTTCCAGAGCTATCTAAAAGTACATATGGAATTTCAAATTCGTTTAATAGCTTCTTTTGTACAGTTGAATACTGGGTAGCGAAACCTACTACTTCCTGTACTAAATATTTTTCATTCAAAATGTGAACGACAAAAGCAGCTATTCCATACATCGCAATAAACGCAGAAACAAACGCTCCGCTTTTCACATCATATACATATACACCTACATTTAACAAAAGTAGAATTACGGTTAATACCATTGGCCAGTTAAAAAACAGCCCCAATCTTCCTCTAAGCTTATACTTTCTATTCATAAAAATTACTCCTCTGATCACCTCATAGGTAATCATTAGTATAGCATTTTTTCCCTTGTAAATAAAGCATTTTTGACCGATAAAGCGGAGGTTTTAAGAAAAAAAAAGAGGCTACCCAACATATGGGTAACCTCCTATTTTCAAGCACAATATCTATTATTTTGTTTTTGCAATTTCTACAACAGATGTTGCGAGACCGGCGATTCCCTGAATGTCTGAAGGGATAATAATCTTGGTTGCATTTCCGTCTGCTGCTTTTGCAAAAGCTTCTAAGCTCTTAATCTGAAGAACTGCCTGATCTGGAGCAGATTCTTTTAACATCTTAAGACCATCTGCATTTGCCTGCTGGATTCTAA